>CAJUQN010000049.1 GCA_910588625.1 uncultured Oscillospiraceae bacterium
AAATTGTTGCTGTTTTCGTTTGTTTTCGTAAAGCAAACCTCCTTAAACGCAAAAAAAGCCCCGGAAATTGCGTAATGTGCTGGTTCAGCTTGACCGCCTCCGCAAGCGCCGCTTGTAAATCTGCCATGATAATAGCTCCCTTCTATTTGTGTTGAACGCTCCACGTTTCCAGCAGGGACACGATGACTTCTTCCATCTGCTGAGCAGTGTAGGATTGCGGGAAATATTGATGTAACCTCGTTTGTTTGAGAACCACCTGCACAGTGGCGGGATGTTCCGCTTTCAAAAGGGCTTCAATGACGGTGATGGTTAGTGTGCTATCCTTACTGTGCTGCCAGTTCGCTTCCACGCTTGCGTCGGTGGCCCGCTATGATCTCATAGCCGCCCTCTTGCCGGGGCCGGACAATAGCGGGGGACAGAACACCGCTCCGTGCAATACTCTCCACCGTTTTCTGCATTGCTTCATCATCCCGCACCTGGAAGGGATGATTTTTGAAGGGGAACAGTTCTGACAGAGGAACTTCCTGCACAGTCTCGCCGCTGACCTCCGATGTTCCACCAGCCTGAAATAAATCATGAAAGCCGGTTAACTGTATCTTGCTGGCGCTGCTTTTCATGCCAGGACCTCCTGCGTCAACGCTGCGTATGCGGCGGAGACTTTACCGGCAGGGTCATGGAGATAGATACTCCGGCCCTCCGCACTGGTTTCTGCCGCTCGGATGGACAGAGGGATAATGCTGTCAAATATCCGCACACCGCTGCCGTAGGCGTTTCTCAGCAGCTCCACGATCTCGCGGGAGTAGTTGGTCCGCATATCCGCCATGGTTATGAGAATACCCGCAATATCCAAACAGGGGTTGATTTTCAGCTTCACTTTTGATATGGTATGGATAAGCTGTTCAAGGCCCTTGATGGAGAGGTAGTGTGCCTGCATGGGAATTACTACTTCGTCAGCAGCGGCTAAGGCATTGATGGTCAGCATACCCAGGGACGGGCAGCAGTCCAGCAGAATCACATCGTACTGTTCCCGGACACTGTTCAGAAATTCGCGCAGAATTGTCTCACGGCTCATGGTGTTCACCAGCGTGACCTCCAGACCGGACAACTCAATGTTGGCGGGAAGAAGATCAACGCCCTCCGTCTGATGGATGATACCCATTCCGGGAAGTACAGGCTTGTCCGTAATGATAAATCCCAGCACATCGGCAAGGGTCCCTTCAAGCTGGTCCGGGTGCTGATAGCCCAGGCTGGCGGTAAGCGAACCTTGGGGGTCTACGTCCACCAGGAGGACCTTCTTGCCTTCCCGTGCCAGCCCGATTCCCAAATTGACCGTTGTTACAGTCTTGCCAACTCCGCCTTTCTGGTTACAGATTGCCGTAATTTTGGCTGTTTTGCTCATTTTGGCCTCCTTCTATGTTCATAGAATAAAAACAGGACTAAACCAGTGCGCCCCTTGCTGTGGGGTGTTTCTGATTTAGTCCTATTTTAACAGGCCCGTCGGCGTACATTTTCACCATGGTCCAGCCCTCGGTGTCGGCGATGCGCTGTGTGTAATAGTCCATCTGGGCGGTGAAGCTGGTGAGCTGTTCCTCGCTGCCGGTGGACACCCGGCAGTAAGGTGCCACCCGCAGGTGGCGCTTGCGGATGTCCTTCCCGGCCTCGGCGTACTTGGGGTCCGCCGGGGTGACGGTGACCTTTCTCGGGGTCTTGACCTGCGCATTCATGCGCTCTCCTCCTTTTCCTCTGTGATGATCGTGCCACTGATCAGTTCCAATTGTCCGCGCAATGCAGAGGCGAAGATGTACCGCACTACCTCGGCCTCCTCGGGAACAATTTCCGGCTCCAGGCCATTCAGGCGGTAGCCGTAGGGCATGGAGGACGGGGTAAAGATGCCCCGCTCCATCCGCATCCGGACGCTGGTCCTCATGTTGCTGGAGTGGTTGGTGGACTCCATTTGGGCAAAGCCCGCGTAGATCGTGGCCGTCTGCTCCGAGGTGAGCTTGCCGGTGTCGATGTTCTCCTTCTCGAAGCGGATGGTGACGCCCAGCCGCGTCAGCTCCCGCATCGCCAGCAGGAAGTCGCTGGTGTTCCGGGCGAAGCGGGACATGGACTTGACCAGGATGCGGTCCACCTTCCCGGCCCGGCAGTCCGCCATCATGCGGTTGAACTCATCCCGGTTCCGGGTCGCAAGACCGCTGATGCCTTCATCAGCATAGAGGTCTGCCAGTTCCCAGTCCGGGTTCTCTCCAATGTGGCGGGTGTAGTAGTCCACCTGGGCCAGATAGGAGTTGAGCTGGTCTGTGGAGTCGCTGCTGACCCGGGCGTATGCCGCTACCCGCAGCTTGGCCTTTTCCTGCCCGACAGGGTCGATCACAGTGACCTGCGGGGTTTTGTTTTCTGCCATGGGTTTGCCTCCTTTCCAGCGACAACGATACCACAACACCTATAACAAAGCCATTTGGGAATGAAGACTTGCGATATCAGCTTTGCAAAACTATTGCCATTCAAAAGCGCCACGGTTGAGCACAGGTTTTCCAGTGTTCAGATTCAAAAAGCGGAAACATGCCTTTCCCTCCTCCAGCTTCCAGAGCTGGAACCTGACTGGCGTGTCAGGATAAAGCACGGAAGTCATTTGGGCTGTCATACGCTTCATGCGTTCCGGCTGGCCTGGAACCAGGGTGCCAATGGCCATCCGACAGCAGAAACCGAAAGAACACAGTCCCTGCATAAACGCCTTGTCAAAACCCATTTTTTGAGCGTATTCCGGATCCACATGGACCAGGTTTGTGTCACCGGTCAGGCGGTAGAGCAAATTTTGGATGGGGCTGATATAGTCGTCCTCCTGATAATCTGGAATACGGTCTGGGATGACCACCTCACTCTTTGGCATAGGAGGACCGCCAAATCCCCCCGCCTCATGAAAAAAGGTGGTGGAACGGTTGATACACACCAGGTTACCGGCCTCGTCCCGGACATCCAGCTGGGTTTTTACAACAGCACCCTTGCCCTCACCCCGGTCAAACACATCGGTGATGCGGTCCTGATATTGAAACGTGCCCTTGATGGGATCGATAGGGCGGTACATCACCAGTTCATGGTCCATATTTAAAAAAGAAATGGTGGGTTTAATAATTTCGTTGGCCAGCATAGACGCCGGCAGTGGCATCCACTGATAGGGGCGCACATTCACTGTACCCCAATAGGGGATGGTGCCATAGCTGGGAAGTGCCTTCATGTCTTTTTCATAGGTATACATCAAGTCTTGCTGCTTGGCGCCCACAGCCAGAGCATATAAAGCCACGTCCCGCCAGTTATATTCCATATACCGCGGTTCCATGCGCTGTCCCACCAACAGCTGGGCCAAATCCACCGGCTTCATTACAATTCCTCCTGTCAAAAGCTGGGCGCCGCCAGAATCCAGCGGCGCCCCAAACGTCTCATCTTCAGCCCTTCAGTTCCTCACGGGCGATGATGTTCTTCTGAATCTCGGACGTGCCCTCATAGATGGGGATGATGCGGGCGTCCCGATACATACGCTCCAGGGGATACTCCCGCATATAGCCGTAGCCGCTATAAATCTGAAGGGCCTTGTTGGTCACTTCCACCGCCATTTCAGAGGCATAATACTTGGCGATTGCCGCGATCTCCGTGCACTTTTCGCCGCGGTCCATGGTCATAGCAGCCTCGTAGATCAGAGCCCGAGTGGCGGCAATCTTGGTGGCCATGTCGGCGACATACCACTGCAGGCCCTGCTGCTTCTCCAGGGGCTTGCCAAACTGGACACGCACCTTTAAGTAATCCTTGGACAAACGCAGGGCCTCCTCCGCGATGCCCAGGGCCTGCGAGGCCATACCGATGCGCCCGCCGTCCAAAGCTTCCATAAAGATCTTGAAGCCCTTGCCCTCAGGACCCAGCAGATTGCTTTTTGGAACGCGGCAGTTCTCAAAAATCAGCTCGGACACGTCAGCCGCCCGGATGCCCATCTTCTCCTCGCGCTTGCCGATGGTAAAGCCCGGGGTGTTGCGGTCCACAATGATGGTGGACATGCCGCCGTACCCCTTGGTGGGGTCGGTCACCGCCAGGATGGTGACGAAGTCTCCCTCGTTGGGACCCATATTGCTGATGAAGCACTTGGCGCCATTCAGATGCTCGTTTTCAACGGCCTCCTCCATGGTGTTGACCGGGCCGGCGGGTACGCCTGCTTGCACACAGCGTAGCTCAAATTCACTGCGGGACATATTGGCCAGCAGCTGCACCAGCATAGGGCGCAGCTCCTCCAGATAAGACGCCCGCCTGTCATCGTTGGACGAATACTTCCCAATCCAATCCTCCCGGCCAAACTCCCGGCAGAAGGCGGCCCACTGGCTGTCCTTGGTGACGGCCAGTGCCACCCAGCCGTCCCGACAGGGCAGGATGTCATAGGGAGCGTATGCGTCGTGGAGATGCCCTGTTCGGGAGGCGTTTTCACCGCAGTTGAGGGCGGCCACCTTCTCCCCCATGACGCTCACCACCGAATCCAGCATGGACACCTCCACCCGCTGGCCCTTGCCGGTTTTCCTGGCGTGGTAGAGAGCCAGGATGACCGCCGTCCCCAGATAGGTGCAGGACAGGTGGTCGCTGATGTAGCAGCCCACCCGGGAGGGCTCCCCCGCCGGGTCCCCCGTGGCGTCCATGATGCCGCTCTGAGCCTGAACGGCAATATCATAGGCGATATAGTCCTTCTGGGGACCGGTACTGCCGTAGGATGACAGCTTACCGTACACCAGCGCGGGGTTGATTTTGGACAGCTCCTCAAAACCCAGCCCCAGCTTTTCCATAGTGCCGTTTCTAAAGTTTTCCAGCAGGACGTCGGCGTCCGCCACCAGCCGCTTCAGGACCTCTTTGCCCGAGTCGGCTCTGATGTTCAAAGTGATGCTCTTCTTCCCGCGGTCCGTATAGCAGTGGTAGGCGCTCACCTCGCCGATAAACGGGGGATATGCCCGGATGGTATCCCCGCTCCCGGGGCGCTCCACCTTAATGACTTCCGCTCCATAATCGGAAAACTCCGTACCTGTGAACGGGTTGATGGTGGTCAGATCCAGGACGCGGATTCCTTTCAATGGCTGCATAACAAATATACAGCTCAAGCATTTCATCACGCTTGTAGTATTTGTGGGACATGGCGTTGACTTGGAGCCATACCACGTCCGCGCCCCGAACGGTATTCAGGTCCGCCAGCTCCTCTCGGTCGTAGAACCGAGCGCCGGGCAGCAGGGGTTTCACCGCCTTGCGCCAGCTGTCGTGGCCGCCGTACACCACCACCCGCCGCTTCACCTGCCAGGGCAGCTCCACCAGCGGGCCGCTATCCTCAGCCTCGGCGTCCTCTTCGGCCCGCAGACGGTAGAGTGTCTCCCGGAGCTGGACCAGCTCGGAGCGGTCCACCTCCCAGCTCTGCTTCGCGTCCCGGAGCTGCTCCCGCAGGCGGTTGGAAGTCCGTTCCGCATCGTGGAGCGCAACCCGCAGTTCCTTCACCTGACGGGCCAGGGCCTGGTTCTGCTCCTCCAAAGCGCCGCTGTCAGATACGGTTTCGCCGGGCTCCACAGGTTCGTCCAGGGCTGGTTCCTCGGGGACAGGCTCCTCATCTTCCCCATCATCGCCAAACAGGTCGATATCCTTCCAGCCGTCCCCTTCGCTCTCGGAAAAGTAGGCCATGAACGCCGCCCAGGCCAGCTCACGGGCCCGCTGCTCCTCCACCCCCTGACGGATGAACCAGCGTCTCAATTTGTCCGAGGGCATCCGGTCCCGGGGCAGGACCACGCCGGTGGCCAGGAAGAACAGCTGGGTCTCGGAGAGCCGCCACTCCAGCTCCAGCGGTTCCTCACCGTTCTCCGCTGGTTCCTCGCAGTATTCATATTGCAATCGGTAGTCCGGCGTACCTGTTTCAAACAGTCCCGCCCTCGCTCCGAAGTCGTCCTGAGCCCAAGGCAGATGCCGGAGGGCGCAGATCATGACCACGGCAGTCAGGGCGTTCAGATTGGCCAGCGCGTCCCCCTCCCGCTCCAGCAGCAGATAGGCGGCGCACAATTCGTAAGGGACGCTGGTCCCATAGCCCGCCAGCAGCTCCGATGCCCTTCGGGAGTGAAACTCCTCCTGTATTCTGGACTGCGGATGGCAGATCAGGTCCGGGGCCAAAAGCAGGAAATAGATCTCCGGCAGCTCGGACCGGCGGTCCGCCTTGCGGAGCGGGTCGCTGGGCCGGGCCAGCTCATCCATAAGGTCCGGCAAACCTGAACTGACAGCGGGCTTGAGGCGGTCATATATCTCCAAGGCCCGGTCCAAGTAGTCCAGCAGCGAGGCTTTGAACGCCTCCCGCAGCTTCGCCGCGGTATCCGGGTCGATAAGGTCCAGCAGGGCGCGAAACTCTTTTCGATATGTTTTCTCTCCGCCCTCCAGCACCGTCACCATGCGCAGGATGGTGTCCTGATCGTGGATCAGGTCCTCGGCGCAGGGCATATAGTATTCTAATTCCCTGATGGGCTCGTCGGGGAGCAGGTCCAGATACTCGTCCGGGTCATCGCAGGCGTCCTCCAGATAGTCCAGCAGCCACAGCGCCGCCCCCATGAGGAAATCCAGGCGGTCTGCGATGCGCTTCGGCAGGTTGGCCGGGACCGCCGCCGTGGCGGCAATCACCTTGATAACGGTGGACCGCTGGAACCGCCCGGCGTAGTGCTGGCACAGAACGCCCGCCACGGTCTGGACGGCGCGCTCATGTGTTCGTGCCTCAGCGGGGGTCACGTTGGGGATTCCCCTGCTGTCAAGGCCCCGAAGACGTTTGTATACCCAAAACTCTTCCTCGATTTTTTCGCGCTCTGTTGAGGTCAGAGAAGCGGAATAGATTGGTTCTCCGGCCAGCTTCCACGTTTTATTGGAGCTGGCTTTTTTCTTTGCGCACACGGCTGTCACCGCCCTGATTTCTCTTTTGGTCAGTATACCATAGGCGCGGAGCGTTGGCAAATCATGTTCGACATGTCCAAAAAGAATATCGGGATTTCCGGGGATACATCCCCACACAGAGGAGGAAACATATGCCAGGTTATACATTCAAGACCTATATTTGCAACGGACGGGAGTATTACGAATACGACGCGGCCTCGACAGACCGGGATGATCGCACGGAGTCCGGCCCGGAGAAAACCTCTGCGCGTGTAAAAAAGGAATTTTTGTTTCCGGAAAGCCTTTTGTCCCTACTTTATCTGGATATCCGCGCGTATGAACCGCTGTTTAACAGCATCGCGGCGTCTCTCCAGGAACTGCGCCGCACGAAGGACGTCCGCTTCGCCGATCAGGCCGTCAGCCAGCTGAAACAGCTGACCGATGTCCACATCTATTTTGAGCTACTCTCACTGGAGTGGCGGCAGCGCCTGTGGAGTGTACTGCGGCATGATTTCGCGGGAATCCAGAAGCTGATACCGGCGAATGAGTTCGCCGCCATTCCCGCCGAACTGTCCCTGATACAGCGACAGATCATGGAGCTGTTCCGAACCGTTCTGGACATTGACGGCACGGACCTGCCTGTGGCGGAGAAAATGGCGCGGTATTATGGGCAGGCGAGTAAGGACGGCTCTGACGGGCCGTTTTGCTTTGAAACACTGTCCACCCGGTTTGAACTCGCCGGACCGGATATTTTTACGGAAGTGCTGCGGCCTCAAACCGTCCGGGACCTCGTCGGGTTTCACCTCAAAGAGTGCGTCCGGAGGGAAATGAAGGTCCGGATATGCAAAAATTGCGGCAGATATTTTATCATTCGGGGCCGGACTACCGCACAATACTGTGACCGGGCCATCAACGGGAACCGCTCCTGCAGGGAAATCGGCACCCCCCGAGTCTGGGAGAAACGCAAACGCGGCGAACCTCTGTTTGTCATGTAACGGCGTGAATATAAAAAACGCTTCGCTTGGATCAAAGCCGGAAAACTCACGCGGGAGACTTTCTATGCCTGGGGTGAGAAGGCCAGGGAGAAAAAGGCGGAGTGCGAGGCGGGTGTCATCACAGCGGAGCAATTCAAGATGTGGCTGGAACAGTCTTAGGACAGCGTTCGGTCACATGATTGCCTCCTGTTTTGGCCTGTTCCGCCCCGAAATCAGGCGCACAGCGCCAGAAAGGAGTAGCCTATGAATGTCAGAAAATCAACCGATTACAGCGCCCTGTACGCCGCACTGGACCAGCTGATAGCGACGGTTCAGCCGCAGATGGAACTATACCGTGAGATTGGCCGTCTAGTCAGCGCCAGGCGGGAAAAGGGCGCGGCGGTGGCCGCCGCTGAGTATCTGCGCGCCGCCCATTCTGACGTTCCTGGGTTTTCTCCACGGAATCTGCGACGGATGCGGAATTTCTACCGTGCCTATGAGGAGGCCCCAGAAGTGATGGCGGAGGCCATGACCATCGGCTGGACCCAGAACGTGGTCATTTTGGAGGCAGAACTGACTCTCCAGGAGAACGCATGGTACATCCGGGCGGTCCGACAGTTCGGCTGGTCTAAGTTGAAGCTGGCGGAGCGGATTACCACCTCCGCCCACCTGGAGATGGGCCTCGACGTGGCGGCTGAAGTGTGTTATACTGAGGAAAATTCCGTCATGGAGCGTGTAAATGATGACGAGCATCCTTTTTATCTGCCATGGGAACATTTGTCGGAGCCCCATGGCAGAGTTCGTGATGAAGGACTTGGTGAAAAAAGCTGGCCTGGAATCACAATTCTACATCGAGTCCGCCGCCACCAGCACGGAGGAAATCGGCAATCCGGTCTACCCTCCAGCCCGCAGGAAGCTGGCCGAGTACGGCATCAGCTGCGCGGGCAAGACCGCCCGGCAGCTCACCTGCGCCGATTGCGACCGTTTCGATCTGTTGATTGGAATGGATCGGGCCAACCTACGGAATATGCGCCGCATTTGCGGCGGCGATCACGATGGCAAGCTGCATCTGCTGATGGACTACACGGACCGCCCTGGCGATGTCAAGGACCCGTGGTACACCGGCGACTTTGAGATCACCTGGCAGGATGTTCTGGCAGGATGCCGGGGGCTCCTCGTCCGCCTGCAAGATGCGGAGCGCTGAGCCCATGGTACGCCGGATTTTATGCTATGGGGATTCCAATACCTATGGGTACGATCCCCGGTCCTGCCTTGGCGGGCGATACCCGGAAAGCGTCCGGTGGACTGCCCTGCTTCAAGCACAGGGCTGGGATATTTTCAACGCGGGACAAAATGGACGATCCATCCCCCGGAACAGTCGGGACGTTGAATCGCTTGCCCAAATGGTCTGCCGTCAGCAGCCGGACATCGTCACCGTTATGCTGGGGAGCAACGATCTGCTTCAGGCCCCCGGCCTCTCCACCGCAGGCTGTGGGGAGCGGATGGAGGGGTTTTTAGCGGCGCTTTTGAAGCAGACCCTGTCCTGTCAGCTCCTGCTGATCGCGCCACCGCCCATGGCACCGGGGGCCTGGGTAGACGATCCCAAAATCGTTGAGACCTCTCAACGCCTGGGTGCGCGATACCAGGGGCTGGCCCAAAAGCTGGGCATCGCCTTCGCGGACGCCAATGATTGGAACGTGGAGCTAACCTTCGACGGAGTCCATTTTTCGGAGCAAGGACACAGGGCCTTTTTTACGGGGATCGGCAAACGACTATTGGAATTGGGAGGTGGCGCTTCATGACGCGGCAGCAGGCAGTTGTCCGCAAAAAGAGGATATATGCGGTGGTCGCTGTGATCCTGGCGATTATCCTGCTGTGCGGGATCAGCTGTGCCGTCTATGTGAGTGACTACTATCACGCCGAGGAGGCGGCGGTGCAGGCCATGGCGTCAGACGGCCATATCACAGTGAGCGAGGCGGAGGATGGAAACCTTCTGTTCCTGCCCGATAATCCCCAATCCGGGCTGATCTTCTATCCCGGCGGGAAGGTGGAGTACACCGCCTACGCGCCGCTGATGCGTGCGTGCGCACAGCGAGGGATCTTCTGCGTGCTCCTCAAAATGCCCTGGAATTTGGCTGTGCTGGACGTGAACGCGGCAGATGGGATCACTCAACAGTATCCGGATATCGATGCCTGGTATCTGGGCGGGCACTCCCTGGGCGGTGCCATGGCGGCGAATTACGCGGCCAGCCACAGCGGTGAATTTGACGGCCTGATCCTGCTGGCCGCCTATTCCACCAAGGACCTGAGCGGCTCTGATTTGACGGTTTTGTCGGTCTGCGGCTCCGAGGACCATGTGCTCAACGCTAAAAAATACGCAGTCAATCAAAGCAACCTGCCTGCCGACACAATCGAAGTGGTCATTGAGGGTGGGTGTCACGCGGGCTTCGGGACCTATGGTCCCCAAAGCGGCGATGGCACACCGTCCATTTCCAGTCAAGAGCAGATCGACAGGACCGCGGAAGAAATATGGAACATGGTGCAAAGCAGAGGACAACATTTCATTTCAAAATAATCTGAGGAGGATGCCATCATGAGGAAAAACTTTGGAGCAAAGCCCTACACCTATCCCCAGCCGGTGTTCATCATTGCCACCTATGGCCCAGACGGCACACCGGACGCCATGAACGCCGCCTGGGGCGGCATCAGCGACACCACCGAGCTGTCCATGTGCCTGAGCGCCGGGCATAAGACCACCAAAAACATCCTGGAACGCAAGGCATTCACCGTCCACATGGCCGACGCCACCCACGTGATGGAGTGCGACTATGTGGGGGTGGTGTCCGCCAACGACGTGCCGGACAAGCTGGCGAAGGCCGGGTTCCACACTACCAAAAGCGAGTTCGTGGACGCGCCCCTCATCGACGAGCTGGCCATGGCGGTGGAGTGCAGACTGGTAAGCTACGATCCCCAGACTTGCCGCCTGCTGGGCGAAATCGTCAACGTCAGCGTGGATGAGAGCGTCCTCACCACGGACGGAAAGGTGGATGTGGCTAAACTGGCCCCCATCGCCTTCGACCCCGTCAACAACGCCTATCACAAACTGGGCGAGAAGGTGGGGAGCGCCTTCTCGGACGGGCTGAAGCTGAAATAATGTGAACACGAAAAACAAGCGGCCCGCTCCCCTGGGAGCGGGCCGCGCCGGCTTCTAAATCTTGAGCAACCAGTCCTTGCCGTGGAGGAAGGGTGGCCGCAGGCGCCGCGCCTCTGTATGAGGATCAGTGTGAACCCCCTGCGGCCGGCGCCCGGCGCTCCACGCTCAGGGCATATCCGTCCAAAATCGAGGTGCCGCCGCCCTCCGCGGCAACGGCGTGGTCGATGGTGACCGTGTCGCCCTCGTTGAGTGTGACCACCTCCCGGTTCTGGGCGGCAGAGATGGAATAGAATACCCCCTCGTCCTCCAGGCGAATGAAATAATAGGAGTTCCCATTGATCACGGCGGTTCTGATCTCAGCCACTTTCCCCCTGGCCTGGGTCTGAGGCAGCTCCTCCACTTGGGTCACGCCCTTGTCGGCCAGCATCTGGATATACTTCTGTTCGCAGGTAGGAACGCTGTCGCCGGTGGCCACCAGCTGATACTGAGCCACATTGACCATGGCGTAGGTCTTGACCAGGTTTGTGGCGTCCTTCAGCGGGATAAAATAGGTGGGCTCCCCGGCGATGTTCAGCAGGATGGGGAAGGTGGCGGTGTAGCCCAGATCCTGGACCACACCCTGGGCGGAGGCCATGGCCGCGTACTCGGTGGCGCCGGGGGCGGTATAGAAGTGGGTCTCCTTGGTGCGCTGGTTGGTGAGCAGGAAGCCCAGGTTGGACTGGTCGGCGTTGGCGGAAGTGACGCCGGTGTACATATACACATCGTCGTTCATGGCGATATAGTTGTAGCCTCTGGTGGTCTGGGTCACGTCCCGCTGGCCCAGGATGGAGTTGAGGAAGCCGTGGACCAGGGTGCCGTAGTAGTCGTATTGCTGCATGATGAGCTCAGGGACGTAGAGGGTGTCCACCCAGTTGGGGACCTGCTCATGGTACTGGCTCTCACCGGTGACAGCGTCCACCAGCACGGCGCCCTGGATGTCCGCCCCGCCGAACAGGCCGACGCGCTTGACCACCCGGGGGGCCACCCACCAGGGATGTCCGCTCTCGTCGATCTCGAACTCCGGGGTGGCGAATATCATGGTGGGATACCGGAAGCGCAGGTGGCGCACGATGTTCCGGTTCAGCGGCTCGGAGAAGGAGTATTTGATGCCCTCGCTCAGCCGGGTGACGGTGGCCTCCTGGGTGACCATGTCCACCATCACATAGGCGGGCAGGCCGGTCCCCCGGTTGGTGAACCACTTGATCAGGTCGGCGTAGGCGACGGGGGCCACCCGGACGGGCCTGCCCTGGTAGTTGATCTGAGCGGAGTCGTTGGAATACTCAAACTGGCTGACCATGTCGCTGAGGGTGCCCATCTGCCGGTCCCCCAGATAGTTGGCGGAGTCTTTGTCCAAGGTGGGGATCTCGTTGAAGGAGATCTCCGCGATGTCGGCGGCAAAGTTCCCGGTCTGGACCGTGAGCAGCTGCCGATAGTCGGCTGCCCGGAAAATGGGCAGAGAAACGATCTGCCCCACCAGGGCGACGGCGATCACTGCCACGAAGAGGATCATCACGGGCAGACAGCTCTTTTTTGTATACCCGAACCACTCTTTGATCTTCTCCCTCGGTGTGCGCACCACGGTATCCGTCTTGCCGCCGGGGGCGGACAGCAAGAACACGCAGATGGTGTATACCACGCACAGCAGGCCCAGAAACCTGTAAAAGTCGCCGGATTGGAGGTTGATGGCGGGCAGCGACACATAAAAATAGGCAAAGCCTATCGCCGCCGTGATCAGCAGGCTGAGCAACATACCGCCGGTACGGCCCATCGGTTTTCTGGTCTTTCCCTTTTTCACAATGGAGACTCCTTCCTTTAACGAGAGAGGATTTGAAAATTATATCACAAAACACTACCAGGCGCAAGGACATACCATATTGAGCAGGTCCAGTTCTTGAACATCGTTGATATGATTACAGCGTTTACAAAACCGCGTCGAAGACTTTTTTGCGCAAAGGCCAAACCCATACGGGTGGACAAAATGAAAACCACCCTGCTGAGGGTGGTTTTCATCTGCCATGTCAATCGTCGCCGCGCAGAAGGTCCTGGGCATAGTCCTTTAGGCTGGCAAAGGAGTTGACGCTGTCTGACCGGGTGTTGATCTGCTCCCTGGCGTAGTCCGGGAAGGTGTCGAAATAATGCTTTGCCTCTGGCTCGGCGCGCAGCAGGGCGTTTAGGTCGGAATAATGCATGACAAATCACCTCAAGCCTTTGATTTGCGGTTTTGTGGGATAACATACCGCCTATTGAAGCTCCTCTAAATCAGCGGTAGGCAGATCGTTCTCTACGTTATCCCGCGCCAGGTCGTTGTCAATGACCGGGTAAATTTCAAGCGGGATAGGACGTTCCGCCTGATCTGGGGTTGATTGAGAAATCCTTGCCGTTTTCTTATCCATCAAAGTCACCTCGGCAATAGATTGCCCGAAAAGGCCGAAATCATGCCTGCTCGGAGGGAAGCAGCTGTACGCTGCACCCGCCGCCCGCATACGATGCTGTACAGAGTATTGATCGGGGGTGCTTCTTATGAACAGATCACCGTCCTGCAACCGTTCTACGGTCGATCTTCTATCGATTCTGCGCGGCAGGCCCCAGGCGGCAGCCAGCATTGCGGGCAGCAAAAATTATCCTGGCATATCGGGCAGCGTGCGGCTGTATCAAGCCAATGAGGGAGTAATCGTCCTCGCCCAAGTCACCGGCCTGCCTCAGTCGGACATTCCCTGCCAAGAGCGGGTCTTTGGGTTCCATATCCATGAGGGCGCCGATTGCGGCGGCAATATGGACGATCCGCTTGCAGACGCCATGTCCCATTACAATCCCGACGGTTGCGGACACCCTTATCACGCAGGAGATCTGCCGCCGCTGTTTGGGAACAACGGGCTTGCCCTCTCTCTGTTTCTGACTAATCGTTTTTCTATCGACGAGGTAATTGGCAGGACAGTTATTATCCATGACTATCCCGACGACTTTACCACCCAGCCATCTGGACATTCCGGCACAAAAATCGCCTGCGGAGTAATTCGAAGAATCAAGGGCTCCTGCCGGTGACTTGCCTGCAATTTCGCTTTAAACGTCGGAAAGCTGTTGTGCCGCAACGCTTTCCGAAAATAGCGATTTTGCACACTTACCCCAATCAAGCCCCCGACCTCCAAAGAGGCCGAGGGCTTGATTTTCTCGAAACCCTTGTGACGCAACAGTTTGGGGGGCGAACCTATTCCCCCTGCTCTTTTCCTACATTCTGTCCCACAATGCGGAAAAACGCAAAAATTATCATATGCCGGAATGAGATATCACACGAGAAATCACACAATATGCGGGGTCCCATTCCCCGCTTGTTCCAGAAGACCGCTGTAATAGGCGTCTATCTCATCATCCACCGCGCTCCGCTTTGAGGCCATCATGTGCTGGTATACTGCCTTCATGGTGTGGTTGGTTGCCCAGCCTCCTCGAGCCTGGGCATACTTATCGGGAATATTCAGCGTGAGCATAACGGATGCCGCCGTGTGTCTCAAGTCTGCTAATGTCAAGCCAGAACTAATAAATTTTTGAAATTTTTTAGATGACCTATTCAGTGGTTTTCGTTCTCTGCTCTGCCACAGCCGAGACAGGCAGCTCGTTAAGGAATTTCAACGAAACCTCCAAGCGGCCATCCGGCCACACTGTAACACGGTCAAGCAGATCAGCTATCGCATCATCCGGTAACACTTCCATATCAGCATAGAGCCGGTATCGTTCCATATAGATAGAGCAGTCACGGGTTCGCTCAAAGAGTTCTGCTTGGATTTCAGCCTCGGCCCTATGTGCATCGTCACGCTGTTCCACAAGGCGGGCCTTTTGCGCCGTGTACGCATCACGGGAGAACAAGTTATCTATTACTGCATCTTCGTACAATTTTTCAATCCTCTGAGTAAGTTCCCTTTCCTGCCTTTTCCCGATATGCTATGTATTGATAAACTTTACTTTGTATGAGCAGATGGATGACCGCCCGAAAAAAGAACATAAAAAATCTCTCCAAACTCCAAAAAGCGAAGTCGGAGAGTGTTCAAAGCACGGCAAATCGGCTCACCGAAACATCGTTTTTTTTGTTTGGTGGGCAACATTTCATTTCATCCTTTCACTTTCAAAATAGTACAGGCTATTTTTGAAGATTTCATAAAGATTAAAAATAATGAGCGATACTATTTGCATCGCCCATGAAATTCTAATATGGAATTTTAATTGTGACTTGTCCGCCTTTTGTTTCAGAAGAATTTTCTAATATGAGCTGTCCATTATGCTGAGTGACAATAGTGCTTGTAATATAAAGCCCCATACCAAAATGCAGATTTGAATTTCGACTTCTGTTCCCCATAAAAAACTGTTCCTTTGCATGATACAATGTTTCGGGAGTAAAGCCATCTCCCTCATCGGTTACAGATATTTTCAGAAATCCGTCAGCTTTCTGTGCCGTTACATAAAGGTTTCCTCCTTGTGGCGAATAGTCTAACGCATTGTGAATGACGTTCATAATTGCCCGTTCCAACAACAATTTATCTGCTTTGAAATATCTTTCACTTGTTTCTATTTCCATGTGCAGACATATCCCATTTGTAATACACAATGAATTTGCCTGCGATTCAATCCGCTTCATATATTCAATTAGGTCAATATCTTCTAAATGGAGCTGATACCCCGTAACCGTCTGGGATATATCAATTAAGGTTCTAATATACAACTGCATCTGTTCCGAACTTTCTGTAATATACTTCGCATACAACTGTTGTTCATCGTCAAGCTTTGTTTCGCTTATTAAATCTATATTGCCTTGAATTACTGTCAAAGGTGTTTTCAAATCATGGGAAAGTGCTGCAATCTGTTCTCTTTGTAATTGTTCTATTTTCCATTGCTGCTCTAAAGATGATTTTAAACTGTCTTTCATTTTTGAAATGGAGTACAGTACTGCGTTATACTCGCTTATTTCGGAACTTCCCACTTCAAAGTCAAGATTCTGATACTGAATTTGTTCTGTAGCCATAGTCAACGGTGCTAACTGTACTTTCAGCTTTTTGGAATATCGCAGCGTCAAAAAAATGCAAACGGCAATGCAGTTGATTCCTATGAGCATCAACAACAGGGTTTCGGGGGCGGGTAAATATTTCTGCATCCAGTCACTTTTATACTGTGAGCCTACATAATATTTTAATACACAATATTCTTCTTCCCTCGGTATGAATTGATATTGCGTCCTACTTGTGAGGTCACTGTTTTCTCCAGTTTTTGCAAATTTTAATGCATTGCTCTGTTCTGTTACATCCATATTTGTATAAAGGATGTTGTAATCTGTATCAAGTATTAAATATTCACAATAGGATGGGATGGCAACTTTTGTAATATCTGGAGCTGCAGCAATGATTGGAGATATTTTTTGCACGGAATGTTCCGCATTATTGGCATAGGTCACATACCCTGCACTTGAAGCCAGTGCAAGAAGCAGGAAGGGAATTGCCACTGACAGGAACAGACCTGATATCAAAATGATTAAAAATCTCCAGAAAACTTTTTGCAATGAAATCAATTTTGCCTTTCCCATCTGTATCCAACCCCCCAGACTGTATTAATCGGAGCAATGCCGTATCCCGCCAGTTTACTGCGGATATTTCTTATATGTGTTGCGATTGTCAAATCATCACTGTCACCGTCAAACCCAAAGACCGCTTCATAAATCTGTTCCCTTGTGAATACCTGTCCGCTGTTTCTGGCTAAATACTCGCAAATCTCATATTCACTTTTGGTTAAGCTGATTTTTTCCCCTTTTACAGATAGTTCCTTTGAGGACAAATCAAACTTGATTTCCTGCTCAAATCCTAAAGTGTTATGATGCTCCCGCCTTTCCCGCCGCAGATGGGCAGAAACACGGGCTCTCAGTTCTCCTATTCGGAAAGGTTTTGTAATATAATCATCAGCCCCTAATCCTAACCCGTAGATGATGTCTGTTTCCAAAACCTTTGCAGTAAGAAACAGAATCGGACAATCCACAAGCCCTCGGATTTTTTTGCAAAACATGAATCCATCAACATCTGGCATCATAATATCTAACAAAATCAAATCGTAATCTTTCAAGCGGTCTACCGCAACATCCGTTGCACTTCCACATATAGCAACAATATGACCATCTTTTTCCAAGCCATTCTTAACTAAGTCAAGAATGGCTTTTTCATCGTCAATTACCAACAACCGTGCCAATTTAAATCCTCCTTTATTTATCTGTCAATTCTGCAATAAAATATTTTTCATTGATATTTACTGCAATATCCGTTGTTCCCTCAAGCATATAAACATATCCATACCGCAATTTATCTCCTTCAACCGTTGTGATGTTTTGAGAAACCTGCCCAATTTCTTCACCTAAATCAGAGGCTTTTGTTGTTCTTTCTGTAATGGCGTATGTCTTTCCGTCAAAGCTTATCTCCGTATAATCAGCAGTATTCAGCTCATATTTTGGAAGAGTGTCATTCAGCGTATTATTCTTATCAGCCGTATCCAATATTTGATTGTTATTGCAGCCCGTGAAACAGACACTTAAAGCTATCAGACATACACATACCAACAGCATTTTCTTAATCATTTTCTTTTCCTCCGTCCCATAACTTAATCCAAATAATGCCGATAGCAAACAACACAAGCACCACCATTACATTTATTATAATCCCACCGTAAAATGAATTGCAACTCTGCAAATAAGCATTCCTGTCCGTGACAGAAAGACACCAGAAATCCATAAAGCGGACGCTCCACGCCCACGGAATATATTGCCAACATATATCCCCTAAACCCGTGAGCATAATTGCCGCCAATAAACTTCCTGCTATTCCAAGCCCCATAGAAGCACTTTTACCAAACATGAAAGCACACAGGAAATGTATCAGATATATAGGGGCAGTACCTAAAAGCAGAAGCCCTATAATCTGAATGCAGCCATTTATGGAAGCAAACGGAAAAAGGAGTGAAAAACAGGCAACAGCAACTACACAAAATAATAAGGAATTTATCAGTAAGAAACATATTTCCCCGATATAAACGCTTACCCTTGACGGGACAGCACTCAATATAAATTGATACTGTCCTGCCCGACTTTCCTGCTGTGCAATGATTCCCACGGTGATTCCAATCAAAAACGGATATATGATACCCATCATTTCAAGAAAAGCACTTATCTTAAGTGTCCTGTCCCAATTTGAAATATGAAAATAGCCTGCAAATGCCAAAGCCAATACAAAAGGGACAAGTACATAAATAACACTCAGTATAGAACGCTTCGTTTTAAGACAATTCGCTCTTATACACCTTAATATTGTTCTCACTATTTTACCTCCTGCTGTGAAAAACTTTTAGCACTGAGCCTTAGCAAAGTGAAACTTAGTATCACGGAAAACAGTAATGCTAAAACAATCATCGCAACTGGCACTGGTAAATTACCTGCTTCTTCAGAAACAGGTACACCGTTTGGCAATATCCCAATTGCAGGAACCATTAAACGGGATATCCAACTATACGGGCAAAAAATCCAAAACTTAGTATTCGCCAGTGCTACCCCTAAGAATGAGCCTATTCCTGCATTTATCACAACTGTTGCAAATGCACCAACCTTTTTCGACAGCCACAAGCAGACTGGTATTTCCCACATAGATGCCACAATAATACAAAAGATGCCCGCTGTAGCCTGAATCAGCGATATACTGATTGGAATTTCGTAAATAAGGAAAACTGCCACGCCGCCAAGCATATTCAAACTTAAGAATACTAAGTTTGCTGCAATGTCAAAAAGCAATATAACAGTCGCTTTTGCAATCCAGACATTTTCAAGCTTTATGGAAAGAGGAATAAGGCTTCTGTATTTCATCTTTCCCCCGTCCCGCTGCTCGCATATTGTACAAAGCAAAGTAAGGCAGCCTGGGAAAAGCAAAATATACCACCAGTTAAATGAATTTTGCTGATACCACATTGGTGCAAACACATTCATAAGCAGCGTAATAACAGGGGCAAGGATAAGAATTTTCATTACAAAAGTCCGTCTGTGTTTCATCCATTCTGAGCGTATATATTTTTTCATCCTGTTACCTCCTGCTTTCTTCAACGACTTTGAGAAACAGTTCCTCAAGATTTCCACTATGCTGCATTTCGCCCTCATATCCAAGCGTACCGTTTGCAATAATGCCTATGTCATCTGCAATAAGCTGTACCTCTGAAAGAATATGACTTGACAATATAACTGTTATCCCTTGCTGTGGAAATGAGCGGATTAAGTTTCGCAATTCTCCGATACCAATCGGGTCTAATCCGTTTGTCGGCTCATCCAGAATTAACAAAGACGGATGATTCAGCAATGCTATTGCAATCCCCAACCGCTGTTTCATCCCCATTGAGAATTGTCCTGCTTTTTTCTTTCCTGTATTTTGCAAATCCACAATTTTTAATACATCATTTATTCGCTGCTCTGGTAAGCCTAACAAAATAGTCCTTACTTTTAAATTTTCAAATGCCGTCAGATTTTCATATAACGGGGGATTTTCTATCAAAGCCCCAATATGCTTTAAGTCCTGTCTGTTCCATGCATGGCTGGCAAATTCAATCGTGCCAGATGTTGGACGAAGCATACCTGTTACCATCTTTAGGATTGTAGATTTTCCTGCCCCGTTCGGACCTAATAGTCCGTAAACGCTTTTTTCCCGTACATGGATTGATACATCCGTTACAGCAGAATGTTTCCCAAAATTCCTACTAAGATTTGTTGTTTTCAATATGAAATCCATAGTGTTCATTTCCTTTCTTGATTTTGATAGGAAAAGGGTACTGTACAGTTTTGAAGATTTCATAAAGATATACCATTTTATTCAACATTTTACATACAAAGGGAGCAAGGAAATATCCTCGCCCCCTGATTATTATTTGCAATATATAAATCTATGAATATATGATTTCCCTTTCCACAACTTCCCTTGCACAAGCCCTCACATCATTGTGCCGTCCTGTCCATTCTAAGGCATTTTCTTCCTTTAGCTGTTCTGTTATGCCCTGTGCCTGTTTCATGCCCTCTATGAGCCTTTCAAAGCGTTCCTGTGCCTGCCTGTCTACATCGACAAGATAGGCATTGAGCCTGCCGCTTGTGAGAAGATTGGTGTATGTAACCCTGCGGTATTGCTTCAGATAGTCTAAGTGCCGCTGTCCCCATATGCCTATTGACTGTTCTTCTTCGGCAGGTAAAGCTATGCACGGTATTAGATAATCTCCTTGCCTTTTGTATCTGCCGCCCAGTTCCTCAAATAATGATTTTGCCATTGCTTGTTCCCTCGTATAATAAGATTTGCAGACGATTTATAGTGAGTCTGCTTAGTTCACTTT
>CAJUQN010000050.1 GCA_910588625.1 uncultured Oscillospiraceae bacterium
TCTATTTTACCACTTTCTGCATCTTTTTTCTAGATTGTTTTTCAGAAGTAATAGCACGACTGCAAGCCCTGAACTTTCCAAGGAAACGGTTGATTTCTTCCTCATGTTCGTCAGGCTCTACACTGAATAGGTTACTTGTTGTAAGACCCAAGCGGTTCACGATTGGAAAAAGAATCCCATAGGACGGATTAACACTCCCGCTTTCAATACCTTGAATCATCTTAATTGAAACTCCAGTTTGGTCAGAAAGTTCTTGCTGTGTTAATTTACAAGCCTTTCTTGCCTGTTGAACCCGTTTGCCTAAATACGTACGAATATCCATCGGCATAGTTTGTCACCTCGGATATATTCTATCTTACCGATTTTCATATTTACATTCCATGATAACACCTATTTAATAGGTATAATCCTACTCTTTAAATAAAATAGTGAACCCCTGTTGAGCGGCCATTAAAAAAAACGGCTCTCACAGCAGGGGCTTATTGTGCGTCCGCCTGTGATTAGTCCGTTGGAGGAAATCATGGGTGCTTTTCTTATTTACAACAGATTTGGCGATTCGCCAAAAAAATTGTTGCCCCCCATGAGGATTACCCTAAACTAAAAACCGCAAAATTCGACCTATTCAGAACGTGTTATCCAGCCAGCCATTCGATAGAGAGAAAAACCGCCAGAGAGTATAGAAAGCTCTCTGGCGGTTTCTTTTGTCGGTTCTGGTCGGATTATCTGACACATGAATTCCGATGGCAACCCTACATAGCGAAATACCCATGACCCCAATCTCAAGCCGCATACCCCAAAAATTCGAGATTGGAGATCAAACAATGTTTTATGACCAAGAAAAGTGCGGAGCGCGTATCCGCCAGATCCGCAAACAAAACGGCTATACACAGGAAAGGCTTGCAGAGGAGCTGAACATGGACAGGAGCGTTCTGAGCCGCGTTGAAGCCGGTAAATATGTCTGCGGAGTGGATTTCCTTGCCCGAATCGCCATCCTTTTTGGAGTCTCGTTGGACTTTCTGGTTTTTGGCAAGGTTCAGAACCAAGAGACTGTACATCTGAAGGAATCCATCACGGACCTCATCCGGCAGCTCGAACAGTTCAAGGCAGGTATCTAAGAAAATGTTCGAGATTAGCACAGGAATGTGCTGATTCCTCTCTAAAAAAGAAAAGCCGCACCCTTTACAATATAACCAAGGCGAGAGCCTCTGCACCTTGAAAATTGAACACCAGCAGTACGGATCACCACACGGACAGACGCACAGTGCGCGCCATGGCCCGGAGAGAGCGAAAGCCCCCTCCAGGGCCGCGATAAAGCCTGTGCGGGGCAGCTCTGGCAAAGCGGCCCGCCATCCCCTGGGTTGAAAGCAGTAGAGACCCTTGGAATGTGTCCGTGAAGGCCCGCCAAGCCTTATCCGTTACTGTTCCCTATATCTCATCGGGGGTCGAGCTGAGAATACGATGAGTACCTATGAAAAATGAACTATTTAAGGGGAATTTAGGATGAATACCAACGATAACAGGCGGAATGCCCATAACGAAATTGATAGGATTTTCAAAGTCCTGCTCCCCGCCCGGAACATGACGGAGCGCCCCGAACAGGCGGCGCTCTGCCACCGGATGCTGGAGGCCATGCTGGAGGGCGGCATCGCCCTGTGTGACGCCGGTACGGGGATCGGCAAGACCTACGCCTATCTGGTGGCCGGGACGGTGTACAGCCGTTTCCGGGCCGCCTGCGGGCTGGAGCGGAAGCCCATCCTGGTCTCCACCTCCAGCATCGCCCTCCAGACTGCGGCGCGGGACGAATACCTTCCCCTGCTGTCCGATGTGCTGACGGAGGACGGCATGATCGTCCAGCCCCTCCAGGCGGTGATCCGCAAGGGGAAGTCCCACTACGTCTGCGATACGCGGCTGGAGCAGCGGCTGGGCCAACTGGATCTTCAAAAGAAGAACTGGAAAGCCGGAGCGGCCCTGCTCTCCCTGCGGGGACAGCTTGACATGGACGAGGCGGCCCACCTGAGTCACTATGACCGGGAGCGCGTCTGCGTCCCCCGGATCTGCGACTGCGGGCGGGAGGACTGCCGGTATCGCGCCTTTTTGGAGGACTGTGACTGCGGGCGGTATCTCTTCCAGATCTGCAACCACAACCTGCTGCTGGCGGACGCCATTCACCGGGGCAGCGGGCGAAAGCCCATCCTGCCGGACGCCTGCGCCCTTATCGTGGACGAGGCCCACAAGCTGCCGGAGACAGCACGTCAGATGTTTGGGGTGACCCTGGCGGCGGAGGACATCCGCGCCCTCACCCACAGCCTGCGGGGAGAACGCTTCCTGCTGGCGGCGGAAGTGCTGGCCGACAGCGCCGCACCGCTCATGCGGAAGCTGGCCCACCCGCCGGAGGGCAGGCCCTTCGACCACTATGCCAAATCGCTGGCCGCGCCGGAGCGGAGCCTGACGGTGATCGACCGGCAGCTCCACGGCCTGCTGACACCTGCCACCCGCAGACGGCTGAAAAATGTCTCATCCTCCGTGTCCCTGTTCCACCAGGGCCACCCGGATATGGTGTTTTACACCGAGGAGGACACCCACGGCGGCACCATGCTGTGCGCCACCATTGCCGACTTGACTGCCCAACTCCGCCAGACGCTCTGGCGGCAGGAGCGGCCCGTTGTCCTCACCTCCGCCACCCTGGCCGTGGGTCAGGACTTCCAGCGATTCAAGGAGGAAGCGGATAGAAACGTCTCGGATATGTCCGAGGCGCTTCTATCCGCTTTCAATTTTTCTTTACAGAGGCATGGGATCATGCTATAATTGAGACAAGAAAATTTAATTGCCGTTTTTGCGAAAGGCGTTCTAAAAACCCGGAAATCGTTGCGGCACAACGGCTTCGATGGTGCATCTTTTTTGTCAACGAGAGGCAAGTGACCCTTAAGTGAACTCACTTCCTTAAGGTCAACATCGAAGTGGCCATCCTGTGTATTGCACAGGATGGTCATTTTGTCGTCATACAGGTAAATCTTGTTGACGAGCATATCGACCAAGCCCTGTCGGTATTTGGGGTCATTGATGTCCCCCTTGCGGAACTGGCTCAGGAAGAAGCGAATGTCCCGCACACTGGGAACAGGGTGCTGTGTGGTCTCCACCAGCAGTTGATAGGACAGGTCATCGTGTTCCTTCTTCTTTTGGGTAATGCGTTCAGCGATAATCTCAACCGCCTGCCCACTCTCCAGAGCCTTCAATAAATTCTCCGTGGCCTTTTCATTTTCAGCAAGCAGCTTTTGAAGCCGCTTTGCGTTGCCGTTGTTGCTCTCCCTCTCGCAGAGGTCAACCACCTCTTTGGCAATCGTGGTGATATTATCCGGGGTGAGGAACTCCCGGAGCTGTTGGACCACCACGTCCTCGATGTAGTCTTTATTGACGGTCTTTTTGTTGCAGGACTTGTCCCGGCGGTTGGTTACACACTGGTAATAGTGGTATTTCTTTTCCGTCTTACTCGTCCCGCTAACGCCAGTCATAGCGGCCTTGCAGTGCCCGCAGAACAGCTTTGTAGTGAGCAGATAATCCACTTTGGCCTTCGCCCGAGCGGGGGCCTTTTTGTTCTTCTCCATGATACGCTGGGCCTCCCGGAATAAATCATCATCGACAATGCGGGGCAGTCCGTCAGGGACTTCCGTGTCACGGTATGTATATGTCCCGATATACCTCTTGTTTCTCAAAATGCGGTTGATACTGTTTTTGTTGAACTCGTTCCCATAGGATGTTTTGATGTGGTTGGCGTTGAGATAGCGGATAATATCGGCCATAGTCAAGCCAGCCACATACATTTCAAAGATTTTTACAACCACTGGAGCAGTAACCGGGTCAATTACAATCCTCTTGTCCTCAATCTTGAAACCCAGTGCAACATTCCCGCCCGTTGAGAGGCATTTCTCGGCGTTAATGTCCATGCCCCGCTTGATCTTTTGGGCAAGCTCCACACTGTAATATTCCGCCATCCCCTCCAAAACAGCTTCCATCAGAACTCCGCTGGCATCGTCCGAAATGTTTTCACGGGCAGAGAGAACACGGACCCCGTTCTTCTTCAGCTTTGATTTATATGTGGCACTGTCATAGCGGTTGCGGGCGAAACGGTCGAGCTGATAGACCAAAACTCCTTGAAAGGTTTTCTTGGAACTGTCAGCAATCATTTTTTGGAACTCTGGCCTGTGGTCGGTTGTGCCAGAAAGCGCCCGGTCAATGTATTCACCAACCACCATATAATCATTGCGCTGGGCGTAGGCGTAGCACTCTTTAAGCTGTCCCTCAATAGATTGCTCCGTTTGAGAGTGCGAGGAAAATCTGGCATAGATTACGACATTCATCTTTATTCCTCCTCATCTTCATAAGCTATTTGCAGTTTTAGATTTTCCAGCTCAAAAGCTTTGCCCTCATCTGATTTCAGCCATTCTTCATACATCTTCTTTTCCTTGCGTTCCTTAACCTTATCCGCTTTTCTCTTTATGAATGCCAATGCTTGCAGGACCTTGGATAAGTAGACGTGGGAATAGCTTTCGGCGAAGGCAAGTTTCTCTTTTTCTTCTCCAACAGGAGTTTTTGCGTAAATAAAGTTAGCGCCCAAATCTGTTCCATGACTGGAAAAGTAAAATTCTCCCAACAGGTAACTGTAAAGGGATTCAAACAGGTCGGTACTGTCCATTGACTCCAAAAGAAAATTGCAGGCAGCTAACTTTTTGGCGGCAGAGCTGTCTCTATTCTTGGCACCACGTTGAAGTTTGCGAAGGTTTCTTATCGCCTTTTCGCTAAGCCCTGTTATTTTGTGTATCTTTTCAGTGGTGGGGGTCGTGCATTCATTAGCCCCTAACAGATAATCGGTGGAAACCCCAAGTACATCAGCGACAGCCTTGAATCCTTTGACTTTTGGCTCCCGTTGGCTACTGCCCCCAACCCAATCAGAGATGGAAGCCGGGGAAGTGCCGCTTTGTTTGGCAAGTTCCAGTTGGGTCATACCTCTTTCTTCTAACAAATTGGTGATTCTTGTTGCCCATATCGGGGTTGAGAAAATGTCCGGGGGCTGGTTACGTTTACCCATTGCAAAAACACCTCCAAATTCGATTTATAAAATTTTCTTCTATAAAATTTTATTTTTTACGCCTTGACGGATATTTATGACAAAGCCGTTTTCCTGTGCTACCATAAGTACGACTTGAGGAACAGAGAAGAAAATAATTTTATTTATAAAATTATTATACACGACCTGTTCCGAAAAGTAAATGGCTTTCTGAATGGTGGTGATGGATTATGGCGGACAAAGAGATTAAAATCAGCCGGGAGCGTGCCCGGATGTTTGCTTACGTTATCTACCGTGATATTGCCGCCTACATCGAATCACACCAAGAAGAATACCAAAAATTTATATTAGAGGAGGAAGCGCTCAATGGCAAAGATACGACTACACATCGACCCAAAAGGCGTAGCCGAAAAACCAACGGGGAAAGCGTGGAGCAGGATTTCCCAAAGGGTGCTTAAAAGCACCAGCATTGCGGAGGTGACAGTGCGGCAGTTAGCGCAGAAAATCGGGACAGGACATACCGTCTGCCCCGCCGTACTAAATGGCTCAAAGGCCGCCGACTGGCGGGAGCAACAAGTTTTTATGGTGGATATAGACAACGCCGACAAAAACCAGCCCCAGCTATCAGAGGAACAAGCGGTAGAGATTTGTGATGAACATGGTCTGCCTTTGGCTATGTACTATCAGACCTTTGGCTACAGCGAGGACCACCCGAAATTTAGGCTTGTTTTCATTCTGGATTCTGTTGTCACTGAGCCAAACCTAAGACGTACCATAATGGAGCGTCTTATCTCCATCTTCCCGCAGAGTGACAAAGCGTGTACGAATGGCAACCGCCTTTTCTTGGGCACAAATAAGGAAGTTGTCCTCCACAGTAAAAACGCGAGGGTCACCGCAGAGCAGATATTGGCAATCCCCTGCGACCCTTCGTCCACTGATGGGCAATCGTCCAAAGTTCGTGTTTCTCAGGAAATCCGCAGCGACCCAGAACTTGACGCACAGATACGCAGCTTTGATTTTCTTTCCTATCTGGCTGAACGAAATGGGGAATACTCCGGGAATGGGAATATTATCAGTTTCCAAAACTGCGAGGTTTGTGGGCACAAAGACGATTTGCGTTACTATAGAGACACCAACACTTTTTACTGCTTTTCTTCAAGCGGTGAAGTGGGCGGGACAATCATTGACTATCTGATGGCGGTGGAAGGACTGACAGTGGGTCAAGCGATTGACAAATTTTCTCATGAACTGTGCCAGCCGGAATGGTACGAGCCGGAGTTGTTGCAGGAACAAAAGTTGCCAACGTTTCCAGTCCGGCAGTTACCGTCTGGGCTTCGGGAATATGTGACAGCCGTTTCTGAAAACACGGCGACCGCTGTGGATATGCCAGCTTTAGCGGCGCTGGCCCTGATTGCGGCGGCAGTTCAAGGGAAGTTCTACATTGAGGGAAAGCCCGGCTACAAGGAGCAATTAAATCTGTTTTTTCTGATTATCGCAAAATCAGGAGAGCGTAAAAGCAGTATTATCAAGACCATGACCAAAGCAATTTACCAGTATGAAGCTGAGGAAAATAAACGCAGAAAACCCATCATTGCAGAGCAGGAGGCAAAACTAAACAGATGGAGGACACAAATTGAGAAGTATGAGAAGAAGGACCAGAAGGAAGAAGCGGACAAGCTGCGGCGCAGGTGTTATACACTGGAACAGAGCCGTATAAGGCCCTTGCGGCTGATTGCTGATGATATTACACCGGAGGCGCTGACCTCCATTATGGCGGCTAATAACGGCATTATAACGGTGATTTCAACAGAGGGTGGATTATTCGACATTCTCAACGGGAAATATAGTTCAAATGTTGTCTCTATAGAGACTGTTCTGAAAGCCTATACTGGCGATCCTATCCGGGTGGACCGCAAAGGACGAGAATCGGAGAGCATTGACCGTCCAGCGCTTACTATGCTTTTATCCGCACAAGAGAGTGTTTTAGAGAGTATACTCAATAACGATGTGTTCAGAAGCAGGGGATTAACGGGGAGGCTCTTATATAGCAAGCCCAATTCGATGATGGGGTATCGCCCATTTGATACACCTGCGATAGATGAAAGTCTAAGCGAGGATTACGAGCAAATATTGCTTGATTTATTCTCTCTGCCCTTTCCTGATGGGGATATGCCGCTCATAAAGCTAAATGGTGACGCTGTGGCTGTTTATAGGGATTTCTCCGAAATGATAGAAAAACGGTTGCTGACTGATTTGGAAGATATGTCTGATTGGGGCGGAAAGTGTGCGGGAACGGTTCTGAGAATTGCGGGTCTGCTTCACTGTGTGGAGAATCGAACCTCTCCGAGCAAAGTACGTGTGTCAGAGCGCACGATGAAACGGGCAACTGAAATTGTCAGCTATTTTTTGAAGCACGCTCAATATGCCTACTCTGTTATGGGAGCCGATAAGACGTTGCACGAAGCCAAGTACATATTAGGGAGATTGAAAACCCAATCCAAGGAAGAACTGACAAAGAGCGGCTTATACCACCTGTGCAGGAACAAAATTTTTAAGAAAGCTGACGATATGCTCCCCGCCTTGGACCTGCTCATTGAATACGGCTATCTGAAAAAGCGGACCTATCGCCAAGCAACAGGTGGGAGACCCAAGGGGGACAGCTACCTTCTTAACCCGCTCTATTTCAATAAATAATCCCCCACTGAATGGCTTTTTTGGCTTAAATGTAAAAAAGAGTTTTTTCCTTTTAATCCATAAAAACCACAAAAAGGGCCATGCTATCTAACCGAAGGTAGCATGGTCTTTTTGTACGAAGGCTCTGGAAAACTAAGTAGATATATTTCTGAACTCTGGAAACGCTAAATTAGTCTTATCACAGACCAGTTCTTTTAACTTTTTGAGAAAGATACTATTGTAAATATATCCCATAAATTTATGTTGTATTTGGCTTTGTTCATCGTATAAAATCATTTCATATCCCGTGCCGTCGCAAGCCCTAAAATCATCCCTACTCTTTTCAAAAACCTTTAATAGCCATCGCAATATAGAGAACTCCGGATATGTCATTTTGGTTTTCTTTATTTCAGTGATTCCAGAAGCGGAATATTCTGCGTATGATTTGATAGTTCCGTCCCTATATACACTCCAAACTTGTGATATCAATATATCAGACTGAATATCTATTTCATTCCAATTTATTTCTGTTATGCGAAATAGTAATATTTCTGACACTTTCAAATGACCTCCTACTTTGGATATGAACGCATTATATCATAGAGGTGGATGTTCTTTCCATGACAATCTGCTTTTCCCTTGCAGTTTAGGGATGGCGCAGGATAGTGCCGTCCTCCACTCCGTTGCCTTTTCCTCGGTGCCCTTTCTGTTTTGACCACTGGGCGAGGATATGCAAATGTAGGGGACCGCAGTATTTTTGAAAAACCGTTTGAAGTATTTATAGGCGCTGTTGCTATGAAACAGGAGCAGTTTTATACTGGGATAGTCCTCTAAAAGATGAGGGAGGTCATTGGGCTTTTCGTCCATCAGATCTTTGTCGCTGGAAGTTTCCCGCACCGCAGAATCCAATATATCCCATAGCGCAATGTTGTATTTCTTCAACAATGCTTCTTTCGCTTGGTCTGATTTGTCTATTTCTTCACCACAGGCTATAAACAATATGTCCCAAAACTTGTTTGATGGGTCGGCATAATACTTGCCATGCGTTAAGGACATTTGGCCGGGAAGTGTCCCTAAAATAAGGACTGCTGAATGTTTATCAATGGCCGGGGGCAATCCTTGGATACGCTCTTGTAAAGGGCTTTCAAATGTGTTGTTCATATTCACACCTCACTATTAGGCTATACATAGCCCAATAGTATCACGCATAGCCTACAAAAGCAATGAAAATCCCTTACGCTAATCGGGTAAGGGAGGGTGGGTCATGAACACGGTAACAGCGGTGCGCAACAGGATACTGCAACTCTGCGAGGAACAAGGAATCACAATAAACGGACTGGCTACCATATCCGGCTTGCCGCCCTCATCCATCAAGAATATCCTTTATGGAAAAAGTTTGAATCCCAAAATCGTAACCATCAAAATGATTTGCGACGGGCTGAATATCACCTTGAGGGAATTCTTCAGCACGTCCGAATTTGATGGTCTGGAGCAGGAAATAAAATAAGCCCGCTCATAGGAAAAGGCTCCCCCTGTGTTTGCTTACAGGGGAAGCCTTTGAATAAAAGGTAGTGTGTCGGGTGTTTGGCAGGGGTTATGCTCAGGCTTTCTGTATGTCCAGCATCAGGGCGAAGCCCCAGACAAAGCAGATATAGTTCTTATTTGGGTCGCCTCGCTCCACCAAAAGTGCGCCAGACGAACCCAGGAGCCGGTCATCTATGTGGCCGGGAACCTGTTCGTGCTGGTGTGTCCGCTGGCCTATGCCACGGACAAATGAAAAAGGCCGCTGCTCTGGAATAATCCAGGGTAGCGGCCTTTTTCATGCCTGCGCCGTCACAATTTCCGAGATAAAATCACGGTATTTGTGTTTTCCTGACAAACTCATGTAAAAATACGAAAATACGGTTATATTCTACCGTAAAGGAGAACACGGCTATGATTAGGATTTTACTGTCCACCGAGCTTGGCAAGCGCAGGTGGTCGCAAGCGGACTTAGCCCGAATGACAGGGATAAGGGCCTCCACGATAGGCGACTACTACAATGAGCTGACAGACCGCATCAACCTCCGGCACTTCGAGCTGATATGCAAGGCGCTGGATTGCGATCTGACAGATATCCTTGTCTACCATCCAGACGAGGACACCCCCGTGAAGTCGCGCAGTGGTGCTCCCCTACATGAGCAGCCGCCCAAGGAATAAGCCATGCTCCAAAGACCCGGACGATTATTCGTCCGGGTCTTTTTCTATCTTCACCACATCCGCGATGGAACAGTCCAGCGCCAAACAGATTCGCTCGATGACCTCCAGAGCGACATACTGATTCTTGTTGAGCTTGTTGAGGGTCGAATTGCTCATTCCGACCATTTTCACAAGCTCCATTTTCTTCACGCCCCTTTCAATAAGGGTATGTTGCAGCGGCTTGTATGAAATCATGGTGCCACCTCCTTGAGAATACCATACCACAACATTGTCGATTTGTCAAAAACTTTTTTACGAAAAATCGAAAATAACTGTTGACAAAGCGACAGCCTTGTGGTATCGTATGCTCACAACAACACGACACTACTTAACGCGAACACGACAAAAATGTGGGAGGTCACAAAGATGTACGACATGATGAAGAAGCAGAACTTCGGTGTGGAGATTGAGCTGACGGGTATCACCCGCGAGCAGGCCGCTAACGTCATCGCCACTTACTTCGGTACCCAGGCCCGCTACCTCGGCACCTACTACAAGACCTATGGTGCCACCGACCGGAAGGGCCGCACCTGGAAAGCCATGTCTGATGGCAGCATCCTCACCGAGCGCGAGTCCGCCAGCCACGGTCGGGTTTCCGCTGGTACCGCATTTTCCTGCGAGGTCGTGACTCCCGTCCTTCAGTACGAGGATATGGATGACCTGCAGAACATCATCCGCGCTCTCCGCGAGGCCGGGGCTATCGCCAACAGTTCCTGCGGCATCCACGTCCATGTGGACGGCAAGAACCATACCCCCGCCAGCCTGACCCGCCTGATGAACTTCGCCATTGGCCGCCAGGATTTGTTCTATGAGGCTCTGGAAATTGGTGACCGCGCCAACCGCTGGTGCAAGAAGATGAACTCCACTCTGCTGAAAGCCATGCAGAGTGACAGCGAAAAGACCAAGAGCAGTATCGAGCGCATCTGGTACAGCGCCGCCAACGATGGCTACACCGGCGGCATCAACCACGAGCACTACAACACCAGCCGCTACCACGGTGTTAATCTCCACGCTTTCTTCACCAAGGGGACGGTCGAGTTCCGGCTGTTCAACGGCACCACCCACGCCGGTAAGATTAAGGCCTACGTCCAGTTCTGCTTGGCCATGAGCGCCTGGGCCATTGACTGCCAGGACACCCGGCTCTACTTCAAGGGCTGTGCGGGCTACACCGCAGAGCAGAAGGCCACGCTGATGACCAACGTCCTGGTGAAGCGCCTGGGCCTGGGCGGTGCGGAGTTCAAGACCTGCCGCCACCACCTGACCGCTCCCTTTCGCCCCCAGGCCCAGGCAGAGGCCGAGGTAGCTTAACAACAAACCGGCTGACCTACCGGCCATACGGGGAGAACGGAGGAACCTATGAAACGGAAATACTACATCGCCTATGGGAGCAACCTGGACGTTGACCAGATGCTCCACCGCTGCCCGGATGCGCTCACTATTGGCCGCTCCACCATCGACGGTTACAAGCTGGTGTTCCGGGGGAACAGCCGCTCGGGCGTTGCCAACATTGAGCCTTGCGACGGAGCCAGCGTCCCCGTTGGTATCTGGTCCATCAGCCCCTCGGACGAAGACGCCCTGGACTGGTATGAGGGCTTCCCTCGGCTGTACGTCAAGCAAATATTCACGCTGCAAGTACGAGGGAAGAAGGTAAAGGGGATGGCTTACGTCATGACCCCCGGCCACGCAATCACCCCGCCGGCGAAGCAGTATCTCAACACCATCATGGAGGGATACAAAGATTTTGGATTTGACCCCGCGCCGCTGCTGGCAGCTGCGGCCGAGGCCAGGAAAGGAGAATGAACATGGACTACGAGCAGTTTTCCCAGGACGTGACCGCCACCGCCGCGGCAAAGCGGGCCGTGGACGAGTTCGCCAAGAAACAGGTGGATGGGTTGCATATCTGCCCCCGCTGCGGGCGTCTGACCGTCAAGGCGCGGTTCTCCTCTCATTTCCTGACTCCCTTTCCGGACGCTTTTTCCGTCCTATTGGGAGTCTATCTTTTTTTCCTCACCTCCGCCACAAAATTACATTTTTTCCTCGGCGTTTTCTTTCATTTTATCATCGGCGCTGACAGTGTGGGAGGCTTCTGTAAGGGCTACCCACCTGTTCCTTTCAGGCACTGAAATCAGGCGCATTAAGGAATACGTTCCCGAAGCGCTTGCCGCCGTCTCCCATCTCGTCGTCGCCGAAAGAGACGGCACCCCTGTGGCTTTTATGGGGATTGAAAGGACAACGCTTGAAATGCTCTTTATTGCTCCCGGCGAACAGGGCCGGGGTTTGGGCAGGAAATTGATCCAATGGGGCATCCAAACCTATGGTGTCAACAAGCTGGCAGTCAATGAGCAAAACCCTCAGGCCAAGGGATTTTACGGACACATGGGCTTCCGCGTTTACAAAAGAACGGAACTTGATGAGCAGGGCGGCCCATATCCCCTCTTGTATATGCGATTGGCCTAAGTGCGGCGGGACGGCCCCGAAGGGCCGCCCCGCTGTTTGCGTCAATACCCTGTCTGGGGCAGGGTGGGCACAGGCCCCAGCCTGCGCACGATGGTGAGCCAGGTGGCCTGGGCGGTCTGCCAGGTGCCCTGGTACTTGCCGCCCACGTCGGCCCGGTTGATGATTTGGTAGTTGTTGGCCACCATGCCCCAGCACCTGCACCGTCAGGGTGGGGTTGATGGTGGACTGGAAGCCCACGGGCACGCGGCCAAAATCAAAATACACATCGGTGACATACTCGCCTGGCCCTCCACCACATTGGACACCGTGATGGTGCCGTCGGCCTGGGTTTCCTCGGTGCCGATGATCTGGCCGTCCCGGAGGATCAAAAAAACAGCGCCGGGGGGGACTGCTGCTTTCGTCCACTTTCTTCAGTTGGATTTTTACCTTGCTGGAATTTTCAAAAACGAGGGACACATCATGTTCCCCGTCCCACACGAAGGGCTGCTTGACCTTGGACACATCGGAGCTGAGGATGAACCCCTGGGGCGGGGTGATCTCCTCCGCGAGGTACGCCCCGGTGGGCAGCTTGGAGAAGTCCAGATCCTCTTTGAGGATATACCCGCCGTCCTTGGTAGTGTACTCTCCGAAGAAGCTGCCGCCATCGTCCAGCTTGACGGAGGTGATGCGGATGACCGCGCCGGGGATGCCCACGGTGGGGCTGTCACTGTCCACCTTGCGGATGGAGCCGGTGCCGGGGGTAGTCGTTGTCGTGGTTGGCTGGTTGTAGAAGGTGAAGGTGTTGGAGGTGGAGCTGTTGGGCATGACCGTCACCACTTGGGGGGCGGTTTGGGCTACATAGCCCTCCGGGACGGCCTCCTCGGTGATGAGGTACTGGCCGGCTTTGAGGTTGTCCGCTTCCTTGGTGAGCGTTAGGGTGCCATCTGCCCCGGTTTGCCGAGTTACAGAAAAATCCCCGGAGCCGTCCGCACTCTCAATTTTGAATGTAACACTGGGTAACGGCTTATTCGTGCCTGCCACCAGCTTCTTGACTGTTAATTGAACCGTATCTATGTCTTGTGTGTGTTCATCCGGCACAGCAATCAGCAGACGTTGCATGGGCACCCCAGACTGGCCGGGTAGCTTCCACGGTTGCGTCTTATCCCACTCATATTCCCAAAGATGGTATTTATGGTAATATTCGGGGTGATCCAGCACCAAATCCACACCGGTTTTGATGTAGTCGTAGGCAGAGTATCTGTGATTTTAATGGAATCATCCGACTTATCTACCACAACTACCACATGGTCATCATATTCCACCAAGTCGCCAATGCGGATATTACCCCAAGCTGGGGTGATTTGATACCTCCAGGGTAAACTTCCAAAAGCGGCATCCGAACACAGCATTGCCCAACCTGCACAGTGATCACAGTTGCTATAAGGTCTATTGAGAGGATCGTTGGAACAATAGGGGGTGGGATAGACTGTCCCATCAGGGTAAGTTTTTTTCAGCGCCACGATAGCGGCCCGCACATTTTCCTCCGTCAGAGGCTTCCCATCAGCAGTGGTATAGCCGTTTTCAGTGGGCATAGGGCTTGGATCTGGCCCCAGCTCGGGGAGGACCGGCCGAAGGTACTGGCACCGGTGCCGTTGAACAGCCCCCGCTCAGTCACGTACTGGATATCCTCCGCCGCCCAGTGGTTGGCGGGCACGTCACGGTAGGCCGCGAACGCTGGGGCCGCCAGGGACACAGCCAGCGCGGCGCACAGCAGAACACTCATCATCCTTTTCCTCATGGTCTCACGCTCCTTTTCCATTCCTTTCTGATTCGAGCATAATACCATTGGTGAACATTGTCAAAGGATTATTTGAATTCCCTGCGCCGGTAAAATGGTTTTGCGTCTTCACCTCCTCAGTTTCTGCAGGATTGTGTGCTTTCAGGAACTTTTTTCTACAGCTTGGACGCAAATTCTTTTTGCGGGCTGGTTCTCCAGACAGGTGGTAAGGGTGATGCGGTTGTCCGCCGTCCTCTGGAGGTAACTCCAGTCATTGTTGGCGATGGTCTTCACCATGGTCACCTGATAGGTGCGAGTGCCGTAGATGGTGGTATAGGTGATGATGTCGCCGGCCACCAGGTTCTTGATGGATCCGATGTTATATTTGGCCCCCCGGTTGTGCCCCGCTACCCCTACATTCCCCTGCCATGCGGAAGTGGAGCTGTAGTGGCCCAGGCCCTTGGCCATGCTGGCGGTGGTCTCGCCCTCCCACACCGGCACGCTGATACCCAGCCAGGGGATCTTCACCGTACCGATACTGCCGTTTTTATAGGCCATGCTCTGGACGCTGGTATAGCTGGGCGTGGAGGGGGTGACAGCCGTGCCGGAGCCGCCGCCGCCCCCGCCGCCAGGGCCAGTCCCAGCAGACTTCTCATCTTGTTCATGGTTCATGTTCCTCCTGTTCATCATCCGTTTCGCCGTCCTCCGTCCGCAGCGACTTGACCTCCCGGCGGGACAGGATCAGCAGCGTGGTCAGCACCACAACCGTCACCACGCCTGCGCCGCCCAGCACATTCCGTAGAAGGTGGGGGGAGGAAACCGCCCGCTGGAACAGGTTGGGCTGTTCCTCCGTGGGGTCAGAGTTGGGCTCCGGCTCATGGGCCTCCCCCAGGTAAGTCACCCGGTAGGTGACGCTCTCCACCCCCTCATGGGCGACCTCACCCACATAGCTGGCGGTGGTGACGTACCCGGTGGCGGCCTTGTAGTAGCTTTTCCCGCTGTAGGTGGCCACCGCCTGATAGGAGCATGGGGCTGTCATGTCCCCCACCTCGTCCGCGCCGATGACCTGCCACTCCACGTTGGACAGGTTCAGCGTCACCCCGTTTTTTACCGTGGTGGCCGGGACATAGGACATATCGTTGCGGTCCAGCGGGCCGATGGTCTTGGTAGCGGTCACCGTGCTGCTACCGGTGGTATAGCCCGCCGCCTGGGTCTGGATGCTGGTGTGATCCAGGGCCAGGGTGCCGGCCCAGTCGCCGTCGTCGTACTCCATGGTGGGGGCCAGCTGCTCCAGGATCACGTTCAGATCCTTCTTGGTCGTCTCCACCGTCACCGTCTCGGTATGGGACTGCCGCTCGGACACCCGGTTCTCCTCCTTCACGATGTCCGCGTAGGTATAGAGAAAGCCCTCCAGCTGGAAGGGCTCCTCGATCAGCGTTTTGGCGTCCACCCCGGGGGAGACGGTATAGGTCTTGACCACCTGCTGGCTGCCGTTGAGGTTCTGCACCACCGTGCTGGTGGGCACCTCCAGGGCGCTGGCGCTCATGGTCAGCGCCGCCGTCAGCAGCAGGCAAAGGCAAATCTTTTTCATTGGTTGAAACTGCTCCTTTCATCGAATTGAATGCTGGGAAAACCGGGCGTGCCCCGGTGGGGGGGCCGCGAATGGGCGTATGCTGGTTCACCGCTGCTCCTCCTTTACGACGTACTCCGCGGCCAGCTCCGGGTGCTCCCGCAGGCGGGCCAGGATGTTCAGCGACTGCTCCAGGGCCTGCATGGTGTCCCGGCTCTGCCGCTTGACAAACCCGTGGAGCAATAGGATCCCGCCATCTGCCTGGATGGTGAAGATGACCCGCACCAGCACCTTCCCCCGCTCGCGCAGCTCGTAGAGTTCCCGGTAACGCTCCAGGGCGAAGTGCTTGAAGTGGGGCTCCCGCAGGGCGGAGCGGGGCGTGCGGGGCAGCTCGATGAGCTGGCGGATCAGCTTCTCCCGCAGCCGGGGCTCCAGGCCGTCGATGAACCGGGCCACGGGGGCCGCCCGCAGCGCGGAATCCGGCCTATCCGGTCGCAGAAAGGCAATGATCCGCCAGTAGCCTAGGGCCTGGGCCGCCCTCGCCGCCGCGCCGTAGAGCATCCCATAGGCGGCACGGCCCCCGGTAGCGCATACGCGGTCGATCTGCACCGCCTGGCCATCCTCCCGGCAGCGGCCCACGATGGCCGCGCCCACCAATTCCCCGTCCAGGGCGCAGCCCACACAGAACGTACAGCCGCGCATAGGCTTGTGCTGGGAGCTGTGCTGTTCCAGAAACTCGTTGGCCTCCCGCAGAGAAACCGGGACTAGGTAAATCGCGTTGTTCTGTACCATCGGTTCAACCTCCCGCTGTCTCATTCAGCCGTTTCAGGTGGGCCAGGAAGCCGTCCGCGAAGGCCTCGGCAAAGGCCGGACTGCCGCTGAGCCACCACACCGGGTCGGGCAGGGCGCGGTAGATGCTGTCGTACTGCAAGCAAATCATCAGGAACTTCCCGTGGGGATCGCCGGTGTCCGCGCCGTCTACCAGGGGCGTGATGGCCGCCTTGACGGCCTGGGCATCGTCCTGGTGGTAGTCGCACAGGTCATCGTAGAACTGTCCGGCGAAGATGCAGCAGAACACCGCTATGGCGTCCCGCTCCACCGAGCCGTCCGCCGCGGCCAGCCCCATCCGGCGCAGGCGGTCCAGGGCCGCGCCGTCGAAGGGGCTGTGGGTGGGTCGATTGCTTCTCATTTTGGGATCATCTCCAGTATTTTTTCAAATTTCTCAACGGCGTCCCGTGCGCTGGCCATCTGCCGCCGGAGGGCATTGGCCTGTACGGGCGTCAGGCGGGAAAAGACCGCCGGGCGGCATTGTTCAGATGTTCGCCGGAGCACCTGGGCGAACTCCGTCGCTTCCTCCGCGAGGGCCTCCGGGGACGGGGCAGGAGTGGGATGGGCGGCAGGCCCCGCCCAGGCCGGGGGAGCGTGTTCCTCCACCGACCGGATCTCCCCGGCGGCCAGCAGGGCAGCGGCCTTTGCCTGGGGGCCGGGCTCCAACCGGGAGAGGGTCAGGGCCTCCTTTCGGGTAACCGGCACAGCCGAACTCCGTATGATACCCTTTGTCTCCGGGGTGAGCCGTTTAGCAATCTGCACTTGGCGCTCCATCGTCCTGCGGCCAACGCCCAGCTTTTCGGCGGTGTCCTGGGCGAAAGCGCTTATGAGAGCAGAACGACATTTTGACGTTCTGCTTTCTGCGCTGCTGTGGTCGCCGCCATTTTTAACCTCCGGGTGGAGGGCCTCATAAAGCTCCTTCCGCCGCAGGAGCAACTCCCCGAACTCAAGGGCCGTCAGGTCGCTGCGGACAAAGTTCTCGTCGATCTCCGCCAGCTCGGCTGGTAGGCCCTCCAGACCGCTGATTACGAACTCAATTTCCGTCCATCCCAGCAGTTTGGCGGCCTCCAGCCGGTGGAGACCGGCGATGAGGGTGTGCCCCCGGTCCACAGTGATGGGGTTGAGCAGGCCGATCTCGGCGATGCTGTCCGCCAGCTCCCGGACGCTGCCCGGCACGGCCTGCCGCCGCCCGGGATTTATCTTGATTTCATGGATTGGGATACGCACGGGGCCACCTCCAGGGCATAAGAAAAGCCTGACGCCGCAGAGCGGCGCCAAGCCTTCTTGAAAATATTTGGTTCAGTCGACCCTTGTATGCCTTGCCCCGCTCTATGATGGACAGGTTCTGCCGCTGGATGAGGTTGGTGGAGGTAGCGATGACGATTGCCCGGGCGTCATTGGCTTCCACAATCTCGGCGGGAATGGTAGTCCACCCGGCCAGTCGGGCAGCGGCAGTACGGTTATGCCCTGCCAAAATCTCATAGCAGTCTGTCTCTGGAATGGGCCGCACAATGATCCCGCACCATTAGCCCTTCTTCCTGGAGCTGGTCGGCAAAGGCGCGAAGCTGGGAAGGGGTGTAGGGCTTGAAGCCAATATCTGCGGTAAAAAAGGATGAGAGCTTGCCTAGCGGCAAAGCGCAGATACGGACATTTGCCGCCGGCGGCGCTTCCCAGAATAGCTTCGCGTAGGCTTCGTCCGTGGCCTGGAGTTCCGATGCCTGCTGGGTGGCGGACATACGGCGCTTCAGCAGATCGTCCATAGGCTTCTTAGCCAAGGGCCAGCACCTCCTCCGCCAAACTGCGGTAGGAAGCTGCGGCGGCATTCTTCGGGGCGTACTCAAAAATGCTCTGCCCCTCCGCCGGACACTCCGCTACCTTAATGGAATATTCGATGGGCCGCTGGAATACGTGGAAGGACTCACCGTACACCTCGCCCACGCTGGCCTTGACGCTCTGGCACAGCTGGGGGCGGGACTGGTACATGGTCAGCAGAATACCGGCGATTTTCAGCCGGGGTTGAACTTCTCCCGGACAGATTTCACCAGCTCCAGCACATCGGGGATGCCCTCGCTGGCCAGGAAATGGGCCTGCACTGGAATGATGCAATAGTCCGAGGCTGCCAGGGCGTTGACCGTTAAAAGTTCGTGTTTCTGCCCACAGTCAATGATGATATAATCATACTGTGCCTTCAATTGCTCCAGCAGCGTAGCCATGACCTTCTCGCAGGCCCGATCCACATCGCCCACGGCGTTGTATTGGGAGAGCTGCATCACTTAGAGCCGGGCGGCGGCATCCGCAAGATGGCGGTTTGCCGGAATCAGATCCACGCCGCTGTCTGTGCGGAGGATGGCCCGTTGTAAATGGAGTTCCAGATCCTCCGGGTAGTCGATGGCGGCCAGCAGCAGATTAGACAGGGTGCGGGGCTGTTCCGCCGGGGTGTAGCCCAGGGCGGCAGTGAGGTTGTCCTGCCCATCCCCGTCTATGACGAGAACCGCCTTCCCAGCGGTGGAAAGAGCAGCGCCCAAGTTTAATACAGTGGTGGTTTTTCCGCATCCGCCCTTAAAATTACTGGCAGAAAAAATGTAGCCCATTCTGCACCTCCGTGAATGTTTGCCCCAAAGGGCAAAAAATTAGACCAAATCATGAAAACGGCTTGGTTCATAAGCGCTTTCTGACTTGGTTCAAATATATCACTATCATCAGCAAAGAAGTTGATTTGAACGAACCAAGCATTTTATGCCTGCTCTCGCCATTCCTGTTTGATTTTCAAATTTGAGCAGTTACGCCTATCATTTCAAACAGCTTGTCCCCCAAAGTGTGAATAAAATGGCGTAACTGCTCACTCTTTGGGCTTGGCGGCCCGGAGAAAAAACGCCCTTAAAATGAAAAGTGCCGTTCCTTTTTGCGGACGGCTGAACTGGAGGTGACGGTTGCAGGTTGATTGCGAACACTATCAAGAAAAAGTGACTTCAAAACGGAATAAATCGGCCAAAAACTTTTGATTTGCAAAAGTATGCAACCGGGAAATGGTAACTCGTCGGGTTATGAGTTTTTGTAAAAAGAACTCATAACTCGGAGGTCGTTTTTTGTGCAAACCCAGCAGTACAAACGTGTTGTGGCTCTCGTTGCAAAGCAGCCCAAAGACAGGCTATTTGTTATCCTTTCCCTCCTGTTTTTACACTTTTTTATCCGCTTTGCAAATTTACTGCAAACGAGGATTTGAACCTAATGTTGCCGAAATTTGGCACTGCAATTTAGATGGTGTCGTCAATAAACGAGGAGCCAAATGGCAATACAACGAATTTGG
>CAJUQN010000051.1 GCA_910588625.1 uncultured Oscillospiraceae bacterium
GGTTGGGATGCTCCATGAAATACAGCAGCAGCGCAAACTCCCTGGGACGAAGCCTCCCAGTCAATGGCATTGTCTGAAACTCTGGGGAACCGGCCCGGCCTGCGGTTGATGCGGTATTCAATGGCAGAAAGCTGCGGATTGCTTTTGATTTCTTCCCGTTTCTCTATCCCAAGGTAGGCACTGTCCCCGTAGACCGCCTTAAGCTTTTTTCAAAGCCTGTTTCAATTTTTTGTCCAATCGTTCCCTTCCACTCATTCCGAAGCACCTCTCAATGCTTTCAAGATTTCCTGACCCACGGATGCCAAGTTTTATAAAAGAGCAGGATAAACGCAAGCATGACAACAGAGACCACCGCTAAAATCTGAATGTTCGTCGGCAATATATGGTAGAAGTCTGGAATATTAAACGCACCACGGAAAACAACAAACCGAGGAAATATGAAATGCAGCATGGCCGCTTCCATCGCGCAGTATATCATGATAATGATTAACGCAATCACTTTGCTTTGGAGAATAAACATCAAAAACATGGTTCCAATAATATAAAAATTGACCGCGATCACGCAATGAACCAGCGGGAACAGCAGGGGGATTGGCGGACAATCCCCGGTGTCCGGGAAAAGTAAAAGATAGTCTTGCAGACTTGCATTTGCCTGAGTGAACATGACCAGCACGGTGGGAACATAGGGAATGAGTATGAAAAAGAGCAGCTTCGCGTATCGCGCAAAGATAATGCTTCCTGTTCTCAGGGGAAAGGTGTGAATATACTGCTTGGAATCCTTTTGGAAGGTTTCCTCAAACATATTTGCGGTCATACCCACCACAAAAAAGCAGGCAATGAATTGAAGATAGAGGTAACACCTGTTATTCGCAAATAGCTCGCTGCTCCCTCCAACCGTTGTATAGGCAAAGCCCGGATACAACATCAGGAGTGCTAAATACGCCACAAAAAATACATATGGTTTCCAGCAGGACAGCGCATCGGTGCGCAGCGGCCACTTATACATCCTGCTCACCGCCGTTTTCATAGTACAGCCAAATATCTTCTACCGTTGCCCCTTCTTTGTCCTTCAGCGTATTTTTGAACTCGGCATAGCTACCGGTGTAACGAATCCTGCCGCCGGAGAGCATGATGACATTCGTGGCCAGGAAGTCAACATCGTCCAGAATATGGGTGGAAATCAGGACGATCTTATTGGGAAAACAGGCTTGGATCGTTTTGTAAAACTGGAACCGCTCCTTCGGGTCAACCCCCGCCGTAGGCTCGTCCAGGATCACCACCTCCGGGTCGCCAACCAGGGCTGTGGCGATGCCCACCCGCCGCCGCATCCCTTCGGAGCAGTCCTTTAGCTTTTTCCCGGCAAAATCGGCGATATGGGTCAATTCCATGATGCCCGTGAGCTGCTGCTCCGCCGCCTGCTTGTCCAGTCCGCTTTTCACCGAGGCCACAAAGCGCAGAATCTCCCGGACCGTCAGCTTGGGATAAACGTCAAAGGATTGGGGCAGATAAGAGATTTTTGTTTGATATTCCCGGTTGGAAACAGGTACACCACCAAGGGTGATCTCGCCCTGCTGCAAAGGCAGGATGCCGGTCATGTTTTTGATGAGCGTGGTTTTACCGCTCCCGTTTTCCCCAATGAGCAGATTGAATTCCTTGTCAAGGGACAGATTGATCTCGTGGAGTACCGGCGATTTTCGATTATAGGAATAGGATACATTTTTGATTTCCAGCATAGTGCTTACCTCCCGGCTCAAATTTGGCCCATCGCTCAGGACTATGTGCTGCCGCAATCCTGTAAAATATAGCCGTCATAGACAACGGGGAAACCCAAAACCCCATAAAGATCGTAAATGAGGAACGCTTTCCCAGGCTTATCAAAACCGTCCTGCTTTATTTCCATCGTGTGGGAATCCATATAATATCCCCCGGACAGCGCCCGGTTCAGCACGGCATCATAGTCTGTAGAGACGTTATACTTTGTTCGATAAATGATGATGCCGTCCCGCTGGTATTCCGTCAGATACCCACTGAAAATGCAGATAGAGGACGCTTTCCCGCTCAAGTGGTACAGGTTCCCTTCCTGCGTCACATCCAGGTTGGAAATGACGGTGTTCCCGCTGGTGACACGGATGTCATAATGCTTGGCGCTGAAATCCCCGTCGATCAGCGGTACAAAGGCAAAATTGGGCGGTAGGGCGGAGGACAGCCAAGACGTAAACAGATTCACACAGCCGATATCGCTTAAATAATATGGCCTCCCGTGATATCTGATTTGAAACGCAACTGGCCCGGACGGCGCTTCCAACGTCAGATAGTCGCCGTTGCGCGTGTACGGTACAGGATCGTCCCCACAGGTCAGCTCGTCCACCGTAAAGCAGCCGTCCAGCCGGATGGTGAAGGTCTCCGTCCTTTGTGTGCTTGTGGGCCGGACGGTAAAGCTGCCGCTGAACCGGCTGAACTCAGACAGTTTGAAATCCCCTTCATAGTCCGTGATCTCATAGGGCTGGGCTTCGTACTCCACGGGGTAGAGTTTTTCCTCATACCGATATTCCAGGGGAGACAACATTACAAAAGTCCACACAGTCAACACGGTGGCAGCCATCAGGCCGCCCCCTGCCGCCACCTTTTTTATGGTGAGATGCTTGGACACGATAAGATTCAAAACCCAAATCAGAAACAGACAGGACAATACAAGGAACAGTCCGTCTAAAAGATAATACAGATCCAGCCTGGGACCGGGATAATCCACTTCCAGAGCGGCCGGAGAACTATTACTGGTGGAAAGCAACTGCGCTACAATTCGGGAGGCAGAGGTGCGAAAGCCAAAGAATATCTCCACAAACGCTTGATTGAAGTAGCAGGACAACACCGTGACCGGGGCTGCGAGAACGTAGGCGTAGGTGCTTTTTATCAGATACCCCAGGAAAAAACCCAGGGTGTTGGCGGTCAGCAGGAGTGTCAGCCAACGGATCAGCGTAAAGCCCAGAGTATTCAGCGTAAAGAGGGGGCCAGTCCCCTGCTGTACCGCAGAAATCAGGATGAACCCGCAGGGGATCAGGCAAGCCGTGCTGGTGGCGAGGATGGACGCGGCCAGTCTGCACGTCACTACAGAAATCCGTGGTACAAAGCAAATTTCTTCCAGAAGCACAGACTGATGGGACCAATACATGGCATGGCAAAAAGCCATAACAAACAGGCCGATCTCCAAATATTCCAGCGTGTTTATCACAGCGAAATAATTGATGGGGTGAATGTAAGGCGACCAGGAGATATAGCCGATAAACACCAGGAAGGACCCCAATGCAAAGGCGGCAAAAAGGAAAAAGATCAGGGACGTGAAAATCAGTCTGAAATTCAGTTTTAACAGTTTTCGATACATAGATAGTTCACCTTTTATTTCCCTAAATATTTGAGGTACATATCCTCCATATTAGGCGGTACGGATATGGCGCTTGGATGGGGTTTTCTGTCAGAAATCAGGCGGAGAATACTATTTCCCCTCTGGCACATCACATTACTGCAAGGGTATGTTCTTGTCCATTCTGTTTCTTCAAAGTCGGGGACAGTAACGCTCCAAACCTTGCCGTTGAGCTGCTCCAACAGTTCAGTGGGCGTTTTTATATCCAGCACAACGCCCTTTTTGAGCAGTATCACCTCGCTGGCTACAGCTTCCAAATCCGATACGATGTGGGTGGAGAGCAGTACCAGCCTTTGTCGAGACAGGTCGCTGAGAATGCCGCGAAAGCGGATTCGTTCCTCCGGGTCAAGACCGGCCGTCGGTTCATCCAAAATCAGAATATCAGGGCTGCCCAGCAGCGCCTGGGCGATCCCCATCCTTTGCCGCTCTCCCCCGGAAAAGCTCTCCAGCTTTTTCTTGTGTTTTTCCTCCAGCCCCATCAAGTGAAGCAATTCATCCGTCTGCCGTTTTGCCTCAAATTTTGATAAGCCTTTGAGCCTCCCGATATACAGCAGAAACTGTTCTGCGGTAAAATTGGGGTATACTCCAAAATCCTGGGGCAAATAGCCCAGCCGTTTCCGAAATTCACCGCCAAGAGCTGAGATGTCCTGCCCATCCAGCAGCACCCGCCCTGTAGATGGCACCAGCAGATCAGCCATGATCCGCATCAGCGTGGTTTTACCAGCGCCGTTTGGCCCCAGCAGACCGTATATCCCGCAGTTCAGCGTAAAGCTGGTGCGATCCAGGGCTACGGTGTCTCCATACAATTTGCTGACATTTTCAAGCACAAGCGTCATTGTCCCCTGCGCTCCTTTCCCATTTCACTTTCGTGCCTTTCGTTTCCACAGCAGCCATGACACGACAAACTCCGCCGCAATCAACAAAATGACCAGCACCACCGGCTTCCAGATATCATCCCACTGGCGGATAAACAGATGCGAAAAATTCTGCTGGGCCATGAATCCCGCGAAGTTGACGCTTTGCAGCAGCAGGAAGGGCAGGCCGATCCAGGTAAACGCCTGCGGAATTTCCTGCATGGAGAAGCGGCCCACCACAGCGCAGCCGAGAAGGGCAAGATAAACCCCGCCGCACAAAAAAATGGTGAAGGTGGTGCGCTGGGTGATCTGTGCCACCAGCAGGACAAAACCCGCGAAATACACCGCACCCAGGAATAGAAACACATATTGCAAGGCGCAGTAGGCAAGGTTGGAAAGAGGGATCGGTCTGCTGCCGAACGCTGCGGTTTCCGCTACAGAACCCAAAGCATCCCGAAAGCCAATTAACCCGCCATGGAACAAAAGGCTTACTACTCCAATGACTGTTACCACAGCGGCGCAATAGCCTATAGTAAACAGCACCTTTGACCACCAGACCAGGAATGTGCCCCGCTCCGAAACACGGATCGTGTGAACTGTTCCGTATTCCTGCTCACAGCATATCAGCCGGGGCAGGCCCATCACAATGAGAAAAGCGGTTAGAAGGTTTCCGTAGCAGTAAATATCCTGCTGAATCTCAAACCACGAACTTGGAGACCCGTACCGCCAATACTGACGAAGATTGAACAGGAGATAGGCCACACCAAGCAGGTAGCCCACCCAAGCCTCCCGAAAGGCCCGGTGTTTTCTCACTTCATCCCTGACTGACCACATACAAATCCCTCTCTGTCATTGTCTTCCATACGCTTGCCCCATAGAAGATCAGCCCAATCCCTGCGGCAATCCCATAGACAACTGTTTGGAGACGGCACAGGAACTGCTCCACCGGGAAGCACACGGCCAAAAATGCCAGCGCCATCCACAGCGCCACAGCGATGGCGGATACCGTTTTCTGTCGGCGGATCATGCTGGCCAGAAGCAGGAGCAGGGCACACAGGTAGATGCTGGGGACAGCGCCGCACAGGGCCAGACGGAGAAAATCAGCTCCATTTGTGCCGTGCAGGGCGAGCGCGAGACCCACCTGTACCAGCAGCATATATAGAGAGATCACCGTTGTCCGCCCCACGAGCATTTCCGTATAGGAATAGCGGAAGGTTTCCTCCAGCTCCCGCATCCGTTCATTCCCATAGAGAACATAGCGGCAGAACAGCAGCAGCCCCGGCAAAGGCGCAGTATAGAACGCCGTGAGCATGGGCTGTGAAAGCAGGCGGGCCGCTGTAGTCCCCAGCAGGACGGTAAGCCCAAACAGCACCAGCAGCAACACCCCGTTCATTTCTTCAGCCGACAGGCGTAACAGCACCTGGATGGTTGCCCTGCTGCTTTTCCTGGGCATGGACGCCCGAAGCATTTGGATGGTCCGATTCATTTCCTGCTCCATTCGTTCATTCATGAGGAATCCTCCCGAAGAAATTTTGATAAAAGCCGTTTAGCCGATGTGATCCTGGATTTCACCGTTGGCAATGGTGTGTGTGTCATGTGGGCAATTTCTTTGGCGGTGAACTGATACATATAATGCAGTACAACGGTTTCCCGCTGGGGTGTGGAAAGCATATTCAATGCACTTTCAACAGTCAGGGAGCTTTCAATCAGATCATCGGGCAAAGGGGATGGGTCTGGTATGTCCACATCGCAAATATCTGTTGCGTCTAAAGGCCGTCGAAGCCTGAGAAAATCCAGACATTTGTTGTGAGCTATGGTAAATATCCAGCTCTTGAATCTGCTCCACGGATAAATGGCCTTGATATTTTGTACGACAGACAGGAAGATTTCTTGGGTAATGTCATAGGCATCCTGCTCATTCCCAAGCGTTTTTTGAACATAGCCAAAAATTCGGGGATACCATCGTCGAACCAAAAGCTCCAACGCGTCTCCGTCGCCGCTTTTGATCCCCCGAATCAAATCATAGTCGCTGTACTCCATTGCCTCACCACCCGTCTATTTAGTATAACGTGTCAGGAACGCAGAAAGGATGAACTCTTTTGAGAAAATTTTTTTGGGGGTTCATTGCGTGTATTTTCGGCTTTAGTTTATCCATCTGTAAGGCTGAGGGCAAGTATGCCAAAACAAGGAAGCGAGCGATGAAAATAACCTTGATAGAAATGCCAGAAAAAATCTTATCGTGATGCTCGTTTTTTATGTTGCAAAACCGCCCAATCACAGTCTTTTTATAGTAGAGCTGTGAAGTGCTGCCCACCTGCACCCGGCACGTCCAGCTCAAATACTAAACATGGAGGTCTAAGCATCATGAAGCGAATATGCTTGCTCACCCTGGGCCTGACGCTCACCCTGGCCCTGACGTGCTGCGGGGCAGCTCCCACGGAGCCGTCCCAGGCCGCGCAGACCACCCCCTCGCCATCCCTTGAGATCATCCTTCCGTCCGAGCCTGCCAGCATGGAGAGCGCACCGCCCGCGCCGGTTGAGAGCGCCCCGGCGCTTCCCCCGGAGCCAGCCGCAGATATGTTTGATTTTGAGGGCCTGGACGCCGCCCTTTTTGACGGGGCCTACCGCGCATACTTCGACCAGGAGTGGATCACCTCGTTTGCGGACTTCCCCAGGATCGTACTGCCCCATATCAATGTCCTGGGCAGCTACGCGGACGGCGGGATCACATACTATGTGTGCGACATTATGTATAAGCTGCACTATTACGACGAGGAAACAAAACAGTTCGATGATATGGCCGGGTCCCTGGCCACGCCCTGCCGCATTGGACTTGTGGACAACGGGGACGGGACTTACACCGTAGAAAGCGGGCTACTGCCGCCCAGCGGCGGGCAGTATGGCAGCGTTATGAAGGAGGTCTTTGGCCCGCTGGACGAACTGTATCAAGCCTATACCGCCGAGGGCGGCGTAGAACTGGAGGCGGTGCGCTCTTTCCCGTCCTCTGAGGAACTGTGGGAGATGTACCGCGAGGCGGTAAACATCCAATAAAAGATCAGGCGGCACATTCCCAGCCGGGAGTGTGCCGCCCAAATCTTATTCGTATATCACGATCCCGTCAAATATTTTTTGGGATTCCTCTGGCAAAACACCAACACTATCATAGAAAAATATCAACTTATTCTCTAAATCAAACCAAAGATACATAATTCGTTGCCGACCTGATCTGGAGTGAATCTTTTCTATGCGGTATCCATCGAATCCCCTAATTTTCATTTCAGTGACTTGTGCATCTTCTGTATCCACTAACAAGCCTGCATCTTCTGAGAGAGGTTCTATTTCAAAAGAAAAATTATTTGGATCATCATTTGGTTTACAGTAGGCACAGATATAGTCCATGCCAATCCCTTCATCACGGGCTTCTGTCATAAAGGGTTCATATCCCTCTGGCACATAGGAGAACTCGAAGGGCATCCCGTCTTTTAGGATAAGCGGGCTGGATGGGGCCGGGGTGGGCGCTGGCGTGTCTGTGTCATATCCATAAATCACGATCCCGTCAAATATCCGCTGGGATTCCTCAAAGGGAATGCCAACACTTACATACCGAAACATCAATTCATTCTCCAAATCAAACCAAAGATAATGAATAATGTTTTTGCCCGAATCGGCATGAGTTTTCTGAATTAAGTATCCGTCATATCCTCGAATTTTCATTTCAGTTACTTGTGCATTCTCTGTATCAATCAAAGCATCTGTGTTTTCATTAACAGGCTCAATTTGAAACACAAAATTATTTGGGTTATTGTCAGGGTCTACATAGATACAGGTGTAATTTGTTCCGAATACACCTTTATCAAAAGCCTCGCGTGTATTTATCTCGTACCCCTCCGGCACATAGGAGAACTCAAAGGGCATACCGTCCTTTATGACCAGCGGGCTGGATGGGGCCGGGGCGGGCGCTGACGTGCCCTCGCCGCTTGAATAGAAAAAGAAATAGGTTCCAATTTCTTTTACTTCCGTCCAGAAGTTCAGCACCCCGGCCCGGAACTCCGGGACGGCGGCATAGGCCGTGGCGAACAGCGTAGCGGCGATCACGGCGGCGATCAGCACCCGCTTCATTATCTTCCACGTCACCCGCTCCGGCTTTTTCAGCGGTTCGTCGGGAAAAGCGGATCGGAGCAGGGCGCGGCACCGTTCATCCAGCTCCGCAGGGATGGCCGCTGCCGGGTCAGCGTTGAGCCGTTCGTTTTCCTCTAACAGCGCCCGGCCTTCTTCTTCCAGCATCCCGTCCATCAAAAAAGCCAGAATATCATCCTCGTACTGCTCTCTCGACTGTCCGTGCCGGTTCATGGCCCTGCCTCCTTTCCAATTCCGTGATAACGGCCCGCCGCGCCCGCGTCAGGGCCATACGCACGCTGTCAGGCTGACAGCCCAGGCGCTGGGCCAGCTCGCCGCTGCTCTCGTGGAAGATGTACCGGCTCTCCAGCACCAGCTTGTCCCGCTCCGGCAGACCGGCCCACACCTGCCGGAAGTCCTCCCGCAGCTCCCCCTCCAGCAGAAGGTCCTCCGGGGGCCGGGAATCGTCGGCCTCGGTGATGATGGTGTCGATATCCGTGCCCACCGTCCATTGCTTTTCCCGGTTCCGGCTGTCCATCCGGGTGAGGGCGGTGTTGCGTACCGTGCGGACAATATAGGCCGCCAGCCGGGGACGGTCCAGCCCCCGCAGCAGCGACACCTTGGCAATCAGCCTCACCAGCGCGTCCTGGACGGCCTCGTCCTGCTCGTCCCGATCCGCGGCGCACTTGGCGGCGGTGCGGTACATCAGCCGGTGGTAGTTTTCATAGACATCCGCCATAAACTGCCGGTCGCTGACATTTTCCATTTCTGTGATTACTGTAGGAAGCATCTGGCATCCTCCTTTCCCGTTCTATATCAATAGACTGGCTTTCAGCCGATTCGCAACATAAAATTTTCAAAAAATTTTTTGGCCTCGATCATTTTACCACGGGACGGGCGCGGGCTCAAGCCCGGCCCGCTTTTTTTCGCCTTTTTATGTTGCGTTTTCGCCATTTCACGGTCTATTGATATGTAACCTGACGTTACAAAAAAACAAAATGGGGGATTTTCATGAGAAAACGATTTTCTGTCTTTGCCGCCTTTTTCACATCGCTGTGCGCGGTGTGCGCCTTTCTTCTCCTGGCGCTGGTACTGGGGGGCATGACGGGCTGTTCGCCGGTGGGCCATACCGTGTCACCGCCGCCCCTGCCCACCGTGGAGCCGTCCGGCCAGCCCTCCGCTGAACCGTCACCGACGCCTCCTGATGGGCCTACCCTTGCCCCGGAGCCGAGCCGGGATGTTTTGACATCGGAGGCAGTCACACCGCCCCCGGCCCAACCCACACCGTCCCCAGCGCCCACGGCGGCCCAGCCCAGCGAGGGTACTCCCGGAAACAAGTTTTACGCTGTTTTGACAGGGAGCGAGCCTTTTTACAGCACCGATACCAGCCAAAGCATGACCATCAATGAACTGGGGCGGGCCGTCAGCAGCGACAGCGGCATTACCGTCAAGGTGTTAAAATTCACGTGCGCTGATCTGGATGGCGACGGTGCGCCAGAAGCGATTCTCTGGCTTCAGGTCAACGAAAATGACGCCTATGGGTTTGAAGTCCTGCGCCGCCAGCAGAACGGGCAAATTGATGGGTACACCTTGCCCTATGGGTCATTCATGGACCTCAAGACGGACGGAACTTTCTCTTTTTCCAGCGGCGCGGCGGACAGCGGCTTCGGCTCCATTTCATTTTCGGACAAGGCTTATACGATCAAGGAGACAACGTACAGCCAGTCCGCCTATGATTCCAACAACGAGCTGACCGTTTCCTATTTTGTCAACGGTCAAACCGCGTCGGAGGCTGAATATCTGGCGGCGGTCGAGAAACAAAACGGAAAAGAAAGTGCCTTGTGGTATGACTTCACCACTGAAAATATCGCATCATCAACCGTAGCATTGTGGAGGAATTTCTGATGAAAAAACAGTTTATGATCCTGCCTGGGTTTTTGGCATTGCCGCGCATGGTTTGTGCCTTTCTTGTTCTGGCGCTGGTTTTGGGCAGTATGACGGGCTGCAAGCCCACGGAGGATATCACGGTTTCCTCCCCTCCGGCCCCCTCTATGGAACCAACGGAGCAGCCCTCCGCCGATCCGTCCCCGGAGCCGTCCGAGCCTCCGGCCCCCAGCGTCCCGGCTTCGGACGTGATCTCGCTGCCCCCTGTCCAGCCTACCGCCCAGCCTCCGGCTCAAAGCGCACCGCCCTCCAACCCTCCCGCCCAGGCTGCCTTTCCTGAAATCGTTTTGAGTGAGCGCAGCTTGAATATCCCCGTCCCTGACTTTCTGGACAAGGGCCAGCAGCTTCTATACCGTCAGGCGTTTGAAATCTACACCAGCCTGTTCGGCGGGGACACCAGCGGAGTGTGCATGGGGGACGAGGATAAGTTCCCGGATATGGCGGGCTTCTTGGAACGCAACGAGATTCCTTATACCAAAGCCACCGGGCGATATGCCGTTTGGGCGGACTTTGATGGCATGATCCATTCGGTGTTCACAGATAATTTCTGGCGTGGGCGAAACAGTTGGGGAGACAACTATAGCACATTTATCGGCATTGACGGCGCTCTCTATTATGTCAATGCGGCTAAAGGCCATTACTACCGCAATGAAAACTTCCCGGACACTTTTAAGCTGAACTCCAAAGCTGAACTCCAAAACCGATGATGAAATCATCTTCACGCTCACCGGCTACTACAGCTCTCCCTGGCCCAACGAGGGAGAGACTTCCGAACAGCGGAATCAGCGGCTGAAAAACGGCTGGGAGTATACCCTCGACTTTGAGATAAAGCTGGTGCGGACAGCAGATGGCTGGCGGTTCGATCAGTTTTATGGCACAGCGGCGGACGAGAAGGAGCCGGAGGCACTGATGATGGGGTGATGGGCATATACCAAAAATGGGGCTGACAAAACAGGGCAAGCAGGGCATGATGGTCCCATCATGCGAAAAATGGCCGTCCCGCCCCCGGCGGGACGGCCATTTCTGCTTGTTGGTGGCAGCGCCCCCAAACCCCTTTGAACAGCTCCGTGCCGGAGCTGGCTGCGCGTCCCTGCGGGACGCTTTTTATCGGGCCTGCGGCCCTCCCGGACGGTGGAAACGGTCAGCGTCCTTCCTGGCGTTCTGCCTCAATATCCGTTTCCGATTTGTCGTAACCCATCAAGCGATCCACGTTGGCCTTGACCGTCAGCAGTTCCTTCATCTCGTCCCTCGCTTTGCGGTACTCGGCATAGGCGGACTTCTTTTCAGCCAGGAGCGCGGCGTACTCGGCCTGCAAACTTTTCACTGTGGGCAGCTTTTTCAGCCCGGATTCATCGAAAAATTTCTTTGCCGCCTGATGTAACAGGATGTCGCTCTCATGCTCGGCCTTGAACTTTTTGGAGTACCCGGCCTTGCGGTAGGCCACATATGTGTCACCTTTATAGTGATAAGGAACTAAATTCACTTATCACTGTTAGCTGACGGTTTCGGGGTGCATACGGACAGCCCGTCTGATTCCTGGCAGGGATTCAGACGGGCTGTTTTTTACAGTTTTGAAAAGGGTCTTGACAATTCCGTCTACATGGCGTATTCTGTATGTGACTACATTATGTAGACAGGAGGCTATGCTTATGGCAGAAATTCAATTAGGAGCTGTGGAAGCTCGTTTTGCGGACATCATCTGGGAAAGGGAGCCGATAACATCCGGCGAACTTATCAAACAGGCAGCGGACAAACTGGCTTGGAAACGAACCACGACACACACAGTACTGCATCGGCTGTGCGAAAAGGGCCTGTTTCAAAACAATGGCGGTACGGTGACATCTCTCCTGTCCCGGCAAGAGTTCTATGCCCGCCACAGCAAGAAGTATGTGGATGAAACCTTTGCGGGTTCGCTCCCCGCCTTTCTCGCCGCCTTCACCAGGGAAAAGAAACTGACCGCCGAGGAAATTGCCGAGATCCGTGCGCTGATCGACAAGGCGGGTGAATGATATGGGCGATCTATTCCTGAAAACGCTGAACATGAGCATTGCCGCGAGCTGGCTGATCCTGGCGGTGGTACTGCTCCGGTTCGTGCTGAAAAAGGCGCCGAAGTGGATCGCCGTGCTTCTGTGGGGCATTGTCGCTGTGCGGTTGGTGGTTCCCTTCTCCTTCGAGAGCGCGTTGAGCCTGATCCCCAGCGCCGAGACCTTCAACGCCTATAACATTCAGTATGAAACGCCCGCCATCAGCAGCGGCATCCCCGCCGTCAACCATGCGGTCAACCCCGTCCTGGGCGAAACCTTTGCGCCGAATCCGGCCGGCAGCGTCAATCCGCTCTATGGCTGGACGCTTGTTGTGTCGGTCATCTGGCTCATCGGCATCGCCGCCATGCTGCTGTATGCGGTCATCAGCTATGCGCGGGTGCGCCGGAACGTTGTGGAAAGAGTACCTTATGAGGGAAATATCTATCTGTGCGACCATGTGAAGTCGCCGTTTATCCTGGGGTTGATTCGGCCCAAAATTTATCTGCCCTCCGGCGTGGACACCGCAGCCATGGAGCCTGTGATTGCCCATGAAAAGGCGCATCTGGCAAGACGCGACCACTGGTGGAAGCCGCTGGGCTTTCTGATTTTGACGGTTCACTGGTTCAATCCCCTGTGCTGGATCGCCTATGTGCTGCTGTGCCGGGACATTGAGGTGGCCTGTGATGAGAAGGTCATCCGGCAGATGGATTTGGACGGGAAAAAACAGTATTCCACCGCCCTGTTGGAGTACAGCGCCCAGCGGCGGATGGTTACGATCTGCCCGCTGGCCTTTGGAGAGGTTGGCGTGAAAGAAAGGGTGAAAAACGTGTTGAATTACAAAAAGCCAGCGTTTTGGGTTATTGTTGCGGCCATCATTGCCTGCGCGGTGGTGACGGTATGCTTTGCGACAAATCCCAAGGATAACCCTCCAAAAATAGACGAGCTGCGGGTTAAATACCCGGAATATTTTGAACTTGGAACCTTCAAGGGCCTGGAGGTTTATGTCTGGCAAATGGCTGAAAATGACTACCGTTTTGGACTGATGCAGGGAACCAACCGTGAGAAAACGCCGCAAGAGAAAATGGCATTGAAAGGCGCTACGGCGGAGGAAATGGCGCTGATTCTGTCTACCTTCGATATTGGGGACAAAAATATTTTTGTGATCCCATGGCAAAATCCAATTTCCAGTTACATGGTCACGGAGGACATGATGAAAGACCCGGAATACATCAACAACATCCGCACCATGCTGGGGTTGGATGGGGTTTCGATGGGTTCCATAGAAACAGATGGGATTGGGAGCCAGAAATTGACCCTTGATGACGTGGTCACGCTGTCGCAAAAGGGAGACACGCTGACCTGGTCGGATTTTGAACCGTATCAGGGGCGGGAGGTTGGCTCCGGTCTATATATCATGCGTTACGAGATTGATGAACTCTTTGATGTCCTGGTGGGCGGCACTTGGGATAAAACAACGCCCATGTATATCGACCTGCGGGTTCACAATGAGGCAGAGGATCACATTGATATCCGAACAGGTGATGTTTCCGCATTCATTGAGGCGCACAGGAATGATGCGCTCAAGGTTGACGAACTATCTGCTGCGCTAAACAAACTGGAATATCAGCCATTCACTTGTGACGGCTTGCCGGAGTGCAAACTATACGACACTGACGGCACAGTATATTCGATCAACTTTTCTGAAAAATGGGTGTGGCGGGGAAACAGCGAGCAGGCTGAATTATCGGATGAATTGATCCGTCTTTTAAAAGAAAGCAGGTTGCTTGTAGCCGGGGAAGATACGCCGACTCCTGCCGGGCCGGACGTAGTCGCTACAACGCTATCCGAAGAACAGGCCGCGATTCGTCAGGCGATCCTGGAGCATAACAAATCATCCTACCCACGGGAGTACGATGCAGCCTGTTGTAGTTTCATCACGTTGGAGACACTCTCCGCCACACCTCTGGCGGGAAGCAGCACCCATAAAATCACCTATTACGGGTGGGCGCTCTATGAGCAATATAGGGCTACGGACAATGGCTTGGAAACGACCGGCGGCAGTTATATCCCTGTGGCACTTTCCTTTGATTTGGACGAGCGCGGTTATACTCTGACCGAATATTGGGAACCCAGAGATGGCAGCTACAACGCGCCGGACATCCGCGAAAAGTTCCCTGCACATATCGTCGAGGACGGCATGGACAGTCAGAAATTTATCCTTCAGCAGACACAGGAGTGCTACGCCCAGGCGATAGCGTCCACCGGGCTGGATACTGAAAAGGCGATCGGGTCGCTCATTGAGACGATTTGCAGCGGCCCCGCCCTGTCCTCCAATCCCGGGGATTATATCGAAGAACACCCCATTGAGTACCGGGAACTGACGTACTATGGCCGACACACCCTGAAATACTGCTTCGACCGATTTGAAAAGGGCAATGAGACCGGGCTGGACGGTTTCATCATGATGCTGGTTTGCCAGGAAATCGCCGGTGGGTGGGGCGAGGCTCTTATATACGAATTTCCTGCTTATGGAGTGCCCACCGGGCAGACGTGGTATAGTGCTTTCAAAAGCCATGCGCTGACTTTGAAGGAACAGCATTCGGAAATTGAACTTGCGGAGCATTATCCGGCGTCCTATCTGCTGCTCAGTATGCTTGGGGAGGTATAGACATCTCAAAATGCAAGTAACGACTTTTTCGGTAGATTACCTGTGTCACAAGCCCTGATATGTTTCATTACCTGCCCCGCAAACATCTGTGCCATTCTCAAAATCAAACTGAATCTCGCCCCACTCGCCGTCGCAGTCTGCCCGATATTCGTAGACTGCGGCGGCGATTTTCTTTTTTATCCGCTTCACCGACTTCCGCTGGAACCGGAAACGGTCAGCGTTCCGCCTCAATATCCGTTTCTGATTTGTCGTAACCCATCAAGCGATCCACGTTGGCCTTGACCGTCAGCAGTTCCTTCATCTCGTCCCTCGCTTTGCGGTACTCGGCATAGGCGGACTTCTTTTCAGCCAGGAGCGCGGCGTACTCGGCCTGCAAACTTTTCACTGTGGGCAGCTTTTTCAGCCCGGATTCATCGAAAAATTTCTTTGCCGCCTGATGTAACAGGATGTCGCTCTCATGCTCGGCCTTGAACTTTTTGGAGTACCCGGCCTTGCGGTAGGCCACATACACGTCGCGGGTCTTGGCGTAGTTGATGATATGCGTCCCTTGCCGATGTGCAGGGGTATGATGCGAGTGGTGGCGATAAAATACACCCCCCTCTATTGAAATGGACGGCCCATATCGGGCCGTCCTCTTTTACAAAGTTCTGCTCAATTTTCTTCGCACCGGGCGGCAAGCTCCCCGCCCATGCGCTCAATGTCCTGTTCCTCCTGGTCGGTCAGATCCCGCTTATAGCCGTCGGTGAGCCGGTAGCCCTGGTATTCCTCGTAGCTGGAGCGCAGCACGTCCCGCAGCTTCTCCGGGGTAAGACACAGCCGGGATGTCACCCAGTTATTTTTGCAGCTCTCCCAGTCCACCACCAGATGGCCCCGGCTTGTAGTCAGCACCTCACAGGCTTTGTCCTCGGCCAGATAATCCCCGAAAACCTCCAGCACTTTTTCAAAAGTCAGCATTGTGACGATCACTCCCCAAAAAATTTCTATTACCAGCATAGCGCCAAAAATACTTTTTTGCAAGGATGCGGCGGCGCTCGGATGCCCATAGTTATTTTCCCCCAGCTTGGGCGGGATATTGAAGAACCACCTTTTTCTTTTGCTGTGCAAATTCCAGCGTCCTGGCCGCGCCGCCCCAGCTATGGAGGACGCCGGAGATCACCACATCGCTCTCGCGTACCATCCACTCGTTGCGCCGGACAATGGCGTACCGCCGGGGCACCTTTTCCAGCGGCGGGTAGGTGGTGCCGTCATAGCGGGAGGCGTCGATCTCCCGGTCAAGATAGGCCAGCACCAGGATCAGCTCAATGTGGGGATAGGTTTCCTTCTGCCGCCGAACCGCCGCCGCAGCCAAACCATCAAAGGCTCCATAGCCGCCGAGATAAAATGTGGTGGCCCCGCCCTCGATCAGTGAGGGGAGTATGACATCCAGCCATTTTGAAAAGCCATCCGGCTTGGTGAGTTTGCTGTGGCCGCAGAATGTAACAGTCATAACCATCCCCCCGTTCTGCTGCATTATACCGCAAAATCTGCAAATAGTACAGCTACAGGGACTAATTTAATTGAACACCCTGATACAATTTCCCGCAGGGTGGTGATGACATGAAACTGAATCAGGCTGTGAGTAAACGGTTGGTTCAATTACTCAGTGAGAAGGAAATGACGCAGTATCAGTTATATATGAAAAGCGGCGTCCCTAAATCCACGATTGGGAATGTCATCAACTGCTCCTATGATTCCGTGAAGCTGCGGGTTATTCATGAAATGTGCCAGGGCATGGGTATCGGGTTGGATTTCTTCTTTGCGTCTCCGCTTTTTGACGAAAACAATTTAGAGCCGTAAGTCTCTACTGATGCTTTTGAGAGATTTACGGCTTTGTCATTGAATTTTCGCCAGCGAGGTCAAAATCTTCTGCGCCGCGTCCCATAGCCGTTCCTGGCTTTGCCGAAGATCATCCATGTCGGCATCATAGACACGCCCTGTCTCATGGACGCGGCGGGTAAGCTGGTTGAGGTTGTTACTGGACCGCCGCAGCAGGGACACCAGCTCCCCCAGCTCCGGCAACTCCAGATTCACCACAAAGCCGTCAATCGCCATCTTGCGGAGGTACGCCGCCATGTTTGTGGTGCCGAGCTGGGCCATCTTCTGCTCGATCAGCGCCCGTTCCTCCGGGGTGACGCGGAATTTGAGCTGTACCTGCCGCTGCAAATTTGCCATGGTCACAGCTCCGGGTCTTTGGCCTTGCCCTTACCGGGGCTGGGCGGCTTGGGCGCGTCCTGCTGCTCCTGGAGTTTTTTCCGCACCGAGGGCCGACGCAGCACCAGGGGCCGGAAACGGTTTTCGTCCTGCCGGATCAGGGCGTAGGTGCCCTTCCGTCCGTTCAGCGTGGAGAGGCTCAAAGACTGGAAGGGCAGCATCGCCATCAGCCGGTCATGGTCCTTCGTCTTGGCCCGCGCCAGGAAGTCCGGGGACACCTGGGCCATGTAATGGGTTTTGTTGGGGCTGTTCGGCTCCGGGGCGTTCTGGAACTCCGTCAGGATTCTTTGGGCCTCCGCCTTGATGTCCTCCCGTTTGAGGGGCAGGGACAGCAGATACTCATGCCGCGCCTCGCTCACAAACAGGTTCAGAAGGCCGGGGTGACTGCGGGTGATCAGGTAGGAGACATCCCGCCGCCCGCTCTCAAACGCGACAGGGATCGTCCTCGCCCAATCCTTGTTGGCACGGGACACGCGCCCATCCTGCTCCATGTCCTGCACGGTGTTCGCCAGCACATAGAGCATCCGATCATAGCCGAACCGCTTCACCACATCCTGAACCGCCGCCGCTGTATTGAGACAGTTGTCGCTATAGTGGTCAGCAATGGCCTGTTCAATCGCTTCTTTGCAGCCGATGTTGGCGGTATGGGACGCGATGTGCTGCGTTTCCTCCCTATGCTGGTAGGCATATTGAAAAGATTCTGTGTAAACTGGGGTTTTGTCCATTTTGGTTCCCTCCCTTTTATGTTGTGTGGAACGTACCTCGGACTTTTGCTCGGCCAGCTCCAGAATGTCCTCACGCACCACATCAATGAACAAATCCACCTTGGCGGGGTGGCTTTCCAGGGTACAGCTATCCCGGCCCCCGGCCATTCCGTACATCGGAACAGTGTTGGCCCAGCTTGCGTTGTGGCCGGAAAAGCGGTTATCAAGATTTTTCTCACGGACAGTATAGGCCAGAATGAACGTCACCTTCTCCGGGCCAAACTGCTTCAAAACGCTTTTGGCGGAATCCCTGGCAAAATTCATTCCATCCCAATTATCGTTGATGGCCTTGTCGATGGCGCACTTACAGTCGGTGAGAGCTTTCAGCGACGCCCGGTACTGATCCAGCTCTCCGTTCTCCCGTGCGTAGGCGGCGGGGTGTGGGTAAATTGGGGTCTTATCCATGTTGTAATCCTCCTTGAATAAAATCAGCCAGGAGGCCGAAACCTCCTGGCTGTCCGTTTGTTTTTCTGTTACAGCTCCGGCCCATCCTTTTGAGCCGTGGGCAGCTTGATGTGGAACATCCGGCAGTAGTCCCGCTGGGCCTCCAGCTCACACTCCGCGATCAGCTTCACAAAGGTTTCGTCCGAGGGAGACCGCTCCCGCTGGGCCTGCTGCAAGGCGGTGATATAGTCGTGCCGCCATACCGGGGGGATGGACACGATGCAATAGCCCTGGTTGATCAGGATCAGGTTCATCAACAACCGCGCCGTGCGCCCGTTGCCGTCCTGGAAGGGGTGGATATCCACCAAGCGTCGGTGGGCATAGGCGGCGAACTCTACCGGGTGCATCGCCTTTTGTTTTTGGGGCAGCTCCGCCACAAAAGCGGCCATACACGCCGGAACATCCTCCGCAACGGGGGGCACATATTCCGTCCCTGTGATGAATACCTGTCCCGTGCGGTATTGTCCGGCGGCGTCCGGGTCGATGCCATGGTAGAACAGGCGGTGCAGGCGGCGTATCACGT
>CAJUQN010000052.1 GCA_910588625.1 uncultured Oscillospiraceae bacterium
TTCATAAAGTCAGGATCGTCCTCTTTCACCTCCATGCCGGAGATCATATCCACCATGACCGATTTATAGCCTCCTGCGGCGCGATACCGTCTCAGATACCGCCCCCGCTCTTCACCGAGCTTCGTACATCCCATAAGGCACTATGGGTTCACGTCGGAGTATTAGAGTTCTGACTTCCCGTCACACCGGGGTTAGCAGGTTCTTCCCCTGCCCAATCAAGCATAGAGTTCAGATTTCTAAGAGCCTGTTTAAAATCTTCTAATGAGGATGGCAATGAGGGCAAACGTGAGAATCTGAGCAGAAATATAAAGTTTGCGTTCACAATTTTTCCAAAGTCTGCGGAATTTGTCGAGCCAGCCGAAAAGACGCTCTACCACCCAGCGGCGTGGCAGAACGACAAACTTGTGTAATTCGCTGCGTTTTACTACCTCAACCTGTGCGCCGCAAATATCTTTCACCTGATTTGCGAATCGTTCGCCGGAATAACCCGCGTCCACCAGAAACTTCTCCAAGGGGACGGAACCTGCTGGAACACCTGGGCTACACCGTCCGCCGCCTGGGCAGCCGGTATCACACCACCAGGGAGATGGACAGCCTCCGCATCAAGGACACAAGTTTGTTGTGCTGCCGCGCCGTTGGGTGGTAGGGCGTCTTTTCGTCTGGCTCAACAAATTCCACAGCCTTTGGAAAAATTGTGAGTGCAAACGCTCTATTTCTGCCCAGCTTCTTACTTTTGCCCTCATTGCCATTCTTATTAGAAGATTTTAAACAGGCTCCTAATGCCCTATGTTACCGGTATCGAATCCCCCGATCACCGGGCGGGCATAATTGGGCGCGATGTATAGCGTTTTAAAAGCCCCCTCTTTCGATAAGAATATCGAGAGAAGGGGCCAGTTCATATCTTAACTGCAATTCTGCCGTCCAGCAGCACCATGGAAATGTTGACATTTTCATCAAATATGCACAGATCGCCATCGAAACCAGGCGCAAGACGACCTTTGCAGCCATCCAGGCCCAGCACCCGGCAGGGATTGAGGGTCATCATAGCGACAGCCTGGGGCAGAGTAACTCCCGCCATTTTCCACATAGTGCGGACACAGCGGTCCGTGGTGCACACACTGCCGCCGAAGCAGGAGCCATCTATGACGTAGGCTGCGCCGTCCCGCACGACCACATCCTGACCGGCGCTCAAGCTGCCCAGCTTGACCACGGAGCCATCGGGAAGTCCCGCGCCCCGGGTGGCGTCGGTTACCAGTATGATGCTGCCCGGATCCTTGCATTTGACAATCAGCCGCAGCAACTCCGGGGGGAGGTGTACTCCGTCGGCAATAATCTCTACTGTGAGGCCGTCCAACAGATAGCTGCTCTCCACCACGCCCAGATAACGCCGGGCCTCCCGTCTGCGCAGGGAGGACATACCACTGTACAAATGAGTGATATGGGTGTAGCCGTGTTCCATGGCGGCGCAGACCTGATTGTATTCCGCATCGCTGTGGCCGATGGCGGCCAAGATACCCCGCCGGGCCAACTCGTCCCCCAGCTCTAGGGCGCCGGGGAGCTCGCAGGCGGCGGACACATGGGTAATATCGGAGCTGTCATTCAGCACCTGACGGACATGGTCCAAGGTGGGCAGACGGAGAAGCGACGGGTCCTGGGCCCCGGCTTGGACTGGGGAGAGCCAGGGCCCTTCCAGGTGCAGCCCGTGTAGATGAGGCATGGGCCAGCCGGCGCGTTTGGTTTGCACAAAAGCGGAGAACACTTGGCGCAGTTCCTCATCGGTACAGGTCATGGTGGTGGGCTGGAGGAGTGTGGTACCGTGGGAGAGATGAAACCGAGCGGCTCCCACCATGGCCTGGACCGTGCCGTCCATGAAATCGTATCCCCCTCCGCCGTGGACGTGCAGGTCCACAAAGCCGGGACTTACATACCGCCCCCCCGCGTCAATGACTTGGCCAGCCTGGCTGGGCGCCCCCTCTTGAAGCGCGGCGATTTTCCCGTTCTCCAGAACCAGGGAGAGCCCGCTTTGCAGGCGGTCCTCCAAAACCAAGATCCCATTGGTGATAACAGCTCTCATTACAATACCAGGGCGGCGGCGGCCTCGTCCAGAAAAAGGGAGGTAGCCGGATGGGTGGTGAGGATAGATGCCGGACACTGGGGCGTCACCGGTCCCCGCAGGATATTCTGGACAGCCTGCGCCTTGGTAGAGCCGGGGACGGTACAGATAATCTGCCCGGCGGAAAAAAGCGCGGGGATGGTCACCGTGATGGCATAGGCGGGAACGTCCTCCAGCGCGGCAAAGCAACCGTCATGGACCTGCTGAAGCCGGCACACCTGATCCAGTTCCACCACTTTTACCAATTTGGGATCCTGAAAATCTGCCACGCTGGGATCGTTGAATGCGATATGCCCATTTTCTCCAACGCCCATGAAGCACACATCCAGTGCGCTTTCTCTCAGGAACGCTTCATAATATTCCGCCTCCTTCTGTGCCGCCTGGGCAGAGGCAGCGGAACGGATGCAGTGGACACTGCGGAAGGGGAGCCGGTCGAACAGGCGGGTGCGCAAAAAGGCGGAGAAGCGCTGAGGCGACGCCGGGTCCAGCCCCACGTATTCATCCATGTGGCAGGCGTTGACCCTGGACCAGTCCAGGTCCACGCTTACCAGGTTTTGGAGCACTTCCTCCTGGGAGGGGGCCGCGGCGAACATGACCGTGATGATCTCTTTCCGCTCCAGCGCGTCCCGAAGGGCTCGGACCCCGGCTTTAGCGGCTGCCGCGCCCATAGCGGCGCGGTCAGGATAGATGGTCACATCCAGCCTATTTTGGGTAAGCTGCTTCAGCATGGAACCGCCCCTTTCCGCAGGTCCACGGGCTTCCCTGTCCGGGAGGAGTCGTAGATTGCCAAAATGATTTCCAGAGGAGGACGTCCGGAGGCTGCGTCCGCCATGAGGGGTGCTCCGTTCAAAATGGCGTCCACCAGATTGCCGATCTGTTTTAAGTGGCCCTTTACGTCGATGGCCTTCGGGTCGGAGGAGGCCACGTTTTTGGCTTTCCGCCCCGTGGGAAGATTGCATGAGATGGGCAGGTCCCAGCGGAGGATGGAGTCCTCCTCCAGCACCACGCTGCCCTTGTCTCCACAGATCTCGATGCGGCGGGGATATCCAGGATAGCAGGTGGTGGACCCCTCCAGGGTACCGACCGCGCCGTTTTCAAACTCCAAAATGGCCACGGCGGAGTCCTCCACCTCCACCTGCCTGGTCTGGGTCTTGGTCAGGGCGGTGACGGTTTTCACCGGCCCCATCAGATAACGGTACACATCGACCCCATGTATTCCTTGGTTCATCAGGCAGCCGCCGCCGTCCATGGCCCAGGTGCCCCGCCAGCCGCCGGAGGCGTAATACTCACGGGAGCGGAAATATTTCATGGACAGGCTGCCCGACACGATGGCGCCAAAAGCCCCGGCGTCCAGCGCCCGGTGAATCTCCTGCACCGCGTCGGAAAACCGGAACTGAGAGATGACGCACACCTTCATCCCGGTGCGCTCCGCCGTGGAGATCAACAGGTCCGCGTCGGTCAGAGAGAGGCTCATAGGCTTTTCCACCACCAGATGCTTGCCCGCCTCCATGACTTTAACCGCCTGGGCCGTGTGGAGTCCGCTGGGGGTGCACACGCACACCGCGTCCACCTCCTCAGACGCACACAGCTCGTCCAGAGAGCTGAACAGCTTAACGGGCCAGGTCTCCAAAAAGCGCTGGGCGCTGGGGCGGTGTTCATCAAAAGCACCTGTCAGCTCAGCCTCGGGGATCTGCGCAATGGCTGCGGCGTGAAAATTGGCGATCATACCGCAGCCGATGATTGCGAACCGTACTTTGCTCATAGTCGCTCATTCCTTTCGTTGTTTGGGGTTTGTCAGGCTATCTGACCTCGCCCCTCCAGGCATATTCGTCCCGCAGGATGTCCAGGTAAGCGCTGGTGGCCTCATAACCGCCGTCGGAAAAAGAGGAGCCCTGGGGGCGGGCCAGCTCACTCTCGCTGAACGCCGCTTTTTTCATGCGGTAGTGGGTCTCGATAGACACATAGCCCTCATAGCCATCCGCCTTGAGCCGCCTGAGCGCGCCGTGGAAATCCACGTCCCCCTGCCCCATGAGGGCTGGCTCATAGAAATCCTGTCCCGTGGTGGACCGGGCGTCCTTCAGGTGGATATGCCGGATCCACGGCTTTAAAAGTTCATACCCCACCGGATAAGGGGGCGGCGCGCCAGGGTCGGACACCTCGTTGCCCGGATCCCACAGGGCGGCCAAATGGTCGGAACCCGCCAGCTCCAGAAAATCATGAAGCATCTGCATATTGATGGTGCACACGCTGGGTTCGGACTCGATGGCGATAATGACGTCGTTTTCCTCCGCCATGCGGATGGCCCGCTGATAGCGCTCCACGATCCTGGGGAAGCTCTTCTCGCCCAAGCCGTCTTTCCAAAAAGTGAAGCCCCGGATGATCTTGGTGCCCCACAAGTGGGCGGCGTCGATGCACCGGCCCAGGCCGGCCAGATGCTCCTCATATTCCTCTTCACTGTTCAGGTCGCATTTGAAAAAGGGTGAGGCCACCGCGCAGATGGCCAGACCATAGTCATCGCACACGGATTTGACGTACTTGAAATCCTCCGGGGTCATTTGGAAGGGATTGCGCTCCTGGACGGAGCGGATCTCCAGCGCATTCAGGCCGTATTTCACCGCCAGTTTTGCCGCGGTGGGCAGATCCTGGGACACCTCGTCGGAGATAAACGCGGTTTTATACATTGATTTGGTTCCCCTTTCAATCGTGATAAGCCTTTCAGAACTCCATCAGCTCTACAACCACTCCATCGCCGGTCTCGTAAAAGCCCACCCTGTGCCCCGCCACTGAGGAAAAGGGGGGCAGCAGCACCTTCAATCCGGCAGACTCAGTCTCAATGCTGTCCACATGGTAGGCCACATGAGGGGCGGCGCGCAGCTTTTCCGGCACGGTTGAGTCGGGCAGGCAGCGCAGCCACTCCACCCGGAAGGGGTGCCGGTGGGGGTCGGTGACCCACACCTGGGTGTGCGCTACAAAACGCTCCTCCGGATGGGACTGGCCGGCAGGAAGGCCAATGTGGTCAAATTCTCTCATGCCTCTGTCACACCTTTCCTCTCATCCCTTGCCGTCCTTCTTGAACAGCTTTGCCTTAACAGAGCGGCCCAGCTTGGCCACAAAGGGAATCTGGGGCAGAACCAGGGCCAGAATGAACAGCAGGAAGAAAACGCTGATGGGCCGGGTGAAGAAGGGAGTGATGTCCCCCTTGCCCAGAATCAGGGCCCGGCGCAGGTTCTCGTCGGCCATGTTTCCCAGGATTACGCCCAGAAGCAAAGGCGCCATGGGATATTCCATATGCCGCATGAGAACACCCAGCAGGCCGAAAAAGAACATCAGGTAAATATCGAAGAGCCGGTTGTTCACCACGAAAGCGCCGATTACACAGCAGATGAAAATGATGGGCATCAGGATCCGGTTGTCGATCTGCAAGATGTGCACGGTGGCCCGGGACATGGTGGAAGCTGCGATCCACATGACAATGGCGGAGAATGTGATGAAAATGGCCACATAATATAAAAACTCCGGCGTGTCGTTCATCATCAGAGGGCCGGGGCGGTAGCCATGCATCCAGAAGGCGGCCAGCAGCACCGCCGCCGAGGTGGAGCCGGGAATGGCCAGGGAGAGGACCGGGATGATGGCCCCGCCTACCGCGGCGTTGTTGCCCGCTTCGGCGGAAACCACGCCGTCGATGCAGCCCTTTCCCCAGAGCTTGGGAGTCTTGGAGGCCTTTTTTTCCGCCCAGTAGGCGATCCAACCGCCGGTGTCCTCGCCTACACCGGGGATGGCGCCCATACACACCCCAAGCAAGGAGGAACGCAGGATATTCAGCTTGTTCCGGGCCAGCACGGCAAAGCCCTCCTTCACGTGGAACTTTTCCGCCCGGATGAACTCCCGCTTCTCAGGATTGAGGGCATTGATGATCTCTGGAAAGCCGAACAGGCCGATCATGACTGGGAGCAGGGAGATCCCGGCGGTGAGGTTCATGCTGTCGAAGCAGAAGCGGGCCACGGAATTCACCGTGTCGCGGCCCACCATGGACAGCAGCAGTCCCACGAAGCCGGAGATCCAGCCTTTCAGCGGGTGGCCGTTGGAGGTCAGGTTGCCGCAGATAACAATGCCGAAGATGGCCAGGAGGAACATCTCGTGGGAATTGAACTTCAGCGCGATGTCGGTAATCAGCGGAGTGAAGAGCAGCACGCAGATAATGCTGATCAGCGTACCAAAGAAGGAAGAGGCGGTGGCAACGAAAATGGCCAGGCCACCCTTGCCCTGCTGCGCCAGGGGGTGCCCCTCCATGGCGGTGGCGGCGGAGGCAGGAGTGCCGGGGATATTGAGCAGAATGGCGGACTGGCAGCCGCCGGAGATGGCGCCAACATAGACCCCCATCAGCACCAAAATGGCAATGGGGCCGTCCATGCTGTAGGTGAGCCCGGTGAGCAGGGCTACGCCCATAGTAGCGGTGAGGCCGGGCAGCATACCGAAAATCAGGCCCAGCACCACGGACAGCACCAGCGCCAGAAAGCCCATGGGGGAGAAAACCACCTGCAGCGCCTGAAGGATATACTCAAATGTCATGTGTTAGGACCTCCTTCTAGGGCATGGGAACCGAAAAGATCACCTGGAACAGCACAACAATACCCGCGATGCTCAGCGCGGCAATGACGGCCAGCTTCAGGATGGTCTTCACTTCCTTTTTCCAGTTCAAGTAGAGCAGCGAGGCGAGCAGGGCCAGAAAAGAGGCTAGCCAGAAGGGAAGGCGGCCCAGCAGCACAAAAATATAGATGGCGAAGATCGCCAGCCCTCCGGCGGCCCGCCATACCTTGGGGCTGCGCAGGCCGGCGGGGATGGCATAGGCCACTTGGGCCCACCGCTCGGAAATGGAGCTGCCCTTGAGCGAGCCGAAGAACTGGATCACGGACATCAGCGCCAGCCCCGAGGCGATGATGATGGGCATGAAGCCGGGGGAGGCGTAGAACACCGCCTTGGACGCCTTCCAGTAGCCCACGCTCAGGATGATGGCGGCAATACAGATGATGAACAGTACGATGGAGGTAAGAAAGTCCAGATGCTCCTTTCCTTCTGGCAGCTGGACAGGCTTCTTTTCGTCGGACATGAGGACCTTCCTTTCCAGTCAATATAGAAGGGGCATCTGCGGGCGCGAGGCTCACAAATGCCCCTTCCGGCGTTGGTCTAAATGTTCAAGATTACGGACGGGGAATATTGAATTCTTCGGGGGAGACAGTGGCAACGCCCGCATCGTACAGGATCCAGCACACCCGGGAGGCGGTGGCGTCGCGCAGCTCGTTGGATGCCTTCAGATCCAGCGCCTGGAGCACAACGCCCTTTTCCGTGGCGAAAGCCTTGGCGGCGTCGGTCTTGCAGGCCTCCAGATAAGCGGATTCCAGGACGCTTTTAGTGGTGTCGGGGATGTCGGAGGGGAACATCAGGCCGAAGGCATCGCCGCACGGCAGCACGGAAGAGGTGTCGGGCAGGAACTCGGAGATGGAGGGGATGGCGTAACTCATACCGTCCAGCTGCAGAGGCTCTTCGGTAAAGGCACACAGGGCCACCAGGTCGCCGGAGCGAAGAAGGTCGATCATCTCGTTGGACAGCTGGGGCGTGAAGTCCACCTCGCCGGCCAGGGTGGCGGTGACGGCGGCAGCGCCGCCGGAATAGGCGATGTGTTCATAGTTGCCCAGCTCCGGGCAGACCGACTTGAGTATCTCCATAAAGATATAACCGGAAGAGCCCAGGCCGGCGGTGCCGCCGGTGACCTCGCCGGGGTGGTCCTTGATGGCTTGGTAGAGGTCGTTGAAGGTCTTATAGGGGGAGTCCTTGGGCACAGCGATGATGCCGGGCACGAAGTAGGCGGCGAGGTAGTCCCAGTCGGAGGGGGACCAATCCGCAAGCCCCATGACGCCGTGGCTGTAGGGGGTGGCGTTGGCGATCAGAGTGTAGCCGTCATGGGGGGCCAGGCTGCAGTCGTTCATGCCCACCGTGCCAGTGGCGCCGGGGGTGTTGACCACGCTGACGCCGACGCCCAGGGAGGGTTCCATGCCAGTGACCAGCAGACGGCCAATCAGGTCAGACGCGCCTCCGGCGTTCCAGGGTACAATGAGGGTCAGGTCCTTGGTAGGGAATTTCTTCTCATCCGCGTTGGACTGGCAGCCTGCCAGCACGGACAGCATTAGGAGAAGTGCGGTGGCAAAAGCAATGGCCGTTCTTTTTTTCATGATCTTTTCCTCCATTTCTTCTTAACTGGCTTGGGTTTAAATTGCCGCGAAGACGTCCTGCTTACTATCGTCTCCTTTATTATACAGGGATATAAGCGGGAGATACAATTCAAAATGTTCGGCAAAATTCTGCCCGGATTTTGTGTTGTTCTTGTCGAAGTGGTATAGTAAAATGATTACGTATGAGGTCGAGGTTTGGGGAAAATGTCAAAAAAAGATGGCCCGAGCGACGCTTCGGGCCATCTTTTACAGTGACTGCCGTTATATTATGTCAGGCCGTTGTCCTCCTTAAAGCGCCGCCAACGGGGCGCGGTCAGGATGCAACACAAGGCGGCAAGCCCCGCCAGCGCCAGCCAGCACAGGTTGGCCGTGCTCCAGCCCAGGGCGGAGACAATGATGCCAATGCCATAGGTGGAGGCGCCGCTGCCCGCGTAGACCATGGTGTTGAGCAGTCCAGATACCGCCCCCGTCCGCCCAAAACGCCCGAATTGAAGGGGGACGGCGTTGATGAGCATGGCATTGGCTCCCGCCATGCAGCCGGCCGAGACAGCCAGCATAGACACAGATAGAGGCAGGTTCCATCCGGCGGTGGTCAGCAGTACCCCCATAGCGGCGGCGCTGACAGTAAAGGTAACAGCTGCACAGGTGAGCTCGTTGCCGCCCAGCCTGGACTTTAGCCGGTTGGCGGCGAATATGCCCGCCACGCTGGCAAAGGGGACCACGGTGTTGCTGGCGATGGCCAGCGCGGACCCCACGGCGAACACCTCGCCCACATAGGTTGGGCCCCAGGTGCTCACCCCATCCCGCAGCACACCCTCCGCGGCCAGGGCCAGGGGAAGGGCGGCGAGTCCGGCCTGCCACAGCAGACGGGGCGCGGTGAGGGAGGCGTCCTCCGGCTGGCCCGCAGCAGGCGAAGCGGCGCGGGATCCGGCCGGACTGTTCCGGAACGTTTCCACCCAACGCATGGAGCCCTGCCAGAGCAGGGCGAACACCAGGGAGCAGATACCGGCGCAGAGAAAGACCGCCCTCCAGCCGGACAGCTGGGTCAGGAACGCCGCGACAGCATAGGCCACGGAGAGTCCCAGCGCAAAGGCGCATTGGACTGCAATGGAAGGGCCGGTAACACGTTCCGGGGGAAACAAGTCGTTGAGCAGCCGCATGACGGAGCAGAATATGGGCCCCTGGGCCAGACCGTTGAGGCCCCAGGCCGTAGCCATGACAGTGTAGGAGCTGGCGGCAAGGAACACCAGGTTGGACAGGCCGGTGAGCAGAACAGCGGTGAAAATGAGGCGGCGGGGCCGGACCCGGTCCGCCAGGAATCCGCCCAGAGCGTTGCCTGCCGCATAGGACAGGAAATTGACTGTGCTGAGGAAGCCAGCCTGTCCCTTGTCCATGGACTCGCCGCTCAAGATGGCGGAGAGGCACGCGCCATAATCATACCGCGCCAGCCCCAGGACCAGATACAACAGGACGCACATGACCACCACCACGCCTCCGGCCCGTTTACTCTTCAGGCCTGCGGGCATCAGCCTCTCCCCCCTCCGTCCCGACTGCCCCCTATTGGTCCGAGAGCAGGCCGACTAGAAAATCCGTATTGGTGATGTAGAGCTTTAACAGTGTCTCAAAGCCCCGACGGGAAGACACTCCCGCCCTTTGGTAGAGCTTTTTCAGCCGATATTGGACCGTGCCCTGAGAGATGAACAGCCGCTCGGCGATTTTCTCCCCCGAGAGGTTTTCCAGCACACAGCACAAGATGCCGAAATCCAGGCTGTCGCAATGGATGAGGCAGTTCTCCAGCCGCCGTAGCTGTAAGTCTGCCGCCTCCAGGGTATTCCCCGGGGTCTCCACCTGTCCGGAAAAATTGGCCGGATAGGCGGGCGGAGGCAGGGAGGCCGTGCTCTGCCTGCAAATCAGCTCACAGGGAATGGACACATGGACGTCCGACACCTCCGTGTGCTGCTGGAGGTAGTTCCAGATATGGACTGCCTGACATCCCATTTCGTAGTAATTCAGAGTGGATGTGGTCAACGTTGGGGTGGTGCAGCTGCCGATGATCATATTGCCCGACCCTGCAACGAATAGCTGCTCCGGGATTCGGATCCCCCGCTTGTCTGCCGCAACCAGCAGCTGGACCGCTACATAGTCGTTGACACAGATGGCGCCATCATAGCCGCCCGCGTGGTCTAGAAACTCCTTGATGCACTGCTCCAGGTTGGACTTCACCGTGTATACATCCCGCTCCGAAGCGGAGCAGCCCATGTCGTGGACCGCTTCCAAAAAATAGCGCATTCTGGCCATGTCGTTGGTGTCTCTGGGATCATTGCCCACCGAGGCCAACCGGTGCCGCCCAGCAGAAATGAAATACTGGACCGTGTGGGCTACTAGGGTCTGCCGATCCAGAATGGGGCCGCTGATGTGGGAGCCGTGGCCTGTGGGCGCGGCTCCCACCAGGATTGGTTTGATCCCCATCCGCTCCAACTCATAGACCATATACTGGACCCACTCCGTTTTGTCGCTGATGAGTGCGGCGGCGGCAGGGCGCAGTGCCGGAAGCTCTCCGACCCTGGACATGAGCCGCACCTCGATCCGCAGTCTGGCGGCGGTATCCTGAAGCCCAGACAAGGTCTTGGCAAACCATACGGAGCTCACATAATTCGGTTCTGCAAAGGCATAGAGAATGTTTCTGCACACAGGGATCACCTTCTTAATTATAGGATAACATAAAAGAGAAGTAAAATCAAAAATATCCTCACCAAAACAGGGGATTTTTGTATTGCACTCGGCGGCCCGCCGCTGGTAAAATATAAAATATGTGTTTTTCATCCCTTTCAATTAGGAGGCGTGGGGAATGAGCATCCGCTATGGTTATTGTACCAACTTTGCCTCGTCTATAACAGGCCCGATTTTCTTTCCCCTGCTGGAGGATATCCTGGCAGCGGGCTATGACTACGTAGAATTTCCCCTGATGCAGACCGCAGCCCTGTCAGACGAAGCTTTCACTGTCCTGGTTCGTTGGCTGGAGCACAATGGCCTGGCTGCCGACTGCACCTGCAATATGTTTCCGCCCAGTGTGCGTCTCACCGGCCCGGGGACGGATCCGGCCAGAGTGGCGGCATATTTGGAGCCGGCTCTGGCCCGCCTAGAACGGTTGGGGACCAAGAAGATCGTTTTGGGCAGCTCCGCAGCCCGTGACCTGCCTCCAGGGACATCAGAAGAAGAGGGATACCGCCAAGTGGCCGGACTTTTGGAGAAGGTGGTTATCCCTCTGCTGGAAAAATATGAAATGACGGTGGTGATCGAGCCAATCAGCCGGTGCGAGGCAAACTTTATTTGCACGCTGCCAGAAGGAATGGAACTGGTCAAACGGGCGGGCCATCCCCGGATACGTCTGCTGGCAGACACCATCCATATGCTGCGGGAAGGAGAAGGGGCGGCGCTGTTGGCCCAGTACCAACCCTGGTTGGAACATATACACGTCAGCGAGCTGGGGCGTGATTTGCCTGTCTGGGACTTTTCCCCTGCGCTGTCGGAATTACTTTGTGAGCTTCGCCGGGTAGGTTTTTCTGGTACAGTCAGTTTTGAAAGCAGGAACGTTTCAAGGGAGGATATGGCTGTGGCTTTGTTGCAGCTGCGGTCTGTGCTGAAGGGGGCATGACGCAGCTTTTTGTCACTTTTGGTGTATTTTCTTCGGGAAATTTACGGACACCATTCATTACTTCTGCGGACAAAGATAGGTAAGCGAAGGATAGAGGAAGAAACCGGAAGCGGCAGAGGAATGATGCTGTAATCTGCGCATAAATGACTGGATTTTGTGGGAAACATCTTCCGTGGTATAGGGTGTCAGCGCCTTGTTGCATATAATATCATATCATGTTGCATATAACAGGTCAAAAAGCTTTTCAAAAAATTTCTTCCCGCCTTGCCGGTCAACAAAACGGGGCCATTGGCCATAATAATCATAAAAGGGTCACTGTTACAAGCGATCAGTCTTTACAGTTTAGCTGAGTTTCCTATGTTTGTATACCGATGATGGGGATGTATTTTGCGTTCGCGAGGAGTTTGTCCGCGGCGGCCCTAGTCCATTTGGATTTCCCGGTCGGGGAGGATACGCCCTTCGCAAAGAGCACATCAATAATTTTCCCCAAGCTGGCTCCGGCAAGATAGTACTCAAATATACTGCGGACAGCGTCTGCCCTTTCCTCATGGATGGCAATTTCCTCGCCAACCAAAACATAGCCATACGGAAGTTTCATAATTGCCTCACTTTCTAAAACATAAATAAAAGCAGGTTTAAGGGAGAACCAATCCCCTTAAATCTGCTTACTATTACTCCCGAATTAGAACATAGGAAATCTGGCTATGTTGAAAGAAAGCGGATACCTTATCAGGGCAATGTTGTAAGGATCGCATAAAAGAAGCTGTTTTATGGCGGATATCGCGTTTGGTCTGAGGCAAGCTGCCAGAATGGACCGAGAGCTTGAGCGCGTGGTTGAGATATTCATCCGGATTGCTCTCCGGGGCATAGGGCGGCAAAAAGAACAGTTCGATTTTATCCTGGCGCCTGTCCAGCCAGGCTGCGGTCTTTTTCCCATGATGTACCTTTAGATTGTCCAAAATCAGGAAGACCTTTTGGTTGGAGGTCCGAATCAGCCGCAGGCGCGGCGCGTTGTCCCACACCCAGCGCAAGGCGGTGTAGCAGTCCTCAAAGGGTGCGGGGAAGGGGGCGGTATCCGATGTGCGGTAGTGGACAAACGCCACCACACAGTTTGCCCCTGCGGACGGGATATTTTTTGCTTCGGTGCGCACACCAGGCCCCGGCCCTGCCGCCGCGGCCAGCGCCGCCATCTGTTTTTTTGTCATCCTGGCCCCTTCTTTCTGGACAATTTCTTCGCTCTATGATACCATAAGGGATAATTCTACGCAAGGAGCGGAAGCGTATGGCGGAGTATCTTTGGTATATCCTGGCCTCGGACATCCTGGGCTCTGCCGTCACCACCGCCACTTACATCCGCCACAAAAACATCGACCTGCGCCGTGGCTGGATCATGCTGGCCTGCATCATCGGGATGTGTACCGTGGGCAGCTTCGCCGCCTGGAGGGCCGGGAATGTGGTGCTGGGGGGCTTCACCCTCATCCTGACCTTCTGCATCGGCATCCGCTTCCTGGTCAAACCCTCCACGGAGCGGGCGGACGCCGGGGCCAAAGGCGCGGCGCTGGACTGGAACGGGGGGGCCGTCTCTCTGTTCTTCGGTCTGACCATCGGCTTTGGCACGGGCTTTGTGGGCTCCGGTGGCGGCATGATGATGCTGGTGGTGTTCACCGCCTTCCTGGGCATGGAGCTGAAGTCCGCCGTAGGCACCAGCACCTTCATCATGACCTTCACCGCCCTCATCGCCTCGGTGAGCCACATCCTCATCCACCCCGCTATCCTGCTGGAGCGTTGGCCGGTGCTGATTTTGTGCATGACGGTGGCCACGGCGGCGTCTTTGGCCTCCGCTCGGTTCGCCAACCGGGTGTACAGCCGTACCGTGGGGCTGGTGACGGGGGTGGTGCTCACCCTGCTGGGCGGGGCGCTCATCCTGCTGCACTACTGGGACGCCATCGCCGCCCAGCCGTTGGCGCTGTCCACCTTGAAATGTTTGGGGGAATACCTGCTGTTTATCATCCCAGCAGCGCTGGTCCTGCTGCTGCTCCACTTCACCACCCATATTCCCAAAGTGGTGTTCCGCAAGCTGCTCCACCTGCCCGCGTTCTGCTCGGCGGCGGTCATTGTGTGGCGGGCGGACAGCTGGCAGGCGGCAAGCTTGACGCTGGCGCTGTTTGCCGCCATCGTCTATCCGGCGCTGTGCCTGTGTGAGCGGTGGCAGGGCTATGGCGGACTGTTCGTTCAGAAGGCGCCGGGGGAGATCAAGAAGAGCCTGCTCCTGCTGTTTCTCTCCGACGCGGCCCTGGTGGCGCTGTGCTGGGGGGCGTTTAATTTGCCCTGGGTGGCGTCAGCCGCCATCCTCATGTGGGGCAGCGGGGACGGCGCGGCGGCGCTGGCGGGCCATCGGTTCGGACGGCGTCATGTCCGCCTCCCCCTGGCCGACCCGAAGAAAACCTGGGAGGGCTCCGCCGCCATGGTGCTGGTGTCCGCGGCGGTGGGGACGGCGGCAATGCTGGTACTGACCGCCATGCCCTGGTGGCAATGCCTGCTGTTTGCGCTGGCCGCGGCCATCCCCGGGGCGTACACCGAGCTGATCTCCCGAAACGGGGATGACACCGTGACGGTGCCGGTGGTGAACACGGCGGTGCTGCTGGCGCTGTGTGTTATCTTTCTCTGATTTAGGATGCTGTGCTGCCGCGCGGCAGGGACAGCGCTTTTCGCTTTGTGTTGGGATGATACCAATTCTTTCGGGGAAGCTATCCGCGAGGTGATTTTTATGAATCAGAAGAAAACCGAACCTTCACCGCCAAGCCCGGGCAAAATCGAGCGCCCCATTCCGCCGAAAATCTACCCGGTCATTGACAACGACCTGGCGCGGGACAACGTGGAGAACGACCTGGCTGCCGCCGATTTGCAGGAGCTCCAATAGGCCGCATACTTTTCCCGCAAGCCGCAAACCATATCCCCGAGGTGATTTTCCATGCAGCACTATTCCGATTTGAACACCCTGCTGTGCAGCGAGCCGGAGGCCAAGCACTATTTCGACACCCTTCCGGACTACGCCAGGGAACAGATCAGCACCCGCGCCGGCAGCGTCAACTCCTTCGCCAGCCTGAAGGACTACGCTCAGAACATTCTGCGGGGCGACGATTGACACAGCGGACGAGACCCACCCCTCCATTTGGGGCGGGTCTCGTTCTGCCTTTAGGATGGGCTCAAAAGGGTCTCCAGCTCTGAAACGCTGTCCACGGGCCGGGCGCAGGTTCCGCCCCGGCACAGATAGTACCGCGCTCCCTGTTCCGGGATCGGATAGTCTTTCGTAAACGGAGCAATTGCGGCCAGGGCCTGAGCGCTCTCCGGCGTCTTGACCAGCACTGTCGATCCCAAACGGGGCCTTTCCCGCAACAAGGCCCAAAATTCCTCCGGCACTTTCCGCGCTGTGACCACCAGCTCGGCGGACGGCCACAGCTCCTCCAAAAACACCGGCATGGCAAAGCTGTGCCCAGCGGGATAGTTCCCCGCCGCCCCCGCCAGCCAGGACAGCTGAAGGTCCACCGCTTCCCGCCAGCGAGCATCCCCGGTGAGCCGCGCCAGCCGGGACAGCACCAGAGCCGCCGCGGAATTCCCCGACGGCATGGCCCCGTCGTATGCCTCTTTGGTTCGGGTCAGCAGCTGCTCCCCATCCGAGGCGTAGGGGTAGAAGCCGCCGTGTACCCGGTCAAAAAACCGCTCCAGAAGCTGGTCCGCCAGTCCTGCCGCGCGGACGAGATACACGACATCAGAGGTCGCGCCATATAGCTCCAGCAGACCATAGGCGTAGAAGGCGTAGTCGTCCAACTTCCCCCGATGGGCGGCATCCCCATTCCGCCAACGGGCCAGCAGCCTCCCATCGGAGGTGGTGGGCTTTTCCGCTAGGAACTCCGCCGTCTGGCGGGCGGTGTCTAAATATTCGGGTTCATTCAGCACCATCCCCGCCCGGGCCAGCGCCGCCGGCGCCAGACCGTTCCAGACGGTGAACGTCTTGTCATCCCGGTGGAGGGCCGTCCGGCCCAGGCGGTAGTCGTATACCCGCTCCCGCAGGGTGGCGATCCCCTCCGGCTCCCGGTCAAATTCTGCCTGACCCAGCAGATTTGGGATGCTTTTGCCCTCAAAATTGCCCGCCGGGGTGATACCATACCACCGGCAGAAATGCTCTGCGTCCGCGCCGCCCAAGGCTTGGGCCAGTTCATCGGGGGACAGCACGTAATATTTTCCCTCCACGCCATCGCTGTCCGCGTCCTGCCCGCAGCAAAAGCCCCCTTGAGAGCCGGACAGCTCCCGCAGCACATAGTCCAAGGCGCGGCGGACAACCTGCTCAATAAGCAAGATGTCCCCATCGAAGTCCGGCAGCTTCGGGTAGCAGCCTATTGTCGGGTCAGTACCCACCATGCGGAACAGCACCACAGTCTGGAAGCACAGATTGCCCACTACACAAATTATACCAAGCGTAATCCAAACTGGGAGTTTGTTGCAGTATATTCGGATATTGCATCCGGTGTCCGTACAGCAAACCGCCCTGGTTACCGGCAGCTCATGAGAAACTGTGCCAAGGGAAAAGTGGATTTAGTTTTGGTAAAGTCTCTCAGCCGTTTTGGTCGGGATGCGTTGGAAACAATCCGACAGGTCAGAAAACTCAAAAGAATGAACATCGGAACTTACATCGAAATAGGAGGACTGAACACTTTGGATATCAGCGACAGCATAATCGATCAGCTCGCGGCACTGGATCAGGCCGAGAGCCATTTCCGCAGCGAGAACATCAAGTTCGGCATCCGCCACCGCATGAGAAGTGGAAAAACTGTGTTGAACCACACGCAGTTCCTTGGCTACACCAAAGGGTCGGATGGCGTTCTGCAAATTGTGCCGGAGGAAGCTGAGATCGTGCGCAAAATCTTTGAACTCTACATCCAGGGTAACGGGGTGCGCAAGATCAAGCGGTATCTTGAGGAGCATGGGATCAAAACGGTAACAGGCAAATCGGAGTGGAGCACCTCAACCATTGACCGAATGCTTAGCAATGAAAAATACGTTGGCGAGGTACGGATGCAGAAAACCTTTACAGCCGATTTCTTGACCGGCAGGCGGGAGAAGAACGCAGGGCAGTTGGACTCATATCTGGTGGAAAACGCTCACGATCCTATTATTGACAGAAATACCTTTGAAATGGTACAGCAGATAAAAAAGCAACACAAAAGGCAGCATTGATTTTGGAGTAAACTTGCTGCTTCAGACCATTGCTTCTTTGTATATTCGGAAACTATTTTATGTGGTAAAATATAGCTGTTGCAAATCGTGTCATATATGGTAGAATATACAAAAAGGCAAAGGAGATGCTTGCGGTGTATAAGAAGCTTCTTCATATTAAAAATTATGGGCGATTTATCAATTACAGTTCTAAATTAAGCGATTGGGATGGATCATTTCAGAAGATAAACATAGTTTATGCCCCCAATGGTTCTGGAAAAACCAGTTTAGCTGAACTTTTTAGGTCTACATCCGGAGATAGTGATATCGTTATAAAAAAGCAAACTTTTGGGACTGATCAAAATCCAGATATTAAATTTATACTTGATGATGGAAAAGAATTGAAGTTTAATGGGAAATGGAATAGGAGTATCGCAAATATTGATGTATTTGATAGTTTTTATTTTGATGATAACCTCTATGCCATTTCTATTTATGACGATCCCCAACAACCAAATATCTTTGAACTTGCTATCTCTGAAGAAATAGCATTAATAAAAAAGACTATTTTTACCCTTAAATCCAATAAGTCATCACTTTCTCACAAGATTTCGAACAAGAAAAATTATTTGCGAAAGAATTGCCTCGATTATGATTCAGATAATAAGTTAGCGGAACTAATTGATGCACGCAATCAACTCGATAAACAGATTTCGGATTTACATAAAGATCGCATACGTAGAACAGAAGAGCAACGCAACAAATACCTCAAGAGTATAAACAGCTACCTGAGTCTGTTTTGTGATACGATGAAACTTACAGAAGTCAACCTCATTTTCAATCCGCAAGCCAACATTCAAAGTTTGGTATATGGGATTGAAATATGTGGGCATCATATCTCCGCCAAGCAGCGTAGCAATAGAAGTGGCGCATCGCTCAGGTATTACTTGAGCGATGGTGATAAGAACGCGCTATCTTTGTCCTTTTTTCTTGCAAGAATGGATATGATACCTGATTTATCCTCATATGTAGTTGTCATTGATGATCCATTTACAAGCTTTGATGCCCACCGAAAAATGACAACAATTACTCAATTGACCCGGTTGGCAAAAAAAGTTAATCAGTTCTTTTTACTTACGCACGATTTGCACTTTGCAAATGATTTTAATAATGCGTGTAATGAGCAAATTCTAAATCTTAAAATTCAAAATCTAAACGGGGGTAGTGCCCTATTCTTGCATGATGTGCGCATAGAAATGTTGACTGGCTTTAATAAAGATTTAATGACATTGCGGCGATTCCTTGATGGTAAAATACCAGAAGATGCTATTTATTTGCGGGAAGTCATTCGCTGCATACGTCCTACTATTGAAGGTATATTCAGAATCAAGTATTTTAAACGTATTATTACTCCCGAATTAGAACATAGGAAATCTGGCTATGTTGAAAGAAAGCGG
>CAJUQN010000053.1 GCA_910588625.1 uncultured Oscillospiraceae bacterium
TTCGGGCGGCGGATCAAGTCCCTGGCCTTTACCACCGACGTGGCCATCATCCGCAACATCAACGCCGACGCCATTATTGCCGTTTACCCCTTCACCCCCCAGCCCGCCATCCACCGGGCCATCATGCAGGCGGCGGATATGCCGGTGTTTGTGGGGTGCGGCGGGGGCGTTACCAAGGGGCGCCGGGTGGTGAACTTGGCCAACGACGCCGAGCATGAGGGCGCTTTTGGCGTCGTCGTCAATGCCCCCACCTCCAACGAGGTGGTGCGGATGCTCAAGCAGGTGCTGGATATTCCGGTGGTGGTCACCGTGGTGTCGGAGAAAACCGACGTGGCCGCCCGCATTGAAGCTGGAGCGGATATCCTGAATGTTTCCGGCGCGGCCAAAACGCCGGAGATTGTCCAGGGCATCCGGGCAAGGTTTCCGGAGGTCCCCATCATTGCCACCGGCGGGCCCACTGACGACACGATTTTGGAGACCATCCACGCCGGGGCCAACGCCATTACATACACGCCCCCCAGCAACGGCGAGCTGTTCGCCCAGTCCATGACCCGCTACCGCCGGGAACTGGACGGAGGCGGCCTGACGGAACCGAAAAAAGAGCAATAAAAAAGTCCCCTGCCACTATTGGCAGGGGACTTTTCATCGGCAAACTCACACGATGAGGAAGAACTTCAGCAGGAACAGCAGGGAAATGACGTAGGTCAGCACAGACACGTCCTTGGCCCGGCCGGTGAACACCTTCAGGATGGTATAGGCAATCATACCGATGCCGATGGCGTGGCCGATGGAGCCGGAGATGGGCATACCGATGACCATGAGGGCGGCGGGCAGGACCTGGTCGATGTCGTCGAAGTCGATTTTGCTCAGGCCCTTGAACATGAGCACGCCCACATAGATCAGCGCGGAGGAGGTGGCGGCGGCGGGAATGACGGCGGCCACGGGGGCGATGAACATACAGGCCAGGAACAGCACGCCGGTGGTCAGGGCGGTGAGGCCGGTGCGGCCGCCCGCTTCCACGCCGGCGGTGGACTCGATGAAGGTGGTGACGGTGGAGGTGCCGGTGCAGGCGCCCGCTACGGTGCCGATGGCGTCGGACAGCAGGGCCTCGCGCATCTTAGGCATATTGCCCTTCTCGTCAACCATGCCCACCTGGGATGCGGTGCCCACCAGGGTGCCGATGGTGTCGAACATATCAATCATGCAGAAGGTGATTACCAGGGTGATGACGGTGAACCAGCCGATGTCCGCCAGTCCCGCGAAGTTGAACTTGAACAGGGTGGTGGAGGCCATGTCGGCAAAGGGGGGCAGGAAGGATGCCTCCTTCAGGGAGGCGAAGGGATTGGTCTGGAGGAAGGCAAAGGAGCCAATCCAATAGACAACGGAAGCGGCCAGCATACCCAGCAAAACAGCGGCCTTGACGCCTATTTTGGCCAGAATGACGATAACAAACAGGCCCAGGAACATGGTGACGACGTTGAGCACCATGGGGGCGTAGCCGGAGCCCATGGTAGTCTGGGCCACGCTGGGGGTCAGGGCGCCGAAGAAATCCCGCATGACAAAGAAGGGGCCACCAGTATCGGAGTAGATGCTCGCGTTGGAGCCCAGGCCGATGTTCATCAGCATCAGGCTGATGGCCGGGGCAATGCCCAGCCGAACGCCCAGGGGGATGGCGTTCACGATCTTCTCCCGGACGTTGAGGACGGACAGCACGATGAACACGATACCCTCGATCAGGATGATGATAAGGGCGGTCTGGAAGCTGGCGGTGTAGGTCATGCCGGTGAGTCCGGCGATGTTGGTCACCACCACAGCAAAAAAGCTGTTCAGGCCCATGCCGGGGGCCAGGGCAAAGGGCTTGTTGGCCAGGAAAGCCATGCAGAACATAGCCACGGCGGAGGCCAGACAGGTGGCCAGGAACACGCCGTTCCACAGGTCGGTCCCCTCCGCGCGGAAGTTGGTCAGCAGGTTGGGGTTCAAGGCGATGATGTAGGCCATCGTCATGAAGGTGGTGAGACCGGCCACCAGCTCGGTGCGTACCGTGGTGCCGTTCTCCTTGAGTTTGAAAATCTTTTCCATATAAAACTCCCTCTCCAAAATTTCCTTCGGCAAAATCGGAGCGGGAATACAAAATAAAGCCCGGAATTGAACCATATTCCGCGCTTTCTTTTGTGGACGGTAGAAGCCGGGTAGGCCGGCTGTAGAGACTCGGAGCCCATCTCGCCCCGATTATACCGAAAGATATTGAGTTACAGAGAAAGCATACCATAGCTTCGGATAAAATTCCACAAATTTTTCCTTTTTCGAGAAACTTCATTCATTTTTGACAAGAAGACATAAGGATAGTATAATGTAGTTCGTCCAAATCACAAAAATGGAGATGAGCTGTTATGACCTATGAAATGACCGTGGCGGGGCTGAAGCGCCAGCTGCCCCTGTGCCCCATCAGCGACTCCCTGATGATCGGCGCATTCGTCATTTTCGGCGACGTGGAGCTGACCTGTGCCTGTGCCCGGGATATGCTGAAAATCGCGCCGGAGTTCGACTACATGGTGGCGCCGGAGGCCAAAGCTATCCCGCTGGTCCACGAAATGGCCCGGCAGAGCGGCAGGAACGATTACTTTCTGGTACGCAAGAAGAAAAAAGCCTATATGAACGGAGTGTTCGAGGCGGTGGACCGCTCCATCACTACCGAGGGCGAACAGAAGCTGTATATGGACGGCGCGGACGCCCAGAAAATCAAAGGTAAGCGGATTCTGATTCTGGACGATGTGATTTCCACCGGCGGCTCGCTGGCAGCGGTGGAGAGCCTGGTGAATCAGGCAGGCGGCGTAGTTGCAGGCCGCATGGCTATCCTGGCGGAGGGTGACGCCGCAAATCGCAATGATATCCTGTTCCTGGAAAAACTCCCACTGTTCAATGCCGAAGGAAAACCGCTGTAAGGAACAGGTCTGCACCGATTCAGCAAGGCGCCGGGGCCAAACGGTCCGCCCCGGAGGCGCAGGCCATACAACGCGCCAACGTTCAGTGACGAGACACCGGCGGCAGCACAAATGGAGGCGCCGGCGTCGAAAGCCGCACGCGCCGGAAGGATTCGACCCAAAGCACCGTATAGGGCTCTCCCGCAAAAGGGGGTACATAGGGGGCGCACCCCCTATGCGCGCTCTTTGGTTACTTTCTCTCGCGTGAGAGAAAGTAACCCCCCGGAGGGCGCCCCGCCTTACTCCTGCAAAGGAATAAAAACCCCGCGCTCCAGCAACGGAGCGCGGGGTTTTATTTCTTAGTAGAACTTCTTGTTGCGGTTCTTGCGAGCGGCCTCGCTCTTCTTGCGGCGCTTGACGCTGGGGCTGTCGTAAAACTCGCGCTTACGCACCTCGGCCAGCACGCCGGACTTGGCGCAAGAACGCTTAAAGCGCTTCAGCGCGTTCTCCAGAGACTCACCCTCGCGGACATGAACTTCGGACATCTATGATTTCCCTCCCTCCGAAACATCCGGTTAATTCCAGGATGCTTTAAGGGCCATGTGGTTATGGCTTTAACAGCACTATTATATGTGAAAAACGCTCCGTTGTCAACCGCAAAATATAGGGGATTTTGTGACGCTCATCCCCCACCCGCTGTCGGGTGGGGGTCACCGCTCCTGTAACAGCTCCACGGACTCCCCCGCCGGGCCGTGGAAGAAGGCGATGCGAACCGGATAGTCTCCGCCCAAGTCCTTGTCCGTGGGTTCCATCACGATCTCACAGCCCGCCCGGCGGCCTTAAGGCAGATGTGGTGCACTCCGCTGATTTTGTTCATTGGGGTTTAACGATGAGGTTCACCAGCCGCTTGGGCACCACGATGGTCTTGACCAGAGCCATGCCCTCGGTGAACTTCTGGACCTTGGCGTCCGCCTGGGCGGCGGCGATGATGGCGTCGTTGTCCGCGTCGGCGGGAACCACAATATTTGCCCGCACCTTACCGTTGACCTGGACGGCCATCTGAATGGTGTCGGCTACGGTTTTGCTCTCGTCGTACTCGGGCCAGCACTGCTGACACACAAAGCCCTCTCCGCCCAGCATCTCCCACAGCTCCTCCGCCACATGGGGAGCGAAAGGGGACAGCATGGTGACCAGAGTTTTCATGTCGCCCTTGGAACAGCCATTCTTCTGGAAGTCGCCTGCCAGGGTCATCATGGCGGCGATGGCGGTGTTAAACTTCATAGACTCGATATCGTCCGCCACCTTTTTGATGCACTTGTGGATACCCGCCTCATTCTCCTTGGTGTACTCCGGACTGTCCGAGCAGCTCTCCGCCAAGTTCCACACCTTGTCCAGGAAACGCTTGCAGCCCTTGACGGCGTTGTCCGACCACACCGCGGCCTGCTCAAAGTCGCCGATAAACATGGTGTACAGCCGCAGGGTGTCCGCGCCGTAGGCCGCCACGATGTCGTTGGGGTTGACCACGTTGCCCCGGGACTTGGACATCTTCTCGCCGCCCTCGCCCAGGATCATGCCGTGGCTGGTGCGCTTCTGGTAGGGCTCCTTGGTGGGAACGACACCGATGTCGTACAGGAACTTGTGCCAGAACCGGGAATACAGCAGGTGGAGGGTGGTGTGCTCCATGCCGCCGTTGTACCAGTCCACCGGGGACCAGTAGTCCAGCGCTTCCTTGGAGGCCAAGGCGCTGTCGTTGTGGGGGTCCATATACCGCAGGAAGTACCAGCTGGAGCCGGCCCACTGGGGCATGGTGTCGGTCTCCCGCTTGGCGGGCCCACCGCAGCAGGGGCAGGTGGTATTCACCCAGCCGGTCATTTTGGACAAGGGCGACTCGCCGTCGTCGGTGGGTTCGTAGGACTCCACCTCGGGCAGAAGCAGGGGGAGCTCGCTTTCAGGCAGGGGCTGCCAGCCGCACTTTTCGCAGTTCACCATGGGGATGGGCTCGCCCCAGTAGCGCTGGCGGGAGAACACCCAGTCGCGCAGCTTGTAGTTCACCTTGGCCTCGCCGGCGCCCTTTTCCTCCAGCCAATTGACAATGACGGGGATGGCCTCCTTCACGGTCAGGCCGTTGAGAAATTCGGAGTTGACCATGATGCCGGTGTCATCTTTGGCTGTGAAGGCGGCCTTCTGCACATCCTCGCCGCCGGACACCACCTCAATGATCTCACAGCCGAATTTTTTCGCGAACTCCCAGTCGCGGTCGTCATGGGCGGGGACGGCCATGATGGCGCCGGTACCGTAGGTGGACAGCACATAATCGGAGATGAAAATGGGGATATCCCGTCCGTTGACGGGGTTGACGCCCCGGACGCCGGTCAGGCACACGCCGGTCTTTTCCTTGTTCAGCTCAGTGCGCTCCAGATCGGACTTGGAGGCGGCGGCCTTCTGATAGGCGGTTACCTCGTCGGCATTAGCCAGCTTACCGCTGTCCAGCCAGCTTTTAACCAGCTCATGCTCGGGGGACAGCACCATATATGTCGCGCCAAACAGGGTGTCGGGCCGGGTGGTGAACACCACGATGTCCTCCCCGGTGGTGGCCTTGAAGGTGACCTCCGCGCCGGTGGAGCGGCCGATCCAGTTGCGCTGCTGGATTTTGACCCGCTCGATGAAATCCAGGTCGTCCAGGTCGTCGATGAGCCGCTGGGCGTACTCGGTGATTTTAAGCATCCACTGGGACTTCTCCTTGCGGATGACGGGGGAGCCGCAGCGCTCGCACACCCCCTCCACCACTTCCTCGTTGGCAAGCACACACTTGCAAGAGGTGCACCAGTTCACCGGCATGGTGGCCTTGTAGGCCAGGCCCTTTTTGTAGAGCTGGAGGAAAATCCACTGTGTCCACTTGTAGTAGTCGGGGTCGGTGGTGTCCACCACCCGGTCCCAGTCGAAGCCAAAGCCCAGCATTTTCAGCTGAGAGGTGAAATTCTTGATGTTGTCCTTTGTCACCTTGGCGGGGTGGATATGGTTTTTGATGGCGTAGTTCTCCGTGGGCAGGCCGAAGGCGTCAAAGCCGATGGGGAACAGCACGTTGTAACCGTCCATGCGCTTTTTGCGGGTGACGATGTCCATGGCGGTGTAGGGCCGGGGATGGCCCACGTGGAGCCCCTGGCCGGAGGGGTAGGGGAACTCGATGAGGCCATAGAATTTTGGCTTTTTGCTCTGGTCCTCGGCGGCGTAGACCTTGGCGTCCTCCCAGCGCTTTTGCCACTTGGGTTCGATGGCGGCGAAATCGTACTTCAATGTGAACACTCCCTTGGGTGATTTTTCTCCTTCTTTTTCTTGAAAGAAAAAGAAGCAAAAAGAACTTCTGATCCGCTTCGGAACGGTGCTGGCACTGTAAGCATTCCGCACGACAACGAAAGTTTAAGCAAGTCTATATCAATTTTGATATTATATAAGAAAAGCGCCGGGATTGCAAGGGTTTGGATGGAAAAAGAAAGGCCGTCCGGGACACCCCGGACGGCCCTTCCTTATTCTTTATCGCTATGTTACGCCTTTACCTTTTCCCCGCGGTTCTTCTCCACCGCGCCGCCGGGCTTCTTCTCGCTGGCGGACAGCTCTCCGGAGCTGCCGCCCGCGGCGTTGATGGCGCCGTTGATGGTCCGGTCGCCCGCCTGCTTGGCGTGCTTGCCCACCTCGGCTTTGTTCTTCGGGCTGCGCATGATGACCGCCGGGCCCTGGACACAGCCGCCCTGGCAGGCCATACCCTCAATGAAGTTCTCAGGCAGCACGCCCTTGTTCATCTTGAGCAAAGCGATCTTGCACTCCTCGATCCCGGAGCAGGGCAGGGTCTTGGCCTCCACGCTGCTGCCCATTTCCTTGAGGGCCTGACCCACTGCCGCCGCCACGCCGCCGCTGGAAGCAAAGCTGCGGCCGAAGCCACTGGCCTGGTCCAGCGGAGCCTCGGGCATCTTGGTCACGTCGATGTCCTTGGCGCTGAGCATGGAGTACAGTTCCTCGAAGGTGAGCACCAGGTCCACGGAGGAACGGGTACGGCCCAGATGGAACTCGCGTTTCTTGGCCACGCAGGGGCCGATAAAGACCACCCGGGCCAGCGGGTCCTCGTCCTTGATCTTGCGTCCGATCATGACCATGGGGGAGGGAGTGGTAGACACCTTCGGCACCATGTCGGGCATATGGCGCTCCACATAGGCCACAAAAGCCGGACAGCAGGAGGAGGTCATGCCCTCGCCGCCCCTCTCGTCGAACTCGGCGGCCTCAGCCTTGGCGGTCAGGTCGGCGCCCAGCGCCACCTCCTGCACGTCGTAGAAGCCCATCTCCTTGAGGGCGGACACCATTTGGCCGGGGGTGCACTCGAACTGGCCCACAAAGGCGGGGGCCAGAATGGCGTACACATGGAGGCCCCACTTGTCCGCGCCCAGCAGCATCTGGATCACGTCCACGATATAGGACTTATCCATAATAGCGCCAAACGGGCATTGTACCACACACTCGCCGCAGGTGATGCACTTTTTGGCGTCAATGCTGGCCTTGCGGTCGGGCCCCATGGAGATGGCCTTGACGGGGCAGCCACGCTCGCAGGGGCGCATATTCTTGGTAATGGCGCCGTAGGGGCAGGCGGCCACGCACTTGCCGCAGAGCACGCACTTGGAATGGTCGATGACGGAGCGGTGGTTCTCAATATGGATGGCCCCCTTGGGGCAGGCCTCCACGCAGCGGTGGGCAATACAGCCCCGGCAGCTTGGCCCCACGCTGATCTCAGTCACGGGGCACTCGTCGCAGGCGATGGGCAGGACCTCCACCAGATTAGGGTTGGCCCGGTTGCCGCCCATGGCCATTTTCACCCGGCTGGTGACCACCGCCCGCTCCTTGTAGATACAACAGCGCATATGGGCCTCGGGGCCGGGGACAATCTCTTCGGGTATATCCAACACTTCATTCGTGTCCAGCTTCTCGTTCCAGGCCAGACGGGCCACCGCGGTAAGTACCTGGTCCTTCAGCTGTTGGACTTTGGTCTCGTATTGGCGCATGGGCAATTCCTCCTCAAAATGTAATAGCACATTGGTATGATTTGTTAAAAAATTGTCGATTCATCAGTTGCATTATATCCCGTCCGGTTCCTTGCGTCAAGAAAAAAACGTTCAGTTTTCGCCGAAACTTTCTGGTGAAACTTCCAGCGGCCCGGGCTGTGGGAATCGCTGGAAAATGGCGAGACCGCCCATGGAAAAATTGTGGAGATGCACCGGGTTTTCCTTGACAATCCCACCCCTGTTGTGCTATGGTTTTAATAAGAAGAAAAGGTGTCTGTCCAGGGGACGCACTGTGATATTATTCGGACCTTACCACCCGTTATGTAATGATGGCATTGGCGGAGGAGACCGCCTTTCCATACCAGCGCCCTCGGGCGCACAATTTGACGGGCCGCGGACTACTCCATTACAAATAGTACGCGGTACTGAAAAAAGGAGGAAAAACTACCGCTTCGACTTGCGGTGCGGCAGTGTGGAGACCTGTCGTAATGCTCCCGGGACGTATGCGCCCGGGCAGCGAGGTAGAGATGGCGGAGGCCGCTCTATCAAAGTCGGGTACAATGGCCGGTTTGACCCTGAAGAACATCATGAAGATCTATCCCCACAGCGGCGATCAGAAGAAGTCCAAGAAGAAAAAGGGTGAGCCCGAGAAAAAGACCAACCTGCAGGTCACGGACGAGGGCGTCATCGCCGTCCAGAAGTTTAATCTGGACATCGCGGACAAGGAGTTCATCGTTCTGGTCGGCCCCTCCGGCTGCGGCAAGTCCACCACCCTGCGCATGGTGGCCGGCCTGGAGGAAATCTCCGGCGGCGAGCTGTACATCGACGGCAAGCTGATGAACGACGTCGCCCCGAAGGACCGCGACATCGCCATGGTGTTCCAGAGCTACGCTCTGTACCCCCACATGACCGTGTATGAAAACATGGCCTTCCCCTTGAAGCTGCGCAAGGTTCCCAAGGATGAGATCGACAGGCGGGTGCGCGAGGCGGCCGAGATCCTGGACATCACCCAGTATCTGGACCGCAAGCCCAAGGCTCTGTCCGGCGGCCAGCGTCAGCGGGTGGCCATCGGCCGCGCCATCGTCCGCGAGCCCAAGGTGCTCCTCATGGACGAGCCTCTGTCCAACCTGGACGCCAAGCTGCGTAACCAGATGCGCGCCGAGATCATCAAGCTGCGCCAGAAGATCAACACCACCTTCATCTACGTCACCCACGACCAGACCGAGGCCATGACCTTGGGCGACCGTATCGTCATCATGAAGGACGGCTTCATCCAGCAGATCGGCACCCCGCAGGAGGTGTTTGATCACCCCGCCAACCTGTTCGTCGCCGGCTTCATCGGCACGCCGCAGATGAACTACTTCGACGCCAAGCTGGTGAAGGATGGAAGCAAGTACAGCGTGGAGACTGGTGGCGTGAAGGTCGAGCTGTCCGAGGCCAAGCAGAAGGCTCTGGCCGCCAAGAACGTCCCCGCTCAGGACATCACTCTGGGCGTCCGTCCCAGCCACATGGCGCTGACGGATGGGGCCAACTCCATCACTGCCACCGTGGACGTGTCCGAGATGATGGGCAGCGAGGTCCATCTCCATGCCAATGCCAACGGCAAGGACGTGGTCATTATCGTTCCCACCGTGGACCTGTCCGGCAACCACAAGGATACCTTCTCCTACGGCGCGAAGATCCACTTTACCTTCAGCGGTAACGTGTGCCACGTCTTCGGCAGCGACGGCAAGAACCTGGAGTTTTAAGCGCAGTCAGCAACGGCAAATACAATGCAGCCCGCGGACCTGTATGGGGGTCCGCGGGCTCTCTTTGTCCCAAGACATCCAAATCGTGTATATCCGTGACGGAAACCGCTATAGTATTCCAGTACAAAAGGGGCTATAATAATAATCAAGAAGGCCAGTCGGATGATTTTCGGCGGGCTGAGAACGAACAAATCAAACATGGGGGGATAACATGGATATCCGATATTCTGCAAGTCCCAGAGACGTGAAGCGCTATACCACCCAGGAACTTCGGGACGAGTTCCTCATCACCGGCCTTTACGTGCCGGACACCGTGAAGGCCACCTATTCCCACGTGGACCGCATGGTGGTCATGGGCATCATGCCGGTGAACGAGATCCTGCCTATCGACAAGGGCATCGACGTGTGGGCCAACTTCGGCACCTCCTACTTCCTGGAGCGCCGGGAGGCGGGCGTGTTCAACCTGGGCGGCAAGGGCTTCATCCAGGTGGACGGTACACGCTACGACCTGGGCTATGAGGACTGCCTCTACATCTCCAAGGGGGCGAAGGAGGTCATCTTCGGCAGTTTGGATAAGTCCGGCCCGGCCAAGTTCTATCTGGTCTCTGCTCCGGCCCACAAGGAGTGCAAGACCACCCTGCTGACCATGGACAACGCCAACCACCGTCCCTGCGGCGAGGCGTCCCTGTCCAACAAGCGGGTCATCAACCAGTTTATCCACCCCGACGTGCTGGAGACCTGCCAGCTGTCCATGGGCCTAACTCAGCTGTCTGAAGGCTCTGTGTGGAACACCATGCCCAGCCATACCCACGAGCGGCGGATGGAGGTCTACACCTATTTTGAGATCCCCGAGGACCAGGTGGTATTCCACATGATGGGCCAGCCCAACGAGACCCGCCATCTGGTTATGCAGAACTTCGATGCGGTGATCTCCCCCTCCTGGTCCATCCACAGCGGCTGCGGCACCGCGAATTACACCTTCATCTGGGCCATGGGCGGGGAAAACCAGGCCTTTGACGACATGGATAATTTGAAACCCAGCGAGTTGAAATAAAATAAGGAGGAAAATGAAATGAAGAATCAGTTCGATCTGACCGGGAAAGTGGCGCTGGTCACCGGCGCGTCCTACGGCATCGGCTTTGCCATCGCCAGCGCTATGGCGGAAGCCGGCGCCACTATCGTGTTCAACGACATCAAGCAGGAACTGGTGGACAAAGGTCTGGCCGCTTACAAAGAGGCTGGCATCACCGCCCACGGCTATGTCTGCGACGTGACCAACGAGGACGCGGTGAACGAGACCGTGGCCAAGATCGAAAAGGAAGTGGGCGTCATCGACATCCTGGTGAACAACGCCGGAATTATCAAGCGCATCCCCATGCTGGAGATGTCCGCCAAGGACTTCCGCCAGGTCATCGACATTGACCTGAACGGGCCGTTCATCGTGTCCAAGGCCGTGATTCCCTCCATGATTAAGAAGGGCGGCGGCAAGATCATCAACATCTGCTCCATGATGAGCGAGTTGGGCCGGGAGACCGTCTCCGCTTACGCCGCGGCTAAGGGCGGTCTGAAGATGCTCACCAAGAACATCGCCAGCGAGTATGGCCAGTATAACATCCAGTGCAACGGCATCGGCCCCGGCTATATTGCCACTCCCCAGACCGCGCCCCTGCGCGAGACTCAGCCTGACGGCTCTAAGCACCCCTTCGACCAGTTCATTCTGGCCAAGACTCCCGCCAACCGCTGGGGCGAGGCATCCGATCTGGGCGGCCCCGCCGTGTTCCTGGCCTCCTCTGCCTCCGATTTCGTCAACGGCCACATCCTGTATGTGGACGGCGGCATCCTGGCTTATATCGGTAAGCAGCCCGGCTAATCCCAGACAAACAGCACAGAAAAGCGGCACGCCATCCGGCGTGCCGCTTTTGTCATTTTGTTTCGGCGGTTTTCTTAGGCAGACGCTGATAAACTTTGGTCTCCTTATACAGGCGCTTTGCCAGCGCGGGGGTAAACACCCCGGGCAGAGCCCTCCATTTCCAGTTGTTTCCCAAGGTGGAGGGAATGTTCATCCGGGCCTCACTGCCCAGGCCCAGCAGGTCCTGGGCCTGCATCACAGCCAGATCGGCGGGAGAGGCCCACGCCCCCCGCATCATACCCCAGTGGTAGCCCTCCCGGCTGGACAGACGGAGGTAGGCCTTGGCAAAGGACACGTCCTTTTTCGGGGCGGTTTTCATCCAGCCCTGGATGGTGTCGTTGTCGTGGGTGCCCACGTATGCCACGCAGTGGGCAGGGTAGCAGTGGGGCAGATAGTCGCTGCCGTTGTCCCGGCTGTCGAAGGCAAACTCCAGCACCTTCATACCGGGGTAGCCCGTATCCTTGAGCAATTGCCGCACCGAGTCGGTGAGGAACCCCAAGTCCTCGGCGATGATGTCCTGCTTGCCCAGCTTGGCATTAACCGTCTTGAAAAAGTCCAGGCCGGGGCCGGAGCGCCAGCGGCCATTTTTCGCGGTCTCGTCCCCATAGGGGATGGCATAGTAGGCGTCAAACCCCCGGAAGTGGTCGATGCGGAGCATATCATAGATGGTGAACTGGAAGGCGATGCGCTTGAGCCACCACTGATAGCCGTTCTCCTTCATCACGTCCCAGCGGAACAGGGGGTTGCCCCACAGCTGGCCGTCGGCGGAAAAGCCGTCGGGCGGACAGCCCGCCACTTCGGTGGGCAGGCCGTTCTCGTCCAGCTGGAACTGCTCTGGATTAGCCCACACGTCGGCGCTGTCGCCGGACACGTAAATGGGCAGGTCGCCGATGATATGGACGCCCTTGTCATTGGCATAGCCCTTGAACGCCTTCCACTGCCGGAAGAACAGGAATTGCACCGCCTTCCAGAAGTCGATCTGGCCGGCCAGCTCTTTTTTGGCTGCGGACAGGGCGGATTTACGGCGCAGACGGATTTCCTCCGGCCAGGTAAACCAGGACGCGCCGCTGTGCTTATCCTTCAAGGCCATGAACAGGGCGTAGTCATCCAACCAGGTGGAGGTCTTGCAGAACAGCTTATACTCAGCGGGAGGAGCGGCCAGCAGGCGGTCCGCAGCCTTTTTCAGCACCAGGTAGCGGGTCTTGTACATCAAGCCATAGTCCACATACTCGGGGTTGCTCCCCCAGTCCAAGCCCTGGTATTCCTTGGGTTCCAGCAGCCCCTCGGCGGCCAGGTCGTCCAGGTCGATGAAATAAGGGTTCCCTGCGTAGGAGGAGAAGGACTGATAGGGGGAGTCGCCGTAACTGGTGGGGCAGATGGGCAGAATTTGCCAATAGGTCTGCCCGCCTACGGCCAAAAAGTCCGCAAACTGGCGGGCGGCGGCGCCCAGAGTACCGATGCCGTAGGGGGAGGACAGAGAGGAGATGGGCATCAGGATGCCGGAGCATCTCATGAGAATCTCACCTTTCATAAGGGGCCGCCGTCCCGAACAGAACGGCGGCTCCATTGTTCAAGTGGGTTTGGCGCTGGCCCGGGGCGGGGTCACACTCTCCCCGGGGATGAGCTGGAAGGGCACCACGGTGTGAACCGGGGCGCAGTGCCGCTGGAGGCTGCGTAGGAGCAGGTCAACTCCCTGCTCCGCCAGCTGCTGGGTGTCCTGACGGATGGTGGTCAGCCGGGGCACAAAATAGTCGGCCAGGGCAATGCCGTCGTAGCCCATGACGGAGATGTCCTCCGGCACCCGCTTGCCCAAATCCTGCAAAGCCCGGACGGCCCCCATGGCCGTCACGTCGCTGACGGCGAAGATAGCCGTTAGCTCCGGGCAGCGCGCCAGCAGCCGTTTGGCGGCGGCGTAGCCGTCCGGCAGGGAATAGCGGCAGGGCTCACATTGACGCTCCCCGTCAAAGGGGAGGTTCAGCTCCTCGCAGGCCTGGACGCAGCCCAGGAACCGGCTGTGTCCAATCTGAAAGCAGGACCAGTTGCCCCCCAGCATCCCGATGTGGCGGTGGCCCCGCTTTGCCAGGAAGTGCACCGCCTGACGGGCCGCCTCCTTGTCGTCAGTGGTGACGGAGGAGAGGTTGTCAAAGCCCAGGTCCCCGGCGATATTGGTCAGAAGCACACAGGGGATGTGGATGTCCTGAAAGCCGGAGTGGAACAGCTCCCGGTCGCCGCCCAGGAACAGGATGCCCAAGGGTTTGCGCTCCCGGCACAGCTGGACGGCATAGGCCACCTCGTTGGCGTCCTCGTCCAGGTAGTAGACGGTGGCGTCCTGCCCTGCGTCTTGCAAAAGCTGCTGGCACCGCTCCACCAGGTCGGCGAAGAGCATATTCATGGTTCCTTTGACGATGAGGGCCACGGAGGCGCTGGTCTGCTGCTTCAGGTGCCGGGCGTTGTTGTTGGGCTGAAAGCCTTGCTCTGCCACCACGGCCATCACCTTCCGGCGGGTCTCCTCAGAGACGTCGGGGTGGTTGTTCAGCACCCGGGACACGGTGGCCACGCCCACGCCGGACATACGGGCGATATCTTTGATGGTCATACGCGCCCCTCCTTTTTCGACCCAATATTCTACCCCATTTCGGCCCCTGTATGCAATCCCCTTTTGCAAAATTTTCGCTTTTTTGTCGAGGCAGGGCGCGGGAATCGGGTTTAGCCCTTCACCGCGCCGGCGGCCACACCCTTGATGATGTGCTTCTGGCAGGCCAGATAGAAGATGATGACGGGGATGATGGCCAGCAGGATCAGGGCCATGGTGGCGCCCAGGTCCACAGTGCCGTAGCTGCCCTTTAGGTATTGGATGTGGATGGGGATGGTGCGGTACTTCTCCAGGTCCAGCACCAGGGAGGGGAGCAGATAGTCGTTCCACACCCACATGATCTCCAGGATACCCACGGAGATCATCGTCGGCTTCAGCATGGGCACCACCACCAGGAAGAAGGTGCGCAGGGGTCCGCAGCCGTCGATGGCGGCGGCCTCCTCAATCTCCAGGGGGATGGACTTGACAAAGCCCACAAACATGAAGATGGCCAGGCCCGCGCCAAAGCCCAGGTACACGATGGGGATGGTATAGGGGGTGTTCAGCTTGAGCTGGTCCGCCGTATAGGACAGGGTGAACATCACCATCTGAAAAGGGACCACCATGGAGAACACGCACAGGAAGTACAGGATTTTGCAGAACAGGGAGTCCACCCGGGCGATATACCAAGCAGCCATGGAGGTGCAGATCAGGATCAGGATGGTGGACAGCACGGTGATGATGACGCTGTACTTCACGCTGTTCCAGAAGGGGTAGTTGCCGAAGGTCATGCCCTTGACAAAGTTGTCGAAGCCGGCCCACATCTCGCCGGTGGGGAGGGCGAAGGTGTCGGTCTTGACAAAAGTGTTCAGCTTAAAGGAGTTGATGATGACCGCCACCACGGGCAGCACATAGATGACGCAGATGACGCCCAGGACGACGGACAGGATGGTCTTGGTCCTGCGCTCCGCAGCAAGAGAACCGTTCATTACTGCTGCACCTCCTTTTTACGGGTATAGGCAAGCTGGGCCAGGCCCAGACCAGCCACCAGGATGAAGAAGACGACCGCCTTCGCCTGGGCGGTGCCGTGGGCGTGAGGGCTGGAGTTGTTGTAGGTGGAGAAGATATTCAGCGCCAGCATTTCGGTCATTTTGACCGCCGTGCCTCCGGGCTGGGTGACGATGGGCTGGCCGTTGGTCAGCGCCAGGTTCTGGTCAAACAGCTTAAAGCCGTTGGTCAGGGACAGGAACATACAGATGGTGATGGAGGGCATCACGTTGGGGATGGTCACCTTAAACAGGGTCTGGGACTTGGTGGCGCCGTCGATACGGGCGGCCTCCAGCATATCCTCGGGCACCGCCTGGAGTCCGGCAATGTAGATAATCATCATGTAGCCGATCTGCTGCCAGCACATGAGGATGATGAGACCCCAGAAGCCATACTTGGAATCCATCACGATGGAGGTGGAGAACTTGCTCAAAATGCCGTCGAAGATCATGGACCAGATGTGGCCCAGCACGATGCCGCCGATCAGGTTGGGCATGAAAAACACCGTGCGGAACAGGTTACTGCCCTTGATGTTCTGGGTCAGGGCATAGGCCACGGCAAAGGCCAGCACGTTGATGAGCACCAGGGACACCACGGCGTACAGCGCGGTGTACCAGAAGGCGTGTCCGAAGGCGGCGTCCTTAAAGGCCCGGACGTAGTTGTCGATGCCGATGGGCTTGGCGTCGCCGATGAGCTTGAATTGGCAGAAGGACAGGTAAATACCCTGAATGAAGGGCCACACGAAGCCGATGATAAAGGCGGCCACCACCGGGCCCAGGAACAGTGGGAACCACCGCCGGGTGGATTTTCGGATAGTGTTGCCTTTGGCGATTTTTTTCCGTTTCAAATATATCAGCTCCCTTTTTCATGTCGCGCAATACGCGCCCTCTCTCAGCGCTCCTCAGTCAAAAGAATTGGGGGGCGCTGAGACGGAGGGTGGGGCGGGCGATCACGCCCGCCCCACCACGTTAATCTGTTTGAGCCGGGACAAGAAAATCCTCAGTTGACGGCGGCGTACTGGGCGGCCCAGCCATCCACAAAGGCGGTGCAGACGCTTTCCCAGTTGGCGTCGGACTGGTCGGCATTGTAGGCGTTCAGGGCGGACACCATGCCGGCGCGCAGCTCGTCCACGTTGGGCTGATAGTTGAAAGCCCAGTTCATGACGTAGCAGCCGTTGTTGCTGTACTCGTTGGCGGCGGCCAGGAAGCCGTTGGTGGCCTCGGCGGCGTTCTTATAGGGCATGACGCCGAAGGTGTCCACCAGCATCCGGCTGGCCTCGGGGTCGGTGACGCACCAGACCATGAACTCCATGGTGGCCTGCTGGTCGGCCTCGGAAACCTTGGAGTTGATGGCCCAGCAATTCTCAGTGCCGCAGTTCAGGCCGGCCTTCTCCTCGCCCTCCATGCCGCAGTAGTAGGGGATCATGGTGGCGTTGGGGACGGAGCCCACATAGTTGGTGTCGCCGCCGTAGGTCCAGGAGCCCTGGGGCTGGAACACGGCCTTGCCGGACTTGAACTCGTTGTCGGGGTCATGACCGCCCACGGACAGGTCCTTGGGGTCGGTCAGGCTGTTGTTGATGCACAGGTCATACAGGTTCTTGAAGTATTCCATATACTTGCCGGACAGGGTGGCGGGAGCCTCGGTCCAGGGGGCGCCCTCCTGCTCGTAGTAGTACTCCACGTTGGCCAGATGGCCGGTGAAGCGCCAGGAGGATGAGCCGTCCATGTCACAGGAGGTGAAGGCGTCGAAGCCCAGCTCACCGGCGCGGCTGTGGATGTCCTCCACCACGGCCTTCAGGGTCTCGAAGTTCTTGATCTCGTCCAGGCTGTGGCCGGCCTGCTCCAGCAAGTCAGGGTTGACAATGATGCCGAAGCACTCATAACAGTAGCCGATGGACACCAGCTTGCCAGTCTCATCGTAGAGGTTGTAGGCGTCGGTGTTCAGCTCGTTGGCAATGGGGGTGCCGTTGAGGTCCAGCGCGTAATCGGTCCAGTCGCGCACGCCGGCGGCGTTGCCCACGTTGAAAATGGTGGGAGCCTCGGACTTGCTCATCTCGGCGTTCAGGGTCTGGCTGTAGGTGCCGGAGGCGGCGGTGACGATCTTCACCGGCACGCCGGTCTTCTCGGTGTACATTTTGGCCACGTCGTTGAGGACCTGGTCGGACTCGGGCTTGAAGTTGAGCCAGTAGACGCGGCCCTCGGCGTCGCCGCCGCCGGTGGGCGCAGTGGACTCGGTGGTAGGGGCGTCGCTGCCCTCGGGGGGAGTGCTGGTGCTGTCGCCCTGGCTGGAGCATCCAGCCAGCAGCATGGTCATGACCATGCTGAGAGACAGTACGAGCGCGAAGAGCTTCTTACTCATTTTTCATTTCCTCCTATTATTTTGATGCTGGGCTGGAAACGTTTCTGGTAGCGTTACCGGAAACGTTTCCGGGTCCCTATGAAACCATAATAACAACATCATACCCACTTTGCAAGAGGAAATTTGTCAGTTTCCCCAACTTCGGAGGATTGCAAAAATTTTCCGCAGTATTTTTGTGGAAAATTTATGGTGAATTTAGATTATCTCTTTAGAAGTTCTTATATGTCGGTATAGCCCGTATTTTCGGGCTTTCCCGGCATTTTAGATATGGGGAGAAGTTCTTATATACCCTCAAAACTTCTTAGGTTTTCCCTCTCAATGGTAGTAAAAGAAGTAGTAAATCCGTCTGCGGCTATGCTGCAATCAGCCTTTCCATTTCAGCCCTTGCGGAAGCGAATGTTGCGTGTGCGTAATAGTTCAGCGTCATGGTGATGTTGGAATGTCCCATGATATACTGTAACGCTTTCGGGTTCATGCCCGCATTAGCTAAGTTGGTGCAGAACGTATGCCCTTACGGTATAATAAGGACAAATCGGAAAACCCATTATTACCAAGGTTGCTCAGGTGTTGTAAAGCGCGCATATGACACTAAATACAGAAACAAATAATGTATACAATACTATATGTTGTTGTTTTCTGAAAGCAAAGAAATCCATGAGCAATCTTAATCAGAGAGGATTTTCGGATTTGCCACCATTCTTTTTCCATTACAATACGCCCTTTGGTGGGGGCAGACTGGGAGGTGATAAGGAACCATTTCACATAAAGGACAAACGGGCAGCAACCCGGTAATACCGATTTTAATTCATATCAGCCGCACAGTAACTGACGGATGTTCAGCTACTGTGCGGCTTTTTTGTTTATAGATAACTCTGCCCTGGTGACGTAGAT
>CAJUQN010000054.1 GCA_910588625.1 uncultured Oscillospiraceae bacterium
TTTTTTATTGTTTTAAAAGTTGCCCTGTGTTGTTTCTTAAAAATATTTAATATTTGTAGTTTTGTGGTTATGGATTAGGTTATTGATGGTCAAAAAGGTTTAAATTTGTGCCACTTAGTCTGTTTTTGTTTCAAGACGATTAATAAAAAATAAGGAATAAATATAAATTGAATGCGTATGAAAAACCGTATTACGACGATGAAGGCCTCGTTTTTTGGTGCGTTGTGCCTGCTTTCCAGCTGCGGTCTGACGTATTCCTGCTCTGATGACTACGACCTGGACGAGACTCTTCCAGGTTTTTTGGGCGGGAGTATTTACGACGAGTTGAAGGCCCGTGACTTCAAGACGGTGGTCAAGTTGGTTGACGACCTTGAGTATTCTGACGTTCTGTCCCGTACAGGCAGCAAGACGTTGTTTGTGGCGCCCGACAGCGCCTATGCCCGTTTTTTCGCCACGACGGACTGGGTTGACGCCTCTGGCTCTCCTGTCCGCAGCTACGAGCAGCTGACCCTCTCTCAGAAGCGTATCCTTCTTTACAACGTTCTTCTGAACAATGCCGACGTTCTGGAGATGCTTCCCTATTCCGCCGGCGGTGGCAGCCTGACGATGCGCCGCAACACCGCCGCGTCCTCTTTGGACAGTGTCAAGTATTGGCAGTGGAACGAGCTTCCCAACAACCTGAACGAGCCTTCTGAGGACGATGCCACCGGCGGTGACGTCCGTTTCTGGGACGCCTATACGAACCAGGGCCGCGGTGGCATTTACATGGCCCTTGATGCGACGGCCCCGATGATGCTGCATTTCATTGAGGACCAGATGAAGGAGAAGGACATCACTCATGACGATGTGAGCTTCATCCTTGGCCTTCGCGGCGACGACGCCTGGCTCAACGGCAGTGCTGGCGGTAAGCGTACCTATATATATGACGCGCGCGTGATAGAGCAGGACGTGACCTGTCTGAACGGTTACTTCAATGTTCTGGACAAGGTTGTCGTGACTCCCTCCAACATGGCCGAGGTGATCCGTACGAACGGCTCTACGAACCTTTTCAGCCAGATGCTAGACCGTTTCAGCGCCCCTTATTACAATGCGAGCCTGACAGAGCAGTACAAGGCGCTTTATGACATCGGCAATGACTCTGTCTTTGAGAAGCGCTACATCTCTTCCCGGTCTCACGGCGGTGCCATCAGCGAGCGTCCTGACCGTAAGGACCTTGGCAGTTTCCCGCTTCTTTCCTTCGACCCGGGCTGGAACGAGTACTCCGGCAGCAACTCCCTTCCCAAGGAGCAGGACATGGCGGCCATGTTCGTTCCCAGCGACGCGGCCATGGAGGAGTATTTCCTCAACGGCGGCGGCCGCGCTCTTATCGAGCGCTTTGCCAAGCAGACTCCGGTGACCCGCGAGAACCTGTCTTACAACCTTTATCAGATACCCCTTAATATCGTCCAGGCTCTGATCAACAACCTGATGAAGGACTCTTTCCTTGAGTCTGTTCCGAGCAAGTATCTGACGATCATGAATGACGCCCAGGACCAGATGTTCCCGGCCACCGATCCCAACTATTCTTCTCTTGAGCAGTACAAGGAGAGCTTTGAGCGGTGTCTTTTCGCCAACAACGGTGTCGTTTATGTGATGAACCGCGTGATGACCCCCGCCGACTACGCCTCAGTCATCGCTCCTGTGCTTTACAGCCGCGGTACCCAGATTGTCAACGCTGTCCTTCGTGCGGATGACAACTTCATTCAGGAGAATTATAACAGCGCCCCTCTTCAGAAGTACTATTCGACTTATCTGAAGGCCATGCAGTCTCATTTCTCCCTCTTTGTGCCTACTGACGAGAGTCTGGGTTTTTACGGTCTTGTAGACCCGATGTCCCTTGCCCGTAACGCCGCTTCCGCAAGCCAGTACAAGTATTGGCGCTTCACTTATGACAATTCCACGAACGCCGTTTTCCCCATCAAGTCCCAGGCCTACCGTTTCTACTATGACCGCGCTCCCAGCGACGGTGACCGTGCCCTGACAGGTGCCGCCAACGTTTCCAATCCCGGTGACAAGGGTTCTCTGAATTCCGGCGCCGGTTTGGTCAAGCGCCAGTTGCTGACGGATATGGTTGACCATCACATCATCGTCCACGAGACCGGTAGCGGTGACCAGGAGGACATGCAGGGGCGCCGCCGCTATTATCTGTCCCGTAGCGGTGCTCCCGTCTACCTGCGCGAGCGCGGAGATGCCAATGCTGGTTTCGCCGGTATGGTGGTTGACGGCGGTTTCCAGCTTCAGATGCGTGGCGATGCCGGTAAGTACCCTGACAACCAGCCGGTCTGCACGGTTACGGAGAGCTATAACCAGACAGCCGAGCTGAACGGTTACGGTAACGGTTTCACTTTCCTCCTTGACCGTCCTATGCAGGCTACTACGAAGTCCGTTTATAATATCCTGTCCAATGACCAGGATCACTATGGCGAGTTCTACAAGCTTTGCGAGACAAACTTCTCCGAGGACGACCTTCGTCTGGTCGGTCTGATCGGTGAAGACGTGACCTCCCGCGAGGAGATAGCAAACGAGGTTAACAAATACCGTATTTTCACGAACGAGGGTGTCAATCCCACCCAGGGTGAATCTCTGGTCCGTTTCTTCAACAATTACCGTTATACCATCTATGCCCCGACCAACGATGCGGTCCTTGCCGCTTTTGACAAAGGTCTTAAGAGCCAGGAGGATATTACCGGTTTCATCGCGGAGAATCTGGACGAGGAGAGTGGTACCCTTCCTGAGGCGGCCCAGGCCCAGGCCCGTGCCATGATTACGATGCTGGTCAACTTCGTGAAGTATCATTTCCAGGACCAGTCCTTCTTTGTTGATGATATCGACAACGGCGGCGGTGTGGACTACCAGACTTCCTGTATAGACAATGAGGACAATGTTTACCTTTCCATCAACATGAGGCAGGAACCGGGCAGTATTACCCTGACCGACCGTGCTGGCCGTACCGTTTCCGTTCAGGCCCCCTATAACGTGCTTGCCCGCGACGCCAACTTCAACGCTCCCGTCCAGGGTGTTGCCACGGCCATCAACAGTTCCTCCTATGTCTCCATTCATCAGATAGAGGATGTCCTCAACTTCACGTCTCTGGAGAACGGCCGTTATGACAGCGCGTGGTCGACTCCTTCGGCCGCTCTCAAATTCGTGACGAAGTACAGAATCAGAAAATAAATCATAATATCATGAACCGCATAAAATATTTATTGACACTAGCCTTGTGTTTCTGTTGCTCCGTCGCTTTTGCTCAGAAACGCATTACGGGCCATGTCTGGAGTTCTTCGGACAACGGTCCCGTGGTGATGGCCAATGTTGCTGAGATCGACAAGTCCAACCGTGCTATATCCGCCACGCAGACCGATGCCAACGGTAACTTCTCCCTTGCCATCAAGAATCCCAACAACACGCTTCAGATTTCCTATATCGGCTATAAGACCGAGCGCATCTCTCCGATCGGCAGCCGTACGAACTTCCGTGTGGAACTCCACGACAAGAACACGATAGCCGGAGCGGAGGTCGTTGTTACGCGCAAGACCCAGTCCAATGGCCTTGTTATTCCCGAGCGTGAGATCTCCGTGGCCAAGCAGACCCTGAACATGGACCAGATGGAAGGTCTTTCCTTCGAGACCGCCGGCGAGGCCCTTCAGGGACAGATTGCCGGTCTTGACATTGTAGCCAATTCCGGAAACCTGGGTGCCGGTACGAGCATGCGCCTCCGTGGTGTGACCTCCATCAACGGTAATCAGGAGCCCCTTATCGTGGTCAACGGCCAGATACTGGAGGACTACGATTCGGAGGATTTCGACGCCAATGACATGAATGAGGAAAAGTTCGCCACCCTTCTTCAGGTTAATCCCGAGGACATCCAGACGATCAACGTGTTGAAGGATGCCGCCGCCACCGCCATCTGGGGTGCCCGCGGCTCTAACGGTGTCATCGAGATTACGACCCGCCGTGGTGCCCGCGGCAAGACCCGCGTCAATTTCAGCTACCGCTTTTCCGGCGCCTGGCAGCCCGAAGGCATGAACATGCTCAACGGTGACCAGTACAAGATGATGCTCCAGCAGGCTTACCACAATCCCAATCCCCAGGCTGGCAATCCCGCCGACGCCATAGTGGAGTTGCAGGACCTTCCCACTTATACGGCTTACCGCTATAATTATAATAAGAACACGGACTGGATAGACGAGGTGACCCAGTTTGGCCAGACGCACAACTATGGTATCGCCATCTCTGGCGGTGGCGACAAGGCCACGTTCCGCGTATCGGGAAGCTATGACCATGAGACCGGTACCGTCATCAAGCAGACTCTTGACCGCTTTTCTTCCCGTCTGGCCCTTGACTATTATGTGTCCGACCGTATCAAGTTCTCCTCTGATTTCTCTCTGACCTATACCAAGCAGAACAAGAACATCGATGACGGTCTGATGGGTCGCGCTTATCAGGCCATGCCCAATATGGCCGTTACCCGATGGGAGTATGACCGCCAGAACGGGCGTTATTTCGATACCGGTGACTATTATCAGATGCCTCAGGCCGCCGCAGCTGCCGGCATGGTAAGCAATAACAGCAACAAGTCTTCCTATTATCTGAGCGACATGGTCTCCAACGGCAATCCGGTGGCCATAGCCAATCTTTCCTGGCGCCGCTGGTCCACCTACACCATCACTCCCCAGTTCAAGCTGGAGTATAAGCTGCTTGGCAAGGACGATGACGAGACCCATCTTGACTATACCGGTGAGGTCTATATGAACGCCTATACCGAGACGAAGAATTCCTACCGTCCTTCTTCCTTGAGTCCCGGTTCCTGGTCCGACGGTATCAACACCACTTCCAATGACGAGTTCAAGAGCCTGGCTTTCAATACCCGTCATCAGTTGGTGTTCAAGCCCTATTTTGTTAACCCGGACCACTCCCTGCAGGTTCTGGCTCGCTTAGAGGTGGGTTCCCAGAACTCCACCCGGCAGTCCTTGTCTTCCTCGGGTATCGGCGGCGGCATTACGGACCCGACAGTGCCCGGCTATCTTACCGGTGCCTCCACTTCGACCGGTAAGGGACATACCATGAGCGGTATCGGTTCCTTCCACTATTCTTTCGGTTCCAAGTATTCGTTAGACTTCACTTTGCGCGCCGACGGCAGCACCAAGTTCGGTTCCGGCAACAAGTGGGGTTTCTTCCCCGGTGTGTCCGGACGCTGGAATATCAGCGACGAAGCCTTCTTCAAGCCTTTGAAGAAAGTGGTGAGCATGCTCGCCTTCCGTCCGGGCTGGGGTGTTACCGGTAACTGCAGTTTTGGAGAAGGCCTGATTTACAACCAGTATTCCGCTTTTGACTCCTATAACGGGGTAGCGGCCATCCGTCCTTCCAACCTCCGTCTTACGCAGATCCAGTGGGAGAAGACCAAATCCTGGAACATGGGTTTCAACCTTCACCTTTTCGAGGATCTGCTCCAGTTCGACCTGAATGTCTATAAGAAGAAGACGACAGACCTTCTTAATTATAACGTGCGCATACCTTCCACGACCGGTTTCTCCACGCTTTCCGCCGCTAACGTCGGTTCCATGGAGAATGAGGGTTGGGAACTTTACATCAATACCGGCAAGCTTTTCGAGGTCGGCAAGTTCTCCACGGTTCTCCGCTTCAATATCGCCCAGAACATCAACACCATCACTTCCATGGATGCTTCCGTCCTTGCGAGCAACAATAAGGACTTTGATTATGCCAATGGCAACGAGAGTGTGATGCAGCGTGTCCAGATCGGCCATGCGCTCGGCGGCATTTACGGTTTCCGCTATAAGGGTGTTTATGCCTATGACTACAAGCATAACGGCTACTTCCTTAACCAGAGCGACAATGAGTACTATCTTCCCGAGCCCGATGCCAACGGCAATATGTACAATACAGCCAAGGCAACCGGCAAGACCGCTCCGATTGTGCGCGACGCCCAGGGTAACGTTGTTTATGACAAGAACGGCAATCCTCTCCAGATGGTTTACAACTACGGTGGTGTGAACTATAAGTTTGAGGGTGGTGACGTTATTTATGAGGACATCAACCATGACGGTCAGATAGACGAGCTTGACATCGTCTACCTCGGCGGTTCCAACCCCAAGGTGAACGGCGGTTTCGGTGTTGATTTCAATTTCGGCCAGTGGACTTTGAAGACCAACTTCAATTTCCGTATCGGCAACAAGATCATCAACCTTGCCCGTATGTATGCCGAAGACATGCGTACCAACAAGAACCAGAGCGCCGCTGTCAACCACCGTTGGAGAACCAACGGCCAGGTGACTGAAATTCCCCGTGCCATGAGTACTAAGGTTGCCAACGGCAATACTTATAATGCCCTGATCAGCGACCGTTATGTCGAACCCGGTGATTATCTCCGCTTCCAGTACTTCCAGATAGGCTATAATTTCAAGGCCGACAAACTTAAGAAGTATGGTCTCAGTTCTCTGCGTCTCGCCGCTTCCGGCAACAACCTTATTTTCTGGTCTAAGTACAAAGGCGTGGATCCCGACCACAGTTCCTCCGGTTTCTCCCCCTGTACCGACAGTTCGCAAACTCCGCGTTCCCGTTCGTTCACAGTTAGTTTGAATGTGGGATTCTAATATCATCGAAGCAATGAAAACGACAAAATACCTAAATACAATGCTGGCAGCCGCAGGCTTTTGCGTGAGTCTGGGCCTGGCCTCTTGCGAAGATTATCTGACGGTATTGCCTACCGACAAGATTACGGAGCAGGATTTTTGGAAAGACAAGAACGACCTTAATAATGTCCGCGCCTCTGCCTATCGCCAGTTTGCGACCCAGGCTGTGACCGACCGTATTGTACAGTGGGGCGAGCTCCGCAGCGACAATCTTACGCTCAACGACATGTCCCGCACCAATATCCAGAATCTCCAGCAGGGCATCCTGATGCCGACCGAAGGCATGTTCGACTGGTCCGCTTTCTATACAGGCATCAACTACTGTAACTTGGTACTGGAGAAAGGCGATATAATGACCGAGCCCGGTAAGGAGGTCGATCCGAGTTTCCGCCGCAATGACTGGAATACGATCAAGGCGGAAATGACGGTTCTTCGCGCTCTTTATTATTTCTATCTGGTGCGCGCTTACCGTGATGTCCCCTTCGAGCAGGAAAGCATCAATACCGATGAGCAGGCCCGTAACCGCCACCTTCCGGCCACGTTGGGTGTCAATCTTCTGGGCACCCTGATAGGTCAGATCGAAGACCTGAATGCCCAGAGCATATTCCCTGCAGTGGATTATGGTAATACCCAGGACAACTGCGGGCGCATAACAAAGCGTACGATGTATGCCATTTTGGCGGATATGAACTTGTGGCGCGGCTGTATGCTTCTGAAATCCGAGGAAAAAGGAGATATTGTTCTTGGTGAGGAGGGCGACACGCTGTCATCCGCCGAATGTAATGCCTTGAGCAACGCCTGCTTCCAGAAGACAATGGATTATTCCCGCATTGTGCTGGATGAGTTCCAGGCCGATTATGACGAATTCCTGGAGAAGAATCCCAATTCCTCCATGTCCCAGAATAAGGACAAGCGTTATCCCTATCTGAACCGTTTCTTGTTTTCGGGTGACCGTAATGTCAGCGATGTGGTTTATTCCAGCATTTGGGGGACAGGTTATTCTGACGAATGTATATTCCAGTTGAACTATAACGGCGTTGATCTTGTGAACGGTACGCCGGGAACTTTCTACAGTTATGTGGAGAATAATAACCTGAAGACGGGTCAGATGGTCGGTTCCAGTTTCCTGATGGCTCCTTCCGAGAATGATGCGGATCCCGCCACCGGTTTCGGCCGTGCGGATATCCGTCTTCCCGAGACCTTTAATTGGTCTCGTATCAGCTCCAATCCTCCGGTATTCCATAAAGGGTTGGCTTCCAGTATCGTGATTGATGATATGAAGGAAATGTCCGAAGGCTGTTCGGCTTCCTGGCGTTCCCAGAAGTCAATGCCGTGGCCCCTTTACCGTTTGTCAGACATCATGCTGATCCGTGCCGAAGCCATCGCTCGTCTCAATCCTAATGCAGCAGCTGCTGCCGGCAATGTTGTCAATGAGGGCTTCCTTCTGGTCAACACCTTGTTTGAGCGTAATAACCCCAAGTTGACGGGTACCGGCGGTGGTGACGAGGATTATGTGAGCACCCGTCTGGATGACAATTACGCTTACAACGGCACCGCCAAGAAAGGTTCGGATCTTCTGAAGCTTGTTTACCAGGAACGTCAGCGTGAGTTTATCGGTGAGGGCAAGCGCTGGTTCGACATCGTCCGTCAGGTGGAAGCCAGCAACGACACCAAGTCAACCCTTTCGGATTTCATTTCTCTTTCCACCTCTGTCCGTAACCGTCTCCGTCTGCTTTATGCGATGTACCTGCCCATTTATAATGAGGAAATGAAGGTCAACGGTGTTGGCAATGGCGGCAAACTGATTCAAAATCCGGTATGGGACCGTTATACCCCGAATAAATAAAAGTCTTCAGTCATGAGAAAAATATTATTCGAAAAGAGAAAAGTCTCGCGTTTCTTTTCCTCTTTATTGGTGCCTTGTTTCCTTTTCGCCCTAGGCGGTTGTAAGGAGACCATCGATGAGGGCAATTTTGCCATTAAGACAGAACAGACGGTGACGGATTATCTGGCTGGCACTCCGGATCGCTTTTCCGATATCAAGTCGATTTTCGACCGTGTCCGTCTCGGCCGTTCCTCTGAGGCTTCTTCTCTGACCAGCGTGCTCTCCGCCCGAGGCAACTATACGGTGTTTGCCCCCAACAATGCCGCCGTTCGGAATCATATCAAGAGTCTTGGTGTGAATACCCCGGATGAGCTGAGCTATGAGCAGGCTGAGCTGATTGCCAAGAGTTGTATCATCGACAACGGCGAGTTGAGTGCTTACGAAGAAGCAGTATTCCCCTCTCCGTCCGGTTCTTTTCCCGAGGCCAACCTGAACGACCGTATCCTGTCCTGCAGTCAGGATACGGCAGCCTCCGGTGAGATGTATTATGTCATCAATGGCGGTTCCAGAGTATTGAAGACCAATATAGAGGTCTCCAACGGTATGATTCATGAGGTTGATTCCGTTATAGCGCCTTCTTCCGACAATCTTTACGAACGTATTGCCGCCGCCGGCAATATGCAGGTTTTCGCCCATTTGCTGGAGCAGACCTCCTGGGCCGATTCCCTTGCCGTGTCTTATCTGGACCAGGTTTATGAGGAAGAGGAACGTGACGCGGTTTTTGTGCCCAGTGTGGGGACTTCCACCGACGGCCAGAAGTTCAATGTTCCGCAGCACCGTTATATCGGTTTTACGGCTTTTGTAGAGCCGGATGACGTGTTTGCATCGGAGTGGGGCATTACCCTGTCGAAAGATGCCGATGGCCACGTCACGAACTGGAATGATGTCATGGCTCAGATTCGCCAAAAGTGCGAGTCCGCCTATGGCACGGCTGCTTCTGACAATCTGAAAGACCCCGACAATGCCGTCAACCGTTTTGTGGCCTATCACCTTTTGTACGGCCGTCTGGCCTATGACCGTTTTGTCAGTCATTACAATGAGTTCCATTATGATTATGGTGCTGACCGTGCGCGTCCCCAGACCATAAATTATCCTACCAATGTGTGGGATTATTACACGACTCTTGGTAAGTATCGCGGTCTGATAAAAGTGACCCAGATAGGCACCAACAGTGTGGATCCCGATGCCTTGAACAATCCGATTTACCTTAACCGCAAATCCGTTTATGACAACAAGCGTGAGGGTGATTATAGAGAGATCGGCATCGAAAATCCGGGTCTTCTTGTGTCTCCTTTGAACGGCGTTTATGACAACAACTCCCTTAACGGCTTCTATTTCCCCATCAACAAGATACTGCTCTATGATGACGCCATGCGCACCCAGCTGGCCGGTGAGCGTATCCGTATGGACGTGACGACCATGTTGCCCGAACTGTTGTCCAACAATACCCGTGCCACGGAGTTCGCCATGTTCCCCAAGGGCTATTGCGGCAACATCCTCAACCAGTCAGCCGGTACCATCTTCCTTTACCTCCATGCCGGTGTCGACCCCAAGGGTGGCGGCGCCTGGCGCGACTATCAGGGTGATGAGTTGATGTTCTTGGGACTTTATGACTTTACGCTGCGTCTGCCTCCTTTCCCCAAGGACGGCACCTATGAGCTCCGCATCGGGCTTTCCAACAACAACCAGCGCGGTATGGCCCAGATGTATTTTGGTGACGATCCCCATCGTCTGCAGCCTACCGGTCTTCCCGTGGACATGCGTCAGGGCGCCGGTTCCATCGCCATACCCTGGACTGCGGATATCGAGGGCGATGACGTTACCAATGCGGAGAATGACAAGAACATGCGTAACCAAGGCTATATGAAAGGTCCCCGCTATTGGTCCACCACCGGCAGCAAGGGCCAGACTCCGGTCCGTGACCAGGGTGGCAGCGCTGCCGCTATCCGCCTGATTGTCACCACCGCCGACATGAAAGCCGACAAGACGTACTATTTGCGCTTCAAGTCCGCATTGAAGAAATTGAACGGCCAGCTTTTCGTTGACTATTTCGAATACGTTCCGACCTCCGTCTATAACGGCGCGACGGCCGAAGATATTTGGTAACCAAAGCATATTAAATAAGACCATGAACCGTATATATGATCAATTCCTGAGGGGAGGGCTTCTTTGCGCCTCGTTGCTGCTGTCCCTTTCCTCCTGTACCGACGACCATTTCGAGGTGCAGCCCGGCGCCCCTTCCGGTGCCAATACGATTTGGAAGAACATCTCCTCCAATCCTGAACTGACCTCCCTCGCGGAGATACTGCAGCGGACTCCTGTGATGCGTACCGAGTCGGACCGCGGCCGCAAGCAGTCCTATGCCGATTTCCTGAACACCTCTCAGGAGATGACGATGTGGGCCCCTAAGAACGGCACCTATAATGCCCAGGCTTATCTGGATTCTCTGGACAAGGCCGATGCTCTGAAGGACACGGATCTTCAGGCTTCCATGAAGCTTTACTATATGGTGTCCAACCAGTTCGTCCGCAACCATCTGGCCCTTTTCAACTATGCCTCCTCCCAGTCCTCCCAGCAGGTCCGTCTTCTGAACGGCAAACTGGCCTCTTACAGTGCCTCTGACAGCTTGTTCAACGGTGTCCGTCTGGCCGGCGGTAACATTACCGATGTGGTTTCCTCCAACGGCATGCTTCATGTTCTGGACGGCGTTTCCCCCTTTGCCTATAATATCTATGACTATCTGAGCGTCAATCCCTCCCTTTCCCGCATGAATGCTCTTGTCACCTCCTACGACAAGTTCACTTTCTCTGAGAATGCCAGTACGGAAGGCTCCATGAACGATAAGGGCCAGATGGAATACATCGATTCGGTCTATATCTATTCCAATGAGCTTCTGTCCACATCCAGCGCCTTCCATATCGCCACCGAGGACAGCCTTTTCGTTGCCATTGTCCCTTCCGATGAAGCCTATGCCGGCGCTCTGGATACCATCTCTCCGCTGTACCGTTATGCCGACAGCTACGAGTATGAGTGGTCGGAATCGAAAGGTGCCGATGGCGGTTTCCTCTATACGAAGACCAATGTCAACCCCAACGACTCGCTGACACATCTGAACACCTACCGCTCCCTTTTGGGCACGATGCTCATATCCCCGTCCCTGTTCCCCGGTGTGGACAAGTCCGACTCGGCCTCTGTCATCAACCATGTGCTTTATGCCGACTCCCTGGTGACCACCTCCGGTGTCATCCTTTACAACAAGGCCAACCGTGTCCCCGGCGACCGTAACATCAATCCGGTTTTCGAGGGTATCACTCCGGTAAAAGCCTCCAACGGCTATGTTTTCGTTGTAGATGAGTACAAGGTAGATCCCGCCTATTCCTTCATCCGCCGCAATGCCCTTGATTTCCACTCTTACAATATCGTCCGTATGAAAGGTGTGGCCAACGGCGCCCAGACAATGTACCTCACCTCCGAGACACGTACCGACACCCTGCTGGAAAGCTGGGGCAAGGAACCTGTTACAGGCGATGTCGAGGATGATACCTATACCTACTACGAGTTTGTGAAGGGTTCCGGTAACTTCGAGCTCCATATCCGCCTGAACAACGTTCTCAGCGGCAAGTACAGGATCTCCGTCATCACGGTGCCCAACCGCATCAACCTCTCCACCATTCAGGTGGACGGCGATGGCAATGAGGTGTTGGAGAGCCCCAACTTCACGGCCGAACTTCTGGGCGACGACCTCAAGCTCATGAAGGGCACCAAGAAGACCTCCAGCCAGGATATCGACCAGACCCGCGTGAACAAGCACGTCCTTTGGGAAAGCGTCGAGATACCTGAAAGTTACAGCGGTCTTGACTTCAGCACATTCCCGATGCTTCATATCACCATTTCCAACCGCGGTAAAGGCAAGGCCCAGGGTGTCGGCTTCAGCAAGGTCATCCTCGAGCCCGTTCGTGAATAACCTCTCTTGTTGACTTTAAAATAGAAAACGATGAATAAAAAGAATCTCCATATCATGCAGGGAGCCTTGCGTGCGGGCGTTTGCCTCTTCATGCTTTCCGGTCCCTGTGTCCTCTCGGCCCAGACCGTCTCCGGCTCCGCTCCGGCGCAGTCTTCTTCCTCCAGCCGTCCTTCCTCCCGCTATGAGATGAAGGAAATCAGCGGTTTCGTTTACGACGCCGCCACCGGCGCCCCTCTTGCAGGCGCCAAGGTCCAGGCTCTGAACAACCGTTACTATACCGCCCTTACCGATGACAAGGGCGCTTATGTGATCAAGGTCCCCGAGTTCGTAACCTCCCTGTATGTCGACCTTGAAGGCGATTACAATCCCGTCCAGATAGCCCTCAAGGGCGTCTCCGGACAGAATGCCCGCCTTTACTCCAGCTCCCTGGAGCGGCTTTATTCCGACGGAACCTCCCTATACCACCGCCCGGAAATGTCCGTGAGCAATTCCAGTTCCCTGACCATTGAGAACGACATCGAGAACCGGCTCAACGCCTCCGTCCGCACCATCAACCGCGGCGGTGAGCCCGCCCAGGGTGCCGCGATGTTTGTCAACGGTCTGAACTCCCTGAACGCCAACGCCCAGCCCCTGGTCGTTGTCGACGGCGTCATCTGGGACATGCAGTATGACCGCTCAGCCCTCCATGAAGGCTTTGTCAACAACATCTTCAACATCCTCGACACCGAGGACATCGAGAATGTCCGTTTCCTCAAGAACGGTACGGCCCTCTACGGTGCCCGTGGCGGCAACGGTGTGGTCGAGATCACCACCAAGCGCGGCCGCAGCATGGTCACCCGTATCAATATCCGCGCCTTCGGCGGCTTCGAGCTGACCCCCGGCCGAACAGACATGATGAACGCCGGCCAGTACCGCAACTATGTCACCGAGTTCCTTGGCACAACCGCCGCCGCCCGCGACTACTTCAAGAACAGTTCCGGCTCCGTCCCCCCGTTCATGAACGAGGACCCCAACTATCTGCTCTATCCGATATACCACAATGAGACCGACTGGCAGAAAGGCCTTTACAAGACCGCCTTCACCCAGAACTACAAGGTCAGCGTTGAAGGTGGCGATGATGTTGCCATGTACAACCTCTCCCTGGGCTATTCCCAGTCCGACGCCACCGCCAAGCGCACCGACTTCAACCGCTTGAACATCCGTTTCAACACGGACATCAACATGTTCAAGAACTTTACCACAGGCCTGGACCTTTCCTATTCGCGCAATGCCTATAACCTTCGCGACAACGGCTGGGCCGAGGACTATTCCGCCAGCAACATCTCCTCCCCGAATGTCCTTGGTCTGATCCAGTCCCCGTTCATCAGTCCTTACGCCCATTACGTCCTCTATGACGGCGGTCTCTCCGTTGAGCATACCGACAAGATTTATTCCGGCAAGAACTATACGGACGCCAACAACCCCTACCGCTTTGCCCAGTCCTTCGGCTATTCCGGCCTTGTCAATCCCTACTGGATCCTTCAGAACGGCCAGGGTGACAATAAGAACTTCCTGGAGCAGACCCAGTTCTCCATCAATGTGGCCCCCAAATACCAGATCAACAGTTATCTGAGCGTTAGCGACCGTTTCAGCTACATTCTGAACCGCATCAACGAGAAGTACTACCTTCCCAACGACGGAACCCCCGCCAAGAGCGTTGAAGGTCTTGGCGAGGTCAAGAGCGTGATGCGCTCCCAGTTCAGCAAGGAGACCTCCCTCTACAACGACCTGCGTGTCGACTGGAAGCGGGTGTTCGGCGCCCACAGCGTGAACCTCTTCGGCGGCTTCCGCATCTCCTCCTTCTCCTATGGCAACAGCTACATCCGGGGCTATAACAACGACAACGACAAGATGCCCAACATGAGCATGTCACTCCAATATAAGGACTACGGCGGCGTGAACGATACCTGGACCAACCTGTCCTATTACCTGAACGCCGACTACAACTACCGCAACAAGTACTTCCTCACCGCCGGCGCCTCCATGGAAGCCTCCTCCCGTTTCGGTAAGGAAGCCTCCTCGGGCATCAAGCTCGCCGGCGTGAAGTGGGGCCTGTTCCCCACCGTCCAGGCCGCCTGGCTGATCTCCTCGGAAGACTGGTTCAAGGTCCCCTCGGTCAACTACCTGAAACTGACTGCCGGTTATGAGGAAAGCGGCAATGACAACGTAGACTACTACGCCGCGCGCACCTACTTCGCCAACACGAAGTTCATGGACAAGGCCACGGCCCTGAAACTGGCCAACATCCAGAATCCGACCATCCAGTGGGAAACCACCCGCCGCGTCAACGTCGGCCTGGAGAGCAGCATGCTCGACAACCGTCTCTCCTTCGGCGTGCACTACTACTGGTCCCGCACCAGCGACCTTCTTACCCGCAAGTCCGTGAGCGACATCACCGGCCTCACCTCCATGTGGGCCAACGACGGCGCCCTCGAGAACCGCGGTGTCGAGTTCAACGCCCATGCCGTTCTCCTGAACCGTCGCGACTGGAAGTGGCAGGCAGGCTTCACCGTCGGTCATTACCAGAATGAGATCACGGCCCTTCCCGAGACGAGCCTGAACTACATCAAGACCTACGCCCTCGACGCCGACGGCCGCCGCATCGCCTCCAGCGAGCAGCGTCTTCACGGCTACACCTCCTCCATCTACGGCACCAACAACGTCCTGACCGCCGTTGGCCTTCCCGTAGGTGTGTTCTACGGCTACCGCACGGCCGGTGTGTTCACCACTGACGCCGAAGCCTCCACGGCCGGCAAGTACGGCTACCTGCGCTATCCCACCGGGCTGAGCCAGTCCCCCTACCGTAACTTCAAGGCCGGTGACGTCCGCTTCGTCGACCAGAACGGGGACGGCTGGATCTCCGAGGCCGACATGGTCCAGATCGGCGATCCCAACCCCGACATCTTCGGTAACCTCTACACCAGCCTGAGCTGGAAGGGCCTGACCCTCTCCCTCGACTTCAAGTACTCCCTGGGCAACGATGTCTTCAACTACCAGCGTTCGCAGCTCGAAGGCGCCAACAACATCTACAACCAGACCACGGCCGTGGTGAACCGCTGGAAATACAGCGGCCAGCAGACCGACATCCCCCGTACGATGGCCTCCGACAATGACGAGTGGGTCAACAACGAGCGCTTCTCCGACCGCTGGATCGAGGACGGTTCCTACCTCAAGCTCAAGAAAGTCCGTCTGACCTATCGCGTCCCCCTCTCCCTGAGCTGGCTGCAGGGCCTCTCCGTGTGGGGCGAAGCCAACAACGTCTTTACCGTAACGAAGTACCTGGGCAGCGATCCCGAGTTCTCCGCCGGCAACAGCGTCCTTTACCAGGGTATCGACGCCGGCTGGCTCAGCCAGGGCCGCAGCTTCAACTTCGGTGTGACCATCAACTTGTAAAAACCGCCGGCGCCCGGCGCGGGCCCTCATCCGGCCCGCCCCGTCTGCGCCGCCTCCAAACCCAACCATACAATGAAAAATAAATCGATCATAGGCCTGCTGGCCGCCTTCCTCGGGCTTGGCACCGCCGCCACCTCGTGCGAAGACATGCTCACTCCCGACATGGACCTCTATGCCGAGAACTTCTCCGGCAAGGACACCGTCGACTTCTACTTCGGCATTCTGGGTAACGTCCAGGACGTCATCGAGAACAACGTCCTTCTTGGCGAACTGCGCGGCGACCTGGCCGACACCACGATGTACGTGAGCGACACCATCGCCTCCCTTTCCAATTTCGAGCGCCTTCCCGACGGCGACAACGGCCTTCTCAACCGCGCCGCCTACTACAAAGTCATCAACCAGTGCAACTTCTACCTGGCCGCGGTTGACACCATGGCCACCAAGAACAACAGCTACTATATGCGGCGCGAGTTCGCCCAGGTCCAGCTGGTGCGTGCCTGGACCTACATGCAGCTGGTCCAGAACTACGGCTCTGTGCCCTTCATCACCAAGCCCGTCGACAACGCCAACACCGGCTGGGAGACGGCCCCCGAAGAAGGCTTCGCCACAGCCGACAACCTTCTCGACAAACTGCTCTCCCACGACCTCGAGCGCGCCTACGCCTATGAGAAGTCCCTTGGCCGCCCCAACTACGGCACCTTCAACAACGGCGCCATCAACGTGGCGCACTCCCTGAGCGTCTTCCCCGCCGACCTGGTCATGGGCGACCTCTACCTCCTGCGCGGCGCCTCCCGCTCCGACTACGAGAAAGCCGCCGCCCACTACTACACCTACATGGACAACGAGATCCGCTACAACAGCCGCGGCGTCAGCCTCTCCAGCGCGGCCGACCTCATGGAGATAACCATGAGCAACGGCAACAAGTACTACCGCGCCGACGCCTCCTCATGGACCACCGGTCTTCGCGGCACTCCCGGAACCACCGGCGAGGTCGGCACCCTCGTCCTCTCCGCCGCCAACAGCACCTTCGGCACCGTCCTGACGCGTGTTGCCCAGATCTACGGTTTCGATCCCAGCTCCTCGAACTCCACCAACAGCGGTGTGGACTCCAACGGCGAGACCACCACCACCACCAGCGGCCGCATCAGCCTCAAGGCCAACTACAAGAACCGCCAGGTGGCCGCCTCCCGGCGCTATCTCAACCTCTCCGCGGCACAGAGCTACCGCCATTACGAGTACAACTCCAACAACGAGCCCTATGAGGTAGAATATTATCCCGGCGGCGACGCCCGCAGCGCCGGCACCATCGCCGACGTCGAGACCACCGAGGGCAAGATGTCCTTCATCCAGAAGCGCAACATCTCCGTCACCTCCAACGGCATGTCCGTCTCCGAAGGCAGCTTCAGCTACACGTACTTCTTCCCCGTCTACCGCCTCCGCCAGGTCTACCTGCGCTACGCCGAAGCCATCAACCGGGCCGGCTATCCGCGCCACGCCTTCGCCGTCCTCCGCGACGGCCTCACCCGTGAGACCGTCCCCACCGTCCTGACCGACTCCGTAGTCGACGGCAAGATCTTCCCCTATATTGAGGACGCCCCCGACCAGTGCGACATCGACGTCGACGAGATGCGCCGCGCCGCCGGCGCCAGCGCCCTTGGCGTGAACTACCTCGACTTCTCCGACACCCGCTGGGACAACACCACCGGCATCCACGCCCTTGGCTGCGGCGGCGGCCGTGACCGCGGCAGCTACGACCTCGACACGCTCTACTCGTACCGCGTGGCCGTCGGCACGCGCATGCTTGAGGAAGCCTCCCGCTCCGCCGGTTCCGAGGCCCAGGCCGCCTGTCTCTCCGCCCGCCGTCTCCTCGATGGCGACACGGATCCCGCCCCCGCCCCTGGCGGCGAGGATGAGGGCAGCGACACCCCCGCTCCGGCCGATGCCCCCGTCATCCCCGCTGACATCGCCTACCAGATCAACGCCGTGGAAACCCTCATCGCCGATGAGATGGCCCTCGAGACCGCCTTCGAAGGCTTCCGGTTCTACGACCTCATGCGCATGGCCCGCCACAAGAACAACGACACCTGGGGCCTGGGTTCCGCCGACTACGGCACCGACTGGCTGGCCTGGACCGTCAGCCGCCGCTCCCTTGACCTCAAGCCCTACGAGTCCCCCCTTAGCGTCGGTCCCCTCTACGGCGTCCTCCGTAACATGGAGAACTGGTTCCTTCCCAATCCCGAGTATTGAAAGCCCTTCCCCTTCCCCGCATGGGGGAGGGGTGTCCTTCTTCCGGGCGTGAGAGCGCCGGCTTCTTCCGCCTCTCCCTCGTTGCCTCCATCCCTTCCCTTCGCCTCTGGCGGGAGGAGGGGATGGAGCTTTTTCCTTCCCCTCCTCTTCCTTCTCCCGCAATGCCCGCATAGTCCTGTCGCGCGGACCGCAGCGCACTGAAAAGGACACGAAGGAGGAGAAATAGAAAAGAGGATGTTGGA
>CAJUQN010000055.1 GCA_910588625.1 uncultured Oscillospiraceae bacterium
AATTACATTTTTTCCTCGGCGTTTTCTTTCATTTTATCATCGGCGCTGACAATTGTAGCAGACATAACGCACCCGGCGGCGGAACACCGTCCCGCCTTTCAAGTTGTGCCGGACGGTGCCGTTGGTGGTGAGCGTCAACCTGCCCCCGCAGTGCCCGCAGAAAATGTTGCCGGAGAGAAGCGCCTGGCCGCTGATGTTCTTTGGCATGGTCCGCTGTGCGTTGAATTCGTTGACCCGCTCCGCCATCAGCTTCTGGGCCAAGGCGAAGGTGACCGGGTCTACGATCTGGAGCTCCTCAAAGATCTCGGACTGGCTCTCGCCGCTGCGCAGAACGCCAGTATAAGCGATATTGTGCAGGATGTGCCCCACCGTGGCCTCGTGCCAGTTGGTGCCGCTTCGGGTTTTGATGCCCTGGCCGCTGATCATGTTGGCGATCTTGGAGCGGCCATAGCCGGAGCCCACGCACAGGTTGAACATCATCCGCACCACCCGGGCCTCGTCCTCGTCGATCTCCAGCTTGCAGACCTCATGCTTTCTCTTGTTGAGGATGCCGCTGGGCGCCAGCCGGTAGCCGTAGGGGACGCCGCCGCCCCGGAACCGGCCCTCCTGCACCATCTGGCCCATGGCCGTCTTGGTGCGGATGGAGGTTTTCTGGCTCTCGCCGTCCGCCTGCCAGTAGCGGATGTAGTTGGTGAGGCGGTCCGTGTGGGACTCGAAGCGCTGCTCTCCCTCGTTGACGCTCCACACCCGGATGCCATGCTTCACAAACCACTCCACCACGAAGGGCGTCTCGTCCGATTTGCGGCCCAGGCGGTCGAACATGAACACCAGCAGGATGTCGAACTTGCCCTGCTCGGCCCGCTTTTTGATGAGCTGCAGCTTGTCCCGGTCGTTGGCGCTGACTTTGTAGCCGGACACGCCGGTCTCCTGCTCCTCGTTCACGATGACCCAGCCCATTTTGTCGGCGAAGTCCCGGCAGGCTTTGCGCTGGACCGGGATGTCCGCCTGGTTCAGCTCGTCGTGGTCGACCTGCTTGGTCGTGGAAACACGATATAAACAATCCACTCTTTCAGCCATTTTGTATCCATCCTTCCAATCATCATGTGCAAACAGGTGGGAGGATCGGATACCTTCAATCTTAAATTTTCAAGGTGCCATGGCTTCCGCCACACCGATTATCCCACAATCTGCGGGGAATGTCCAGTCAATTCGCCGAACAGCTTCGGCGGTTCGGATTTGCAAAAACGGCACTGCCCCAGTGAGGGAACAGCGCCGTTTTCCTTTTCGAGAAAATTCCTATTGCTTCTGGAGCAGGTCAGTGTACTTGGGACGGTCTGTCTCAGGTACACCCAAGGTTTCCATCGCCTTTTCCAACGACCAGCCGGTGTTGGTCATTAGGTTGCGGATGGAGGCCAGAAGTCCTTCGGCGCGGCCCTCGGCACGGCCCAAATCTCTCACACCTTCACTCAAATTACACATCTGATGCACCTCCGCTTCCAGTGTCTCCGTCATGGGGATATCGAATTCTTCCTGCAACACCTGCCGTTTTTCAGCTTCCCCAGCTTTCGGGGACAGAAGCACATCCAACAGCTTCAGTATCCCGTCATAGTTTTCCCCATCGGCACCGCCCAGACACACCATGACCATAGTCATCAAATCGTAGTGCCTGACGGGTTCCTTTACGTTTCCAACCAGGTTCTCCTCCGTCAGCCGGTATCGGGTAATACTGTTCCGGCGGTTCTTCGGCGGGTCCATGCAGATAAAAACCGAGTAGACCTTCTTGATGTTCTGGTATTCCTCGTGAACGAATTCGGTCCCATACTGGGCCGAAATCATCCGGCTGCAATGCTTAGTGTTATATTCTAACGAATTTTGCTTTAGAAATATGATACTCTGCTCTTTTGATTATTTGATATATCCATATTATCCAGCCTATACGATGGGCTGTTATCAATTTGTTATCAGCAGTGATAACGGTAGTAAAGGGACTTATTGTAGTAATTATACCACAAGGAGCGAGGAAACACAACTGTTTCCAGTCTATTTCAGCATTCTCATAAGCTGGAATATTGGCTCAGCCCCAACCGCTCCCCGTAGTGATAGCTTCGGGAGTGTTTGCGTAATCCCATTGATGGTCAGTTGCAGCCATGTCATCGCTGGTGATATTGAAGAACCTCCAATCCTTTTCTCCTCCGCCTCCCCACGCCTGACGGTTAGCATCCCAAGTTACATCCGTGCAATACCAGTCTCCATCCAGTCGAACCATGTTCCAACCATGATCTTCCTGACTGGCAAAGCTTGCGCCAGCAATGGTAATACACTCCACTTCGGCTAAATCCATAAGCAATTGAAAGGTTGTAATATACCCCAAGCATATCGCTGTGCGGTTCACAAGTCCCCCGTAGGGAGTGGCAGATTCGCCAGAGGTTTCTTCCATTACATCCTGGTATGCTCCATCATAATTCACGTTGCTGACCAACCAGTTGTAAATGGCAATCTCCTTTTCTAAATCGCTCATGCCTTCTTTCAAGACCTCATTTAGCACCACTTTGGCCGCATCATATATCTCTCTGTCATAGCTGGACAGTTCAGAAACATCACCTGTTTTCCAAGCGGCTCGGATGGAAGTGGTGTCATAAAAGGACATATCAATCTTGTTTGGCTGAACAAACATTATACGACCTGGATAGTTTGGGTCTTCTTCCCGAAACTCTTCATTCCGTTCTGAGAACGTAATACCCAATGTCCCTGCCGTTCGGTCAAAGGCTGTTGCTGTCTGTTCCGCATCTTTACAGGCCAGTAGGACAGTATATACATATTCTTCCGAACCAGCAACAGCGGTAAAAGACATGGCCTGACTTAGCATAGACTTCTGCTCAGCATCATCTTGAAACAAGAGTTGCTTACTATTTAAGTACCAATCCAGACATTTCCTGACATCAGAAGATAGCGCCCAATTATTTGCACCGGTCATCACTGCCACCTCAAAAGCAAAGTCATCCGTCCCCCGTGCAATAGCGCAATCCATCCACTGACCCCGGTTTAAACCGTAACTGTCCATAATATAGGCGTCCAGAGTATTCAAGTCGCTGTTATCCAGCAACTCTAAACTTGTTACCTCTATCCCGCAGTAGGACACCAGCCAATCCCGCAACTCCTTTACATCAGTGATAGCATCTGCGGGTATGGTAGGTTCTGGCTTAGGAAGGATTTCCCCCTTGAGGGCCTGGGTAACGACCTCAGATGCCCCATCCGTATCCGGGCAAATGAATAGCGCCACAAACGGCCCATCCTGAATAATTCTGCCATTTGCCACCATGTCTGCCTCCGCAGGGGCATAGCCCACAAAGTCCCCCTGCCTGTTAGCAATGTAATCTTCCAATGCAGTGACCGCCTGAGTAGCAGTTGTGCTTTCTTCCATGCACAGCACAGCAATTTCAAATGCGGACATTCCAGTGGCACGGAACACTGCCGCATCTTCCCACAGGTCTTGAAGCCCATAGACATTTTCTATGTAGAATGTTATTGTCTCGCAGTCCAAATCTGCATAAAGGAACTCCAAATCATCATCCTCATATCCAGAGTGTTCAAAGGCCATACGGGCCAGTTCACCAACAGTCCACTCTATTTCCGCAACAGTTGGAGAAACGGTTGCGGTGGATTCTGACGCAGGTTCCTGACATGCGCTTAACAACGTCAGCAACAGCGCAACACATAGTAGCAGGGAAAGGGTTCTTTTCATCTTTGAATATGCCTCCTAATGTAAATCCGAGGAAAACTTTACCCTCCTCATTATAACAACAAAAATACCTGCTGACAAGCACAAAACAGGAGGGCGCTCACTGCGCCCTCCTGTTTTAGTGATTATCGTGCGCCTGCTCTCGCTTTTTGCCTTGCCCCTCGCCTCCGTTCCTTTTCAGCTTGTTCCTGCTGGTGAGCGGCTTCCAATATCCTCTCTGCCTGTTCCGGGCCAATGGCCCGCCTGACCCGCTCATAGTCCCTGACCTGCCCCTTAAGGCTGTCCCTCTCGGCGCAGACCTCATAAATTCTGGCTAAAAGGGAGCTGTTCTTGCCAACCTCCCGGTCATAGGCACTCTGCAACCTCTCAAATCTGCTCTTGAGGTCGAAGTAGGCCCGGTAGACCGAGCGCAGCACCTTGACGATCTTCTCCCAAAGAGGCTTGGTTTTCTTCTCCCGGTAGGACTTGGCGCTCTCCAGTGGCCCCGCCTCCGGCAAAGTCCGCTCCGGGTCGTCAGAGAAGTCCGCCGCCAGCTTTTCCATGCCCTTCAGCAACGGGGCCACATCGTCCAGCTGGGCCTTTGCCTGGGCCGCTTTCTTTTCGGCGGCGTCTGCCTCCTTTTTCCTTTTCTCGGCCTCGGCCTGGGCCAGCACAGTTGCCGCTTGAAGCTGGGCAAGCCGCTCCCTCTCACGCTCCACCTTAAACTGCGTGACCGTCAAATGTTCCTCGGAACTGCCCCGTTCCCCTCGTTCCAGGTCATCATACCCGGCGTTCCGCATGGCCCGGAAAAAATCGTCCTGCAAAACGCTGTACGACTTTTTGAGGACGGGCTTTCCCTTGGCGGTCAAGAGCGGTTCGCCAGTCAAATCATCAACGGCGGGCTTTGAGGCCCACTTCTTGCTCATGCTCACCTGCATGATGGTTTCCTTGACTTTGCCCACCAGGGACTTGTCCTTGCACCGCTTTGTCCATCGGACTTCCTTCTGTACCACCGGGACATAAACCACATGGAGGTGGTAGTGGTACACGTCCTCCCCCAGCGCCTCGGACATGGCCCGGTTGCGCTCGTCGGCGTGCATGACCGCCGACAAAATATATTGCTCTCCGCCTACAATTTCTATTGCGGATTTGTAAGCGTCGGTGTAGAATTGTTTTGCGAAGTCATAGCCGCCATGATTGTAGAAGTAGGCGGAGTTGACATCAAAGACCAGCTCTCCATACCGAAAGGCATCCGCCTTAATGCCACGGGTGGAGATCACGCCATCGGCCTCCATCTGTACGAACATCTCCTGATACCCGGCGGAGGGAGTTTTGAAGTGGATGTTGAGCGGTGTCCGTTCCGGCACAATGTCCTGATTGACGTAGGAATCCTTTTCCCGTTCGTTGTGCTGCTGGGTGTTCCCGATTTTGGTGGCTGTCAGCCTCATATTCCTTGCGTTAGTACGGTCAATGCCGTCGCCTCTTGCCATAGGCACGTTCCTCCTGATTGTAGATTGATGTGGTACGGGGCATCGTCGAGGGAGACACTTCTGCGGAAGTGTAATAACCCACTATGACACTTTCGCCCCGTTGGTGCGAAAGTGCCGTGGGCTCTCCGAGGGGGTATGGGGGCTTTGCCCCCGGCAACTGCGGTTGCCTCCCCCAGCAGGGCCGCCCTTTGAAAAGGGCACCCTGCACCCCGCCTAAACTTTGACACTCGCCGTTGGGCAGGGGGGAAAGGCACAGCCTTTCCCCCCACCCGGCCAGTGTTCTCCGTGGGCCAAAAGTCAAGGGGTTCGGGTTGTATTGCCTTGCGGCAATCTCCACCCCCAGGTATGGCCCCTTGACTTTTGGCCCCGCTCCCCGTGACGGCCGTGACGACCGTGACGATGTTTTACACACCGCCCCCGCTCTCAAAAAAGCCGTCACAGCCGTCACGGTCGTCACGCTTGGGGCGGTTCCAGGGTGAGGGTGATACTTCTCCCGGCGTGGCTCCTGCTGTTCTCATAGCGGATATGGTACTCCGCCGCCAGCCTCCCGGCCCGGACATTCAGCCGCATCGCCAGGGCGTTGGGCTTCATGTCGGTCTGGATAGCCGCCGCCAGCTCCGTGGCGGTGCCGCCCCAGGCGGGCCTGTCCGCCGTCACAAGGGCGGCAACGGCCTCCAATACCGGGTCGGGCGGTTCCACCCACGGCTCCGTTTCCAGCCGTTCCAGCTCCCACACAAGCCGCTCCCTGTCCTTGGTGAGATACATCCGCTGGTCTTGCTGGTCACGCCCTGCCACGTCCAGAATGGCGCTGCCGTCCGTCCGCTTCTCCTTTTGAAGAAGAAAGGCCCCGTCCGCAGCTCCCAACAGGCCGTTGGTGCCGGAAATCATATCAAACTTATCATCGGCCTGTTGCTTTCGGGTGTGGTGTACCAGCAGGAGACAGATACCGCAATCATCGGCAAGGCGTTTCAGCTTGCCAACCACCTCGTAATCGTTGGCATAGCTGTACTTGTCCCCACCAGCCTCCCGGATTTTCTGGAGGGTGTCAATGATAATCAGTTTGGTGCCTGGGTATTGATGAACGAACTTTTTTAGCTGTTCCTCCAAGCCAAGGCCGAGCTGTTTGGCATAGGTTGCAAAGAGCAGGTCATTGGTGCCGTCTGTACCAAACATTCGATACAGACGCCCCTGCAAGCGGCGGTGGTCGTCCTCCAACGCCAGATAGAGGACGGTGCCCTTGTGGACGGGGTAGCCCCACAGGGGGAGGCCCATGCTCACATGGTAGGCAAGCTGGGCCATCAGGAACGACTTGCCCACCTTGGGCGCTCCCGCAAAGAGGTACGTCCCAGGGTAGAGCAGACCGTCAATGATTGGCGGTCTGCTCTGGTAGACGTTCTGGTAAAGCTCGTTCATTGAAACCGTATAGAGATAGGCCGGGTCGCTTGTCCGTTGAAGTTCCCGAAGAATATCCTCCATACTTTCATCCTGGGGGTTGTTTTCGGTAGCCGCTTCTGATATACTGTCCGTGGTACATATTTGTGAAATGGGCTGTTCCCCGTCTGCGCCAACAGACGGATATGGGACAGTCCCTTTCGTATTCTGGAAATCCATCAAATGATTAAATGCTCCTTTCCATATTCAATTTATCTGCCATTTCCGTCTGCTTGGATGGAAACAGGTGGGCGTAGCGGTAGGTGATTTCGATACTCTCATGGCCCACACGGTCAGCTATCGCCACAGCGGAGAAGCCCATATCAATCAGAAGCGAAATGTGCGAATGTCTAAGGTCATGGATTCTGATACGCTTTACACCCGCCGCCTTTGCGCCCCTGTCCATCTCATGGTGGAGATGACATTTCGTAAAGGCGAAAATGCGGTCTTTCTTCTTAATCCCGTAGAGCTTCCCCAGATAGTCCTTCATCTCGACAATGAGGAAATTGGGCATTTTAATAGTGCGATTGCTTTTCTTGGTTTTCGGGGTAGTGATTACATCCTCACCATGAATCCGCTGATAGGACTTGCTGATCTTCACCGTCCCGGCCTCAAAGTTGAAGTCCCCAGGGGTGAGGGCCAATAGCTCCCCCAGCCGCAGACCACACCAGTAGAGCATTTCAAAGGCGTGGTAGGAGAGGGGCCTGTCCCTCATCGCCTCAGCAAATTTCAGATACTCCTCCTTTGTCCAGAATTGCATCTCCGTCCCTTCATCCGTCCCCATGTTCCCGGCTTTGGCGGCGGGGTTGGAGCGCAGCTCATAGAGGCGGACAGCGTGGTTAAAGATGGCGCTGAGCTGGGTGTGTACGGTTTTAAGGTAGGTCTGAGAGTAGGGTTTACCCCTTTTGTCCCGGCAGGCCAACAGTTCGTTTTGCCATGAAATCACGTCTTTGGTGGTGATTTCGCTGATTTTCCGCTTTCCGAAGTAGGGCAAAATCTTTTTCTGGATGATGTTCTCCTTTGTCAGCCAGGTGTTCTCCTTCAGCCGGGGCCTCACATCCTTGGTGTAAAGCTCCACAAAGGCTTCAAAGGTCATATCCATGTCGGCGGCGGTCTGCATTTGAAAGCTGCGCTCCCAGTCCTGGGCCTCCCGCTTGGTGGGAAAGCCCCGCTTGCACTTCTGCTTACGCTCCCCCGTCCAGTCCCGATACCACGCCATGACGTACCATGTGCCCCGCTTTTCGTCCTTAAATACCGGCATTTTCGTTCACTTCCTTTCTGGCCCCGTAGAGCCGTTCGTTGAAATACTGGCGGTTGACCCGCCCCGCAATGGTGATGAAGCCCTTTCCTTTCAGTTCCTCGTTGAGCTGCCGAATGAGCTTGTAGGCGTAGGGTCTCGACACGCCCAGCTCGTTCGCAACCTCGTCCACCCGGATAAACTTGTTCTCCATGCTGGTTCCTCCTTTCAATGAATTAACGCTATTCATTTAGTGCTGCCTTATTATACTAACTATATTCCGTTATGTCAAGGGCTCTCAAAGAAAAAAACTAAATAAAATTATTTAAGATTTTATCTTGACGGTTCTAAACATATCTGTTATACTTCAAGTGTCCCCATTACATAGATTGGAGTTGGCAGTTATGGCGATTGGTGAACGTATCCGCTTTTTCCGCAATAAGAAAGGTGTCACGCAAAAGTATCTCGGTCAGGTGGTTGGGTTCCCCGAACGCTCCGCCGATGTGCGTATGGCGCAGTATGAGACAGGAAGCCGCAACCCCAAGGCCGACCTGACCAGGGCGCTGGCGGGCTTCTTTGAAGTCTCCACTGAGGCCCTGACCGTCCCCGACATAGATAGCGACATCGGCCTTATGCACACACTCTTTGCCCTGGAGGACATTCGGGGGTTGACCATCGGAGAGATTGACGGCGAAATCTGCCTGCGGCTGGACAAGTCCAAGGGTAAGACCTACCACTCCATGCTTGAAATGCTGTCCGCCTGGGGAGAGCAGGCCAAGAAGCTGGAGGCCGGGGAAATCACCAGGGAGGACTATGACCGCTGGCGCTACAACTACCCCCAGTACGACACCACCCGCAGGTGGGTCAAAGTTCCGTCCAAGGAATTGAGCGACACCCTAACAGCGGCCTTTAAGAATAGGCTGGGCAAAGACTGACAGACAGCAGAAAGCCCTTACCGATGTTTGCCATCGGTAAGGGCTTTCTAATATGGATTTTGTCACCTATAAGCCACAATGGAAAATCCTTCATCTGCAATTAACCGGGGTTTTAGAATAATTACAGAATAATACGGCTTATAGAGGATGTTATCAAATCGTTATCAAAAGAGAGACAGAAAATCCGCAATACGTTGTGCCGCAACAGGTTCGAGAGTTTGATGGCTCATCCGGCAACAATAGTATATGCCCCGCTTGATCAGCGGATAGCCGGGGTAGAAATCGTTTTGCGCCTCCACGTTGATGATGAGGGCAATCTGCTCGCCGGAGCTGGGGGCTATGGCTCGGAACCGGATGTCATAGGTGACCGACCCCTCACGCACCGATTTGTCCTCGGTGTCCATTCCGCTGATGACTGTGCTGTCCTCGTCCGGCAGAACTGGGACGGCGGACACCTGGGGCTGGCCCTCTATGTACTTCTCGGCAATGTCACTGACATCGCACTCTTTGTATTCTTCCAGGCAGGACTTCATGATCCGCGCCAGGATCGCCTTTTCAGACAGGACGCGCTTGCAGGCTGCGTCATAGCCCGCGCTGTCATCCGTAACGTGCAGCCCCTGGGCCGCTGTAGTCTCTATGTCCAAATCCTCACCTTCAGTCACTTTATTTTATCACAGCTTTGCGGTCACGTCCACATTTTTTTGGGAAATCTCCGGGGCTTCCCCTACCCCATCTCCATCCCGCCCAAATACTGCGCCTCGGACACGCTGAACTCCACCTCAATTCCATAGTCCCGGGTCAGGGTGACCGCCTTGATCAGATAGGACGCGATCATCTTCTTCTCCTCAATAGAGGCAGTGTCAAACAGCTCCGCCCAGGACAGCAGCCGCTGGTGACTTTCCCGGATCTCCTTGGCCGCATATTCCGATTCCGCCGCCTGGTCTTTCAGCGCGTCAATCTGCTCCGCCAGCCCGGCCACCGTCTCCTGCACCGTATCCATCCTCCGTTTGATCTGTTCGGGGGAGAACACGCAGGTGCCCTCAATGGAATCCAGCATCAGGCCCTCCCATTTCGCCAGCTCCCGCAAGGCTTTAGTGTGGTCAGTCTGTGCCTTACGCAGCTTTTGTCTGCACTGGGCGGCGGTGTCCTGCACCTGCTGCTGGATCAGCTCGCTCTCGTTCACTGATCTGGCCCGCTCAAAGATATTCCGCAGCAGCGTTTCCACTACCGCGTCCACCCGCTCCGCCCGGTAGGTGGTCGGGCCGTTGCAGAGGGTCTTGTGCTGGGTGCGGTTGTAGCATTTGTAGATAGACACCCGGTCAGCAGGATCATGGCTCCGGCAGGCGGTAGACGCGAAAATGCGGCCACCGCAGTGGCCGCAGTACACGTTGCCCGACAATAAAGCCCGCCCTACGTTTTTCCTGGGGCTGATCCGGGGTGGGCGGTTGACGGTCACCTCAACGCCGTCCACCAGCGTGACCTCTGCCTCCCACCGGGCAGCGCATTTTCGCTCATAATCGGCAGACCGCTGGGAGCGGCCCTTGGCCACCCGGTCATACTGCTCCTGGGACACGATCTGGAGCTCGGGGATGATCTCAGACCGGGCCTCGCCGCTGCGGAGGATGCCCACATACATGATGTTCCGGAGGATGTTCTGGATGGAGGAGTAGTGGAAATGCTCCCCTGTCCGTTCATTTTTGATGCCCTTCGCGATCAGCTCGGAGGAAATGCGCCGCCCTCCGTAACCAAACCGATCCGCCAGATCAAATATCTCCCGCACCACCGCGGCCTCCGTGGGTTCCACCTCGATATCATAGAGCTCCCGGTTCTTCTTGCCCACCCGGCCATGCTTCACCAGCTTGTAGCCAAAGGGGGCGCTACCTCCCCGGAAGCGCCCCTCCTGCACGATCTGGGCCAGCCTGGTTTTGGTTCGGACGGAGGTCTTGAGGCTCTCCCCCGATGCCTGCCAATAGCGGATGTAGTTCATCAGCTTGTCCACATGGTTATCGAACCGCTGCTGGCCTTCCTCGGCACTCCACACCTCGATGCCGTTCTGGACGAACCACTCCACCACAAAAGGCGTTTCATCCTCCTTACGGCCCAAGCGGTCAAACATGAACACCAGCAGGACGTCAAATTTGTCCTGCGCCGCATCCCGCTGGATCTCCTGGATGGCGTCACGGTCTTTCGCGGAAACCTTGAAGCCGGAAACGCCTTTTTCCGAAAACTCCCGGGTAATGATCCAGCCCTTCTCGGCGGCAAACTCCCGGCACCGCTGCTTCTGCATTGGGATGTCGTCCTTCTCCACCTGGCCTTTGGTAGAAACCCGGTAGAGGCAATATACCCTCTTTGCCATGTCAGCCCCTCCCCTGCTATGATTTCTGGCTACGGAGATAGGCGCCCTTCAAGATGTCCCTGACCACAGCCGGGGCTTCCGCATTCTTTTTGGCAGAAAAAATAAGGCGCACCACCGTCCCGTTGACCTGCACGGACGAAGTGTGTCTTACGCATCCATATTGCGTGTTATTCATCTTGCTCTGATCCTTTCCGTATAGTTTGGACAGCCTGCTCCAGCTGTGACAGTGTTTGCTGCGTCTCTCCAGGCAGCATAGCGGTCAAGGACTCCGCTGTCTGGAGGTGTTCCAATATGGAGTTCAGCTCCTCCGGCTGGAGGCCGGTATCCCTGCTGATTACGATGCAGCCATCGAGACAGGCAATCTGTAGGTCTGTACCCTGGGGGATATTGGCCTGCCGCATCAGATCCATGGGAATCCGAATGGCACTGTCCTCATTCGGGATGGCTCCATCCGCCTCGTTGGGTAAGAGCATCAACTCGCAGAACGTATTGGTTGTGCCGTCATGGGTCAGGTAGGCAACCCGCACATGGTCGCCCGCTGCCAGCCCCATTTTCGTCAAAACCGGGGCCGGGATCTTCAACCGGCCCCGATGATCCACGGTGAACGTCAATTCAAGGATTTGCAATGATAATCCCTCACTTTCTATTCAAAGCTATGGCTTGTCATTCAGGATTTGCAACCGCTGGGTGAACTATGGTATACTGTTCTCAGAGAAAACAAGGCGGTGACAGCCATGTGTGCAAAGAAAAAAGCCATCTCCAGCAAAATGTGGAGGATGGCTGGCGAGCCTCTCCGTTCCCAGCTGCTCAGCGCAGCGGAGCAGGAGTCATTTTCTGAGGAATTTTCCATCTACCGCCAATTTCGCAGCGGTACGGAAAATGGATTGGATTGGGTGACCCCTGCCGCCGCACGGCTCCATCAGAGCGCTGCCATGGCGGTTGCGGCAGCCCTGTGTGAACGGTACGCCGGACAATATGGGCGGGAAGCCGTAGTCATGGTAGTTTCCGCGACAACGGCAGTTCCGGCTCCCCTGTCGGCACGGATGGCCCGACGCACGGACTTTTTACTGGGGGCGGCGCTTTGGCTGCTGGACTACTGGGAACTGCACTGCGGCAGCGAGGAGGACTATCTATCCCTTCTGCCCCAAGAGCCGGACGCACGGCTGGAATATGATATCCCCTTTTCTGAGGATCTGGATCATTCCCGGGATGTGCTGCTTCGTATCCTGACGCTACTGTGTGGCCGGGGAGAAACATACCGCAAGGAATTCCGGGCCTTGCTGTCCCTGGTCGATAACAATGCTGCATCGCGGCTCCGCCATCGATTTAAGGATGCGCTTCTGGACTACATCGACCGGATCCTGGAGGTCTACAATCGGCTCCAGCCTATGTTGCCGGAGCTGCCGCCCTTTTTCGGCGCAAGCCTGTCTGGCACGGACTTTATACCGCCGGATGACCTTTTGCCTTCCGAGCGCCCAGATACCGTGGCTCTGCTTATGGGCCCGGAACTGATCTGCCGACCGGCGGCGGAAGTCCAGGAGCAGCTGGGCTCCCGGAAAGCGGCGGAGCTGCTGTCCGGCTACGGCACGGATGACCCCTACGCCTTATGTGCCGCCTACCTGCTGCTGGAACGGGAGAAGGACGCCTTGGCCAATCTGAACGGCCTGACCGCCATTGTGATGATTTGCGCGGAGCGACATCTGCCCTGGACACAGGATGACTTTGACGCCAGGGCCGATCTATTCGAGCCAGGCGGGCCAGACTACCGACTGCGGTACGAATACCGAATGGCTACTGGGGACGAAGCGGAAAGGGACGATATTCCGGACTGGATGGCTTCCGAGGCCCAGCTCTTTTACATCGCCACGGGCGTGATCCCTCCCCGGGATCAGCAGATGTCCCAAGAGTTGGTTCACTGGTTCGTATCCCACGGCGTTGCGGAACAGCGGGCCCGGGAACTGGCCTTCGGGGCGATGTTCGCCTACTACACGGATGCCGGAGAGCATGGCTGGAAAGAAATCGACTGGCCTTTTGATGACAGCAATGGGGATGAACCTGTCCCTTCGGAGGAATCAGAAGCATCTGCGCCTGTACCGCTTCCTGTTGAGGATCATGCCGCACAGGTTGAATCGCTGGCCCGGAAGGTGAAAGAGCTGCGGGGTGCGCTTCACGATGCGGAGCAGACGGCGGTGCGGCTGGAGGAGCAGCTTCGGGATGCGCAGCAAAGCGGTGAGACAGACCGCTCCGAGCTGGCTCAACTCCGGGAAACCCTCTACAATCTGAGAGCCAGGGAGGACGAATTGGAGGAGGACAGCGGCCCGCTGGTGGAATTGCCGTGGCAGGTGAGACGGCGGATCGTGGTGTTCGGCGGCCATGACAGCTGGCGCAAGGCGTTGAAGCCTTTGCTGCCTGGGGCCCGGTTCTATGACCGGGAGGCGCTGCCCGATCTGAACGCCATCCGTGGTGCGGACGCAGTATGGATCCAATCCAACGCCCTATCCCACAAATACTATTACCGCATCATTGACACTGCCCGGAAAAACAATATCCCGGTGCGGTATTTTGGCTTCGCCAGCGCAAAGAAGTGCGCCATACAGCTGGCACTGGACGAGTTGGCGGAGGAAAAGAAAGCGGAATAAGATTTCATGCTTTTGTAACATCTGTGTACAAACTTTCGTAATGAAATCCCGCTATCCTAATCCTTGCAAGAGATATCCTTTCTTTTTCATTCTATCCTCCATCCTTATGGGAGCGAAGCGGATCCGCTTCGCTCCTCTTTTTATGCGACAGCTTCCCCAGGCAGAGGGGAGCCGCACCAATGATGCCACAGTGCTGGCCCAAAGCCATCTGCCACATTCAACGAATTATGGGGTCTGAAATTGGGCAAAGCCTACTGTGCGCCTGCTGGTTGATCCCAGAAAAACGGGGACCACCCATTGCACGGGTGATCCCCGTGGCATCTGAAATCAAGAAATTCTCGGAAGATATTTGTATCCCTGATCTTCCGTTTGCCTGTATTCGACACTACTCGTCAGCCGGAAGAAACCAAAATTATTTTGGAGCGTAAATCGTCTCGTTGGACGCAAACTCGGGCGGGAACAGAAAATCGAGCTGACGGCGCAGGTCCTTTACATGATCGTCCTCGCCATCCATCTGGGCAAGCAGCCGCCGCATGGCGATCAGCGCCTGGGTCTTGTTCCGATTCCAGGATAGTCCCGGCTGATGCCGCCGGGGTATTTCCGCTATGCCTTCCGGGCGTTCTGCGCCGGCGCGTTCCAGCAGTTCACCTCGTATCACGGGGATTTCCCTGGGGGCTTTGATCATCAGCTTGCAGCGGTCGCCAGAAACATCATTGACTCGAACCACCACATCATTGCCGATGGTCATGTATTCTCCTGTCCTGAGTTGCAGTACCAGCATGGCAAACTCCTTTCGCCAGCTTTTCATCGTCATAATGTTTTGGACGCCCTCTCGGGCTTCAGGCACGATTTCCAAAGAAAAGGCGCCCTCTCGTTTCCCACTCAACGGCTTCGGAGTCGCTGAGTGAAGCGGAACAAAGCTGTTTCGTTTCACTCAACGCTCCCAGCCGGAAGCATGGGCTTTCACCGGCGTCCCGACCGGCATATCGTCCTCGCAAGCTCCATATCCCTCGTTTCCCCGCAAACGGGAAAGCTCGCTCATTTCGCTGCTCGTCCTCTCCCCACGCGACCCGCTTCGCTGGGCTCGCGTGAGGGCCCCAATAAGGGCTATCTGCTAAGCGGCTTCCCGCTCCTGCATACTGGAATATTGGGCAAGCCCCTGGGCCTTGATGTTTTTCGCCGCGTTGACTTCCCGGTCATGTACTGCGCCGCACTTGGGGCAGACCCAAGTTCCCTTACGGTGGGGTTTGCCGTTTCGGACGAACCCGCAGGCGGAACAGGTTCTTGTGGTGAGGGCGGCACGGTCCACCACGATCAGCGCCTTGCCCTGCTGCGCCAGCTTGTAGCGCAGGCACTCCCGGAACATCCCAAACCCGGAATCCAGCGCGTTCCCCGGAAGTATCCTCTTTTTTGATACGTCCCGCATGGAATCGCCCCTCACACACACGGCATCCCAGCCGTTGGCTATCCGGCTGGATTCCTTGTGGATGAAGTCGCGCCGCTGGTTGGCGATGTGCTCATGGAGTTCGCGATATTTCTGAACCGCTTCCTGATAATTTTTGGAACCTGGTTCCATCCGGCTGAGCCGCTTCTGGATCTTCGCCAGCTTTTCCTGGGAGCCTTTCAGCCAGTGGGGCGGGTCGGCCAGTTCGCCGCTGTCCGCCACATAGAAGTGGCCCATGGAATATTTCAAACCCACGGTGGTCTCCGGGGTGGGGATCACGGCCTCCGGCTCCTTCACGGTGTACTCATATAGGATGTAGGCGAAGTATTTGCCTGATTTGGTTTGATGGCCTGGACAGCGTTTTCGGGCGGGCTGCCCGTCACTGCGGCGATCAGCGCATAGCCCTCCCGCACACTCAGCGTCCCCAGCCGCTTCCTGATCCAGTCCTGTTCCCGCTCCTCGCCGGGGAGCTGGGCCAGGTAGTCAAAATCATTCAATTTACATCATCCTCATTTCATCGGATTCCTGTCCCTGCTCCATATTCTGGCTGGGGCCGATGGAGGGCTGGACATAACCATACCCGGTGAGCTTCCCGCCGCCCTGCTCCATCACCGCCTGCCCATATCGGTACAGGCTCACGTTGGGCAGCAGCGCCGCCAGCTCCTCCTCCGGCAGCCGTCCTTTCAGATGGCCGGCAGCCACCTCGTCCGGCTCGCGCGGTTCCGGGTCGAAGCGGTAACGGTCCAGTTCGTCCGCCAGTGCCAGGGCCTGGGGAATATCCTCGCAGCCGGTGGCAGCCAGCACAGCCTTGTATAGGCCGCGCCGATCCCGGCGTAGTCCAGGTAGGGACGCACCGCCTCGGGGAACTCCACCCCGGCCTGCCCATGCTCCACCAGCCAGCCGCCCAGCTCCTTGTTCGAAGTGACACCCTCGATGAACTCATACCGGCCCAGGCTGGAGGCGATGTCCAGGATATCATCCAGGCCGTTGACGCTCTCCGCCCGGAGCGCCCCGGCAAAAACCTTCTGGGCGTCCAGATCCATGGCGTCCACCAGTCCGGCCAGCCGGTTCAGCTTCTCCACGCCGGTTTCCTGGTACAGCGCGGCGGGATCCAGCCGATCCTCAAAGTGCCACACAGGGCCATTGCCCCGGATGAACAGCGGCTGGACACCGGCGTCCAGCTTCTTCCGCACCTCTTCCGCCGTGGCGGGGAAGGGGATAGGTATACCCTCTCCGTAGTATTCGTTGGAAACGTACAGGATCATGGTCAAATCCCTCCCATTCCTTGTTCCTGCCGGTACTGTTCGGCGGGGTCATCCATCATCAGGGCTTCCAGTGTCAGGCTGCCGTGATAGGACACATAGCCCAGATCGGTTATCGCGCAGTCAGCGTCTGGGTTGGAGGGCTTGGCTACAAAGTCGAACTGATCCAGGCTTTCCGCCAGCTGGCGCACTTCGCTGGCATACGTGGGCTGGGCCAGCAGCACCGCCGCTCCCAGCTTTTCCCGCTGTTCCGTGTCCAGCGGCTCAATGGCCCGGCACAGAGCGTTGAGATCGTCAAGGCCATCGCGGGTGACGCTGACCACAGCGGACACCTGTGGGGGCAGCTCGTCCATGGTGATCTCCATTCGATAGCCCTCCGGCCCGATCCCGGCCCGCTCCAGCGTCCGCTGGATCTGCTTGTCCGAACAGGGCAGGTAGAGGCAGCCGGTGGTTTTGTCCTTCGGCCCGGACTTGATCTCAATCATCATCTGAGGCATTTCGTAAAGGTATGCCGGGAAATGCCGCCCGTCATAGACCTGCTCCAATTTCATCCCGTTGTCATACACCACGCCGTAGGGGGTCACCACCCCGGTACCGCTCTGGATCAGGTCCAGGGCCACCGCCCGGCCATCCACCTGGTCGTACTCATCCGAGGGCATTGAGCCTCCATTGACCGTCAGGCTGTGTTTTTTGCCCGCCTGGTCCAGATTGGAAAAGTCGATGATCACCGTAGCCCGCTGACAGCAGAAGGTAAGGTTGATGAAGTCCTTGATGTCGGATAGGTGCAGCTTGCTGGCCATGGCCTCAAATTGGGCATCTTCTCCCTGACAGAAACTGGCCAGGCGCTTGGCCAGATAATCCAGCTCATCCACGTTGACGCACTGGCTCACCAGCCGGTTGAGAATGGGGTAGGGGCTGTCCAGCTCCAGCACCCAGCAGTCCTGCACAGTGGGGGAGCCGATACTCATATTCTCCAGCATACCGATGATATGGTCGTACTCGCTGTCCGGGATGGGGAAGGGGACGGTGATCTGCCCAACCCCCGGGAGGGCTTTGCTGCCGAGAACCGCTTGATATTTCATAGGAGCAGCCCCCCTAACTCCTGGCGCACCCGAAAGCTGGGGAGCGCTGTCTTGCTCATGACCCTGATGTCTTTGGTGTGGGTGGTTTTCATGTTTGGCCCTTTCCTTTCTTGAAAATAAAAAAGGCCGTGATCTTTCACAAACGAAAAATCACGGCCTCGCTGGAGTACCAATTATGGAATTGTATTGCAGTATCTTGCATCGTTAAGCTCAAAAAATTTGGCGCCCTTTTTCCCGCTCAAAAAGGGCGCCAAGCTGATTGACTATTGTGCGGGTTCAAATACCGCCAGTCGCTCAAAATGGCCCGTTGGCATCTGTCGTTCGGCTTGAGAAATTTGAGGGGGTGAAAAGCCCGGAAACAGTTGATGCCGTAGGCGTTCAGCCCACGGCATCTAAACTGTTCGGTTCTTTTGGACTAAGGCGGCAAAATCGATTTTTCATATTTCAAAGCAATGTCATCCCTTGACCGGATTGCCCATCCTCATCGGAGGCCGCACCTTGTTCCATAGCAAGAAAGCGGTCGTAGTCGCTCTCATATAATCTGTCCTGAATGATCCGATACT
>CAJUQN010000056.1 GCA_910588625.1 uncultured Oscillospiraceae bacterium
TTGCTGGTATCTGCAACTTTGACCGCTTTGCTTAATTTCGCAAGAGGTCTATTGTCTATATTACCCGCAGATAAATTGAATATGCGGCAACTATACTCCTTATGAAAGTACAAAATGGCTTCCTTAACAAGTTGTTCTGGTCGAATGTCATTACGGAAACATGGACCACCGGCATCTTCGTCATGATGCATTATCTTCCCATTACAAACTCTCACTAGCGGCGTAAATATGTTAGTCGATGAGAACTCATGGAGTGAGCCATATACAACAATTCCTGCAACGGCCGTTCCGTGACCATCAAAATCTGTAGCAGAATGCTCTGTTGTATCAAAGTCCTCTTCAGCAAGCACAGATGTACTAAGCAAAGGATTACCTGTAAAAATCCCCGAATCGAGGATAGTGGCCAAAGGTGCATGATCTGGAAGAGTGTCGTTTATCACAGGTGTGTAATTACCTATATATTGCATAGATGGTTCTGGACTGACATTTTGAAATGGCAGCTCAACAGAGCAAATAATATCCATATCAAGCAGAGCATTCAGTGAGAATTCATTTACTGAAGCTCTCCCTAATAAAAGCCCTGATATTTCAAATAAATCGCCCAATAGTTTACTTCCAGTCGTTCCTAAGACCGTTTTAATTGCATTTTCAATCCCCGGTATCTTTGCACGATCATTATTATACCAAACATCAATGTTTACCACAAAGAAGCTATTTTCTGTTATACCATTCTCAACGAAAGCATTGAGTTTTTCTCCAATTCGATCGGCTCTTGTCAGACACCGTATAGACTCTATACAGGAAAATAAGTCACGCCGTTTGGCAGGAGTTAGGATTCCTTCCCCCGCTTCATCTGCTGAACCGCTTGCCCATAAAGCCCGTTCTCTGTTGAATTTCTCAATTGCAGAACGATCCTCAAATTGGACCACTAATCTAGAGCGGTTTGCTCCTACCGGAGTCTCTTCAACTAAGAATAGATTGAACTGGCTAATCAGCAATTCTAACAAATCGCCTGTAAGTGCATCCGTTGAGGATACCTCTATAACCATCAAGCTATCTGTTTGAATGCCAGCACCTTTTCTAGTTGAGATAATGGATTCTGTAGCTTGTTCAAGTTCCTTAAATAACTTTTCTCCATGTTTTGCTGGGTTCTCACGGTGGGGTGGTCTAGATGCGGTTGGATTAGAACGCCCTCTATATCTGGGGGTAGGTCTCTCGCGTTCAATTGGAATATGGTCATATTTTTCCATCCCGTACCTCCCCAAACTAGTATTGGCTCTTACGCAGAGATACTATACGCTTCTGTTTTTCCACTGCCCGCTCAACATCCCGCTTGGTATAAATGTGTTTTCCCTCAAGGATACACTTTCTCATAATAGTCTTACATATGCTGTCCACATCAGCATGAGAAAACTCGCTTGTTGATGGTAGAAGATCATCAAAAGCGTGCAAAGGACCATTAAACTGTCGAAAACGCATAGAGAATATTTTTCGTTTCTCATCATCTGTAGGCAGGTTAAAACGCACAGTATCATCAAATCTACGCCAGATTGCATAATCTAAAGACTGTTCAAAATTCGTTGCTGCAACGATGATGGAATGCCCCTTAAAACAATCTATTTGCTGTAGGAACGTGTTCACGACTCGTTTAATCTCGCCGTGTTCAGAAGTATCACTCCTGCTGCGGCCTATGGCATCGAATTCATCGAACAGAATCAAGAAGCTATCGTTAGCCGCCATCTCAAATACGCGCCGAATATTACTGGCGGTCTCTCCCAGATACGAAGACACTAAGGCATCAAACCTAACATACATCAAAGGAATCCCTATTTCAGCCGCAAGCACATTCGCACATAATGCTTTCCCACAACCTGGTGGGCCATAGAAAAGAAGCCGACTGACTGGAGATACCCCATTGCTAACCAAGATATCCCAATTTTGAAATTGACGAATTACATCTTCCAAAAGTTGAGTTTTGTCAGGGTCCAAGATAACATCATCAAAATATTTACTTGGGTACATAATCTCAATCAGCTTTGCCTCTTTGTCAGCATTAGGTAAAATCGGCCTTAGAGTAGAACAAGTATGGGTACGTCCTCTCCTTGTATTACTCAGCATCCTTTCCAACTCGTCAGCTAAAAGAGTATGTTTCTTTTTACGCTCATCGGCAATTATTTCTTGCGCGATTTTAAGAAATAGCTCTCTATCGTTATTGGTATAGCTACTAAAGAGCTTTTTAAGCAAATCTGCTCTTGCCATATTCCGATTCCTCCCGCTCCTGCAAAATATTAACTGCAATTTTTGTTTTGCCTTAGTAGCGTGTCATTTCTTGCAAATCATCACAGTTAATAAAATTCCTTTTGCAGTACTCAAGGAGACGCATTTTTGCCAGTTCACTTGGAACGGCATGATTATTTTCCCATCTGCTAATTGTGGAGAAACTCACATTTAGCTCTCTTGCAAACTGCTCCTGCGTGAAATTCTTTTGCACTCTGATATTTTTTATGATTTCCGCAAAAGTCATGTGAATTCCCCCCCTATTATATAAATTATAGCAGATGCCATAGCAAATATAGCAGATGCCATAGCAAATAGCAAGAAGTTTTTCCGGATTCACTGTTAGAAGCTGTACCAATAGCCTCCATGTGCATCTTCACGGACAAGAGTGCCTTGATGGCGGCAGCTTTATCTCGTGAGTCTGCATACTTCGGCTAATGGTACAGCTTTTTAAGTTTCTGGATAACTTTGTATTTGCAACCAATCCCGACTGACAGTTGCCATTTATTGTTTGATTACTGTTTTACGGACACCCACCTAAAGGCGGCGCGTGCTCTTTTTGTCACTGGAAGCTGTCCAGGATTGCCCGCACCTCCGGCCAGAGGCGGGCGGGGTCGGCCAGCTCTCCATCAACACTGACCTTGTACATATTCCCGTCTTTAATGAAAAAGCTGATACAGGTGCTGAACTGCGTACCCTCCACCGCCGTGTAGTCAATGGTGAAGGTTTCCGCAACACAGCCGTTGGGCATTTGATAGCTCTCCAAACGCTCCATCACTGCGTCGGGGCCTCCGCCGTACAGACCGTAGCACTGCTCATCCATTTTTGGGTAATTCTCTGTCAGCATCCGCAGCCTAATGGTGACACGGTCATCCGGGGACCTGCTCATCACATCGCTGCCCCAGATCTTCTGCCGCTCATCGTGATACAGCATCACTGTATAATCGCCGTCCCACCCTTTCGCCCACACGCAAGGGATACTCTCTCCCAGATAGGCCCGCACTTCGTCAAAGGTGGAAAACTCCCGGGTCACCATGCCGGTGCCGGTCTCACCGGCCTCAAGGAATGCATTGCTGAACCGCTTCATGGGATAGGTGGACAGCTTTCCCGTCACCATATAGCCATCAAATCTTCCACTTCCGTCAATGTTGGGCTCCAGGCGGGGAACTCGGGCTTGATACACCGCCGCCCCCGCCGTCCCCAGCAGGACCGCGCACAGGCAGGCCGCAACCAATGCCCACCGCCATGCGGTGGTTTTCTTTCGCTTTTGCATCATTTCCGCCTCCTCAATCAAATCGTCCCCCACGTTGGTGACGCCGTTGAACAGCTTCACCGCTTTTTCCTCGTCGTTCACAAATAGCCCTCCTTTTCCAATGCCTGCTTCAAGCTCCGCCGCAGGCGGTGCATCTTCTGCGCCAAACGGTTGGGGGACATCCCCCGCTCCGCCGCCAGCTCCTGGAGCTCCATGCCGTACCAATACCGCCGCAGGAACAGGATCCGGTCCTCTTTGGACCGCCCCCTCAGCCAGCGGTCGATGGCCCCGGCCAACTCCTTCTCCTCCAGTTCTTTTTCCACCGTCACCGGGCCGGGGACGCACTCCGCCAGCTCGTCCAGCAGGGCCGTTATGCCGCCCTGCCGCTTCTGGGTCCGGCCCCGCTTCCAGGCGTTCAGCGCCAGGTTGCGGGTCACCTTCCCCAGCCACGCCCCCAGTTTGTCGGGCCGCTGAGGCGGGATAGATGTCCACGCCTGATGGAGGGCGTCGTTGACGCACTCCTCTGCGTCCTCCGCAGATTTCAGAATATTTTGCGCAACGCCTCTGCACAGCGCGCCGTATTTCTTCTCCGTCTCACTGACGGCCGACTCGTCCCGCCGCCAGTACAGGTCTATGATTTCGCTGTCCTCCATCCCCGTCCCTCCTTTCTAGTCTGCTTTGAAGGCCTTCACTCCATAAGACAACATCCGGAGGCCGATATTACGCCCCTGTTGGAACAAAATGATATCACAGCCCGCAGGGACGATCTCCCTTACCATTTACCAATTTCTTTGCCAGAACGGACCGCCGATTTGTGGCAAATTTTTTAGTTTTCCTCTTGCCTCCCAGTGAAAAATCCCGTACAATCACTTAAGATATAACTTTGACAATAGGGGGGGGTATCCCTATGATCATACTCGATCAAAAAAACCGGGTCTTTACCCTGCACACAAAAAGCACCACCTACCAGATCAAGGCGGACCAATACGGCGTGCTGCTCCACACCTACTACGGCCCCCGTGTGGGTACTGCCGACCTGTCCCGCCTCATTCAATACGCCGACCGGGGCTTCTCCCCCAACCCCGGCGAGGCAATAGACGACCGAACCTATTCCCTGGACACGCTCCCCCAGGAGTACTCCGCCGGAGGCGCGGGGGATTTCCGCCTGCCTTCCATCCAGGCAGAGCTGGCCGACGGGAGCCGGATCGTCGATTTGCGCTATACCGGCTTTGAGGTGCGCCCCGGCAAGTACGCCCTGGAGGGACTTCCCGCTTTTTTCGCCAGGGAGGGCGAGGCCGAAACCCTGGTGCTGACCTTGGAGGATGCGGCCTCCGGACTTACGGTGGAGCTCTATTATGCCGTGTTCGAGCAGTACGACCTCATCACCCGGTCCGTCCAGGTGTTCAACCGGGGCAGCGCCCCCGTCTCCCTGCTCCAAGCCGCCTCCCTCTGTTTAGACCTCCAACGGGGGGACCTGGATCTCCTCACCTTCAACGGACGGCACGCCATGGAGCGAAATTTGAGCCGCGCCCCCCTGCGCCCCGGCGTGCAGGGCGTGGGCAGTGTGCGGGGGGCGTCCAGCCACCAGCACAACCCCTTCATCATGCTGTGCGAGCAGGACGCGGGCGAGGACCACGGCCTGTGCTGGGGCGCTATGCTCCTGTACAGCGGCAATTTTGACGCCTCCGTGGAGCGCAGTCAATTCGAGAACAGCCGCTTGGTGATGGGCATACACCCCCGGCACTTCTGCTGGACGTTGGAGCCCGGCCAGTCCTTCACCACTCCAGAGGCGGCCATGGTGTGCTCCCCCAGCGGCTTCGGGGACATGAGCCGCCAGTTCCACCGGGCCATCCGGACGCACCTGCTCCGCGCCCCCCGGGCCAAGCTCCACAAGCCGGTGCTGATCAACAGCTGGGAGGCCGCTTACTTCAAGTTCGACGCCGACAAGTTGGTGAGTCTGGCTCAGGAGGGCGCTAAGCTGGGCGTGGACCTGTTTGTGCTGGACGACGGGTGGTTCGGCATCCGCAACGATGACTGCTCCGGGCTGGGCGATTGGGAGGTCAACGGGGAAAAGCTCTCTGGTGGGCTGGCCTCTCTCATCGGCCGCGTCCAGGCCCTGGGCATGGGCTTCGGCATTTGGATTGAGCCAGAGATGGTCAATGAGAACAGCAACCTCTACCGGGCGCACCCCGACTGGGTGCTGACCCCGGCGGACCGCCCCCGCAGCAGGGGGCGCAGTCAGCTGGTGCTGGACTTCACCAGAAGGGACGTCCGGGACTATATTTATGAATCCTTAAAGCCCGTATTTGCTCAGCCGGGGCTGTCCTACGTGAAGTGGGACATGAACCGCAGCCTCGCTGAGGTGTGGTCCCCCGCCCTGCCCGCCGGGCGTCAGGGCGAGGTCTACCACCGCTTCGTTCTGGGTGTGTACGAGTTCGCGGAGCGCCTGCGGCAGGACTTCCCCCATCTGCTCATCGAGGGCTGCTGCGGGGGCGGTGGGCGGTTTGACGGCGGGATGCTCTACTACACTCCGCAAATTTGGTGCAGCGACAATACTGACGCCATGGACCGCCTACGCATTCAATACGGCACCTCTTTCTGTTACCCGGTGTGCACCATGGGAGCTCATGTGTCCAAAGTACCCAACGAGCAGACCGGTCGGGTCACTCCCTTGGAGACCCGGGGCACGGTGGCTATGTCGGGCACCTTCGGCTACGAGATGGACCTGGGCCGCACCACCCCGGAGGAAAAGAAAATGATCAAGGAACAGGTTAGGTTCTTTAAGGAACACTACGACCTAATCCAACAGGGGGATTATTACCGCCTCAGCGACCCCTTCACTGCCCCTTACACCGCTTGGGAGCAAGTCTCCCCGGACAAAACGGAGGCGCTGGTGTCGCTGGTGTACAACTCCCATCAGGCTAACGGCCCCTTCCGCACTCTGCGGATGAAGGGGCTGGACCCCAATGCCGTCTATTGGATCAACGGCGGGGAGCTCTGGCCCGGCGACGTGCTCATGGCCGCAGGGTACCCCCTGCCTCTGTTTATGGGCGATTACCAGTCCATCCAGCTCTATCTGAAAGCGAAATCCTAAATAGACAAAAGGAGCAGTCACTGACGTGACCGCTCCTTTTTCCCACCATTCCAAACCTACTCTCCACATACAAACCGGATCAGGTCCTCAAAGCCGCCGTGGGGCCAGGCATTCAGATCCTTCCCCTCCTTGTTGATGAGGCAGTCGGAGATGATGAACACCTGCACTCCCAGCTCCGCTGCCGCCGTGTCCTCTGTCATGTCGTTGCCCACCATCAGGCAGTCCTCCGCTCTCATATCCAGTTTGTCCAGAACCTCCCGGTAATAGTTCACATTGGGCTTGCAGTAGTGGCAATCCTCGTAGGTGGTGCACAGCTCAAAGTCAGAGGGCTCCAGTCCCACCCAGCGCAGACGGCTTCCAGTGGCGATGGCGGGAAAAATGGGGTTGGTGGCCAGCGCCACTCGCCGGCCCGATTCTCGAATGGTCCGCACCGCCTTGGCCGCCAGCGGATTATAACCACAGAACTTCTTGGCCCGCTGGAACTCGTTGCCGTAAAATTCCTCAAAAAGAGGGGTATCCTTCAGCGACTCCTCCCCAAAAATCTGGGCAAACCTGGCCCAGAACGCCGCCTCGTTGGTCCGGCTGCCGTCGTTCTTCACCATGGCCCCGGTGCCTGCCCAGACGGCGTCCACCAGTTTCTTCGGGTCGTAACCGTGGGGGGCCAGTTTTTGGGTCAGCATGGCAAAATAGCCGTTGGTGAATTCCTCCATGTCCATGGGCAGAAGGGTGCCGTCCAGGTCGAATAGTACGTTTTTGATACTCATTTGTGTTCTCTCCTGCTTTTAGAATTAGGACTAGTATACAGGAAAAACCGCCACTGGGCAAGCAAAAAGTGAGCCGAACGCCGCAAATGCGGCGTTCGGCGTTTTACGCATGGGCATAAGTGTCAAGCGGGCTCCAGGGAATGAGCCGTGGCTGGCTTGACAAAGTGGGTCTTGGACAGCTGGTCGATGCAGTATTCGTATTCACTGTTGGCAAAGGCAGTGAACAAAATGTCGATGATGTTCAGCTGGGAAATCCGGGAGGACATGGCGCCGCTGCGGAAGGTGGCCTCATTGTCGGTGGTGTACAGCCGAAAATCAGACAGCTCCACCACCGGGGAGGACACCCGGCGGGTGATGGCGATGATGGGCGTGCCCTTCTCCCGCAGAGCCTTCATGCACTCGATGACCTCCACTGTCTCTCCAGAGTAGGAAACTACGATGGCCAGGTCTTCCTTGGAGGCGTTTTTTGCCTGGAGCATCTGGACGTGCCAGTCGTCGTTGATCTGGCTGGGCTTATTCAGGCGCAGGAGCTTCAAATTCAGGTCCCGGGCCGCCCCCAGAGATGCACCCAGGCCAAACAGCAACACCGTCCGGCACTCCTTCAGCAGGCTCACGCAGGTTTGAAGGGTGTCAGTGTCGATTAGGTTTTTCGTATCCTCTAGGGACATAATATTTTTGTAGGTCACCTTATCCACAATATCGTCTAGGCTGTCGGACTGGGTGATCTCCTTGCGCTCCTCCTGCTGGTTCAGACGGCGCACTGCCACCTCGCAGGTCACCGCCTGCCGGAACTCCTTATAACCCGCAAAGCCGATGCGCTGGCACATCCGGATGACAGTGGACGGGGAAGCAAAAGTCTTTTCCGCCAACTGGTGGATGGACAGGTCCATGGCCTCCCCCTGATGGCTCAGTAGATAATCGGACACTGAACGCTCAGTGGCGCTCATAGCATCCTGGCTTTCTCTCAATCGAAGCAACGCGCTTTTCATGCTCCATTCCCCTCTCAACTCCGCGCCCGAGCATCAGGACGCGCCCCGGTCCGCCGCAGTTCTGCGTTGAGAGCTCCCCAGCTCCATCCGATCTGACAGCCGGCCTTGAAAAAAGCAAACGTCCATGCCTCCGTGCTCTCCTGCCTGGGCGGCGAAGTGCCGCCATATTAGGGTGGTACACGGGACCTGGACGCTCATTCAAAAGTCAAAAGTTTACAGTAAATACCTTCCTTTTTCTTTACTCCGAGTATACTCTTAATTTCTCCTTGTGTCAAGGCAATTTCCAAAGATTCCTTGTTTTTTCCAATTCCTTGACGTCATATGTGCAATTACTACAAAATTCCCCTGATAAATTCCGGAAAGTTTCATCATTTTCGTCCAAATCCGGATAAAAATCCGATTTCTTGAAACAATGCTCCGTTTCGACCATAAGTAATTGACAGAACTTGCTTTTGAGGCTACCATATGGAAAATAAAGTAACAGCGCACAATTATGTGTGGGAAGCAGTCCTCTTTTTCCCATATTGCCCAAGTTACCCCAGAGCGGCGCCACCTCGGCGGGATCCCCCGCCCGCCAGCGCCTTTGGGCGCGGAAAGGAGCCATATATGAGCTTGAATTTGGACAAAATGACCACTGAAACCCGGAATCCCAGCACCGTGGAGCTGGATACCATGTCTCCCCTGGAAGTGGTCTCCATCATGAACCGGGAGGACGCCAAAGTGCCCGAGGCCATCAAACCGGTGCTGCCCCAGATCGCCCAGATAGTGGAATGGGCCATCCAGGCCGTGGAGGCCGGGGGCCGGGTGTTTTACATGGGCGCGGGCACCAGCGGACGGCTGGGTGTGCTGGACGCCGCCGAGTGTCCCCCAACCTTCGGCGTCAGCGACGACGTCATCATCGGGCTCATTGCCGGAGGGGACAAGGCGTTCCTGAAGGCCGTGGAGGGCGCCGAGGACAGCCGTGAGCTGGGCCGGGAGGATTTGGAGAGCCGGAAGCTCACCCAAAACGATCTGGTTATCGGCATCGCCGCCAGTGGCCGCACCCCCTATGTGCTGGGGGCACTGGACTACGCCAAGGAGGTCGGCTGCCACACCGCCGCCATCTCCTGCAACGCAGGCTGCGCCATCGGCCAGGCCGCCGAGGTGGCGGTGGAGGCCGTGGTGGGGCCCGAGGTGCTCACCGGGTCCACCCGCCTGAAGGCGGGCACCGCCCAGAAATTGATTTTGAACATGATCTCCACCGCCACCATGGTGGGCGTGGGCAAGGCATACCAGAACCTGATGGTGGACGTGATGCAGACCAACGAGAAGCTGCGCCGCCGGGCGGAGAAGATCGTCACCGAGGCCACCGGAGTCTCCCAGGAGGAGGCCCGGAAAAACATCGACCTTGCCGGGGGCAGCGCCAAAACCGCCATCACCATGATTCTGGCCGGGTGCGGCGCGGAGGAGGCCAGAGCCCGTCTGGAGAAGGCCCGCGGCCACGTGCGGGAGGCCATCCGCTGAGCGAATTCCATTTATTTCAGCCGAAACAGCCGGGAGAGGGGCTGTGTTGGCCGCTCCAGGAACGGGGCGGAGGTATACAAACGCTAGATAAAGGAGGAGTTTTTTATGACGATCCAGGAACTGGTCCAAAGCATCCTGAAGGGTGTGGGTGGACGGCAGAACGTGATCACCGCTACCAACTGCATGACCCGTCTGCGCATCAGCGTAAAGGATGACAGCGCCATCGACGAGGAGGCCCTGAAGCAAATCGAGGGCGTTATGGGCATCATCCATGACCGGTCCAATTATATTGAGGTAGTGGTTGGCCCTGGCAAGTGCCGCAAGTGCTCCGACTACTGCCGGGAGCTGGGCATTCCCGCCGCCGCAGACGCCGACGGCATGACCGCGGGCGGCGACTGGCACGCCAACAAGGCCAGCCTCAAGGCTGGGCAGAAGGAAAATAAGATCAAGTCCATGCTCAAGACCTTCGGCGACATCTTCGTGCCCCTCCTGCCCGGCATCATCGCCGCCGGCCTGTGCGCGGGCATCAACACACTGTTGGGGCAGCTGTTCCCCGGCTCCGAGGAAACCCCCATCCCCACCGCCATCGTCATCATCACCGCCTTTCTGGGCCTGGTTAACACCGCGTTCATGACCTACATCCCCGCCTGGGCCGGCTACCGCGCGGCGGAGAAGTTCGGCGGCACCCCTGTCCTGGGCGGTATGGTGGGTATGATTACCACCCTGGGCGGCATTGACACCATCTCGAAGGCCATCGGCCTGTATAACGAGGCACAGCCCTTGGACGCCATTCTCCGCGCGGGCCGCGGCGGTGTGCTGGCCGCCGTCATCGGTGTGTGGTTCATGTGCAAAATCGAGAAGGCCGTCCGCTCCAAGATGCCCGACGCGCTGGACATCGTATTCACCCCCGTCATCACCCTCATCGTCACCTTGGTCCCCTACGTGCTCATCATCATGCCCATCACCGGCCTGATCTCCACCGCCCTGGTCAACCTGGTGGGCGCGGTGGCCATGAGCACCAATCCCATCGTTCGTGCCGTCAGCGGCTATCTGGGCGCGGCGTTGTTCCTGCCTATGGTGGCCATGGGTATGCACCACGGCCTGGTGGCCCTGTACACCGTCCAGAAGGACGCCTTTGGGTGCGTGTATCTGTACCCCGCCCTGGCCATGGCCGGCGGCGGTCAGGTGGGCGCGGCTCTGGCACTGTACCTGAAGTGCAAGAAGGCGGGCAACACCCGCTTGAAGAACGTCATCGCCGGTGCTCTCCCCGCCGGTATTCTGGGCGTGGGTGAGCCGCTGATCTACGGCGTTACCCTTCCCCTGGGCAAGCCCTTCATCACTGCCGGATTGGGCGCGGGCTTCGGCGGGGCCTTTGTCAACCTGATGCAGGTGGCCTCCACCACCTGGGGTCCCTCCGGTCTGCTGGGCTGCTTCGTCATGACCGCCGGCCCAAGCGGCGCGGTCATGAGCGTGGTCTACTTCGTCATCGGCCTGGTCATCAGCTATATCATGGGCTTCATCTTCACCTATCTGGCCACTAAGCCGGAAGAAGTGGCCAATGTGTAAGCCCTTAAGTTACTCTGCATATCTCTCCACCTTCCCCCTCCGGCAGGCTGTGCTGGAGGGGGCGCCCGGTTCCGGGGCCACGGTATTCCTCTCTCTGCACATCAGCGAGGAGTTCGGGGAGGGCGCTTTGTCCTCACCCGTCCCTAAAAGGATGTGATCCCATGGATATCCAGCTCATTGCCACGGATCTGGACCACACCGCCCTTCAGCCTGACCGTAAGACTTTCTCTCCCCGGCTCAACGCCGCGCTCAACGCCGCCCACCGGAAGGGCGTGGCGGTGCTGCCTATCACCGGAAGGCAGTTCTTTATCCTGCCCCCGGCCGTCCACAAAGACGCGGAGTGGGCAGGGCTGGTGGTGCTCAGCAACGGCGGCGAGGTGCGCCGCCTCACGGATGGCGCGTTGCTTTCAGGGCACTATTTAGAGGGGGACACCTTATATTCTCTGCTCAGCGCGGCGGAGAGGCTGGGCCTGCCTATCGAGCTGTCCGCTGGGGCTGGGCTGTACCTCACCTCGGCCAGCTGGGAAAGCCAGCGGCGGACTGGCGGACCCCTGCGCTTCCACCTGGACGACGTGCTGGCCCGGTTCGGACACGAGACTGCCGATTTGCGGGCCTTTCTGGCCGGTTCGCCCAAAGTGGACAAGGTCAATCTGCCTTATGTGCCGGACGAGCTCCGGAGGGAAGCGGAGCGGACGCTGAACGCCCTGCCCATCTCCTGGTTCTGGTCTGGTCCCCAGGCAGTGGAGATCGCCCACCAAAACGCCTCCAAGGCCAACGGCCTGTTGGAGGCGTGCAGGCTGCTGAGAATTGACCCCGCCCAGGCTATGGCGCTGGGGGACAGCGGCAATGATGTCCCCATGCTGAAAGCTGCCGGGCTGGGGGTAGCCATGGGGAATGCCTCGCCCCAGGCTCAAGAGGCCGCCGATGCGGTCAGCGCTCCATTCGACCAGGATGGCGCCGCGCTGGCTATCGAGCGGTACGTGTTGTGAATAGAAACCGCCTCCCAGCTTCGTTGGGAGGCGGTTTTATTGTCAGAAGGAGGCGTTTTCCGTCCTGTGTCGGAAAAGCCCCTTTCCCCCGTTGCACGCTGGCAAAAAGGATGCTATAATGGCTTCTAACTGCAAAGCCAAAGGGCTGAGACCACCCTCTGGTCCTTACCAAGAAGGAAACGAGTTGATTTGACTTGACCATCATCATTGCGGGCGCGGGTAAGGTGGGCGCCACCCTGGCTGAACACCTGGCAGACGAGGGCCACAGCGTCATCATCATCGACGTGTCCGGCGAAACCCTGGACCACCTGTCCAACCAGATGGACGTCATGTGTGTGAGGGGCAACTGTGTCTCCCGGGACGTGCTGCTGGAGGCGGGAGCCAAGGAGTCCGGCGTGCTCATCGCCGCTACCGGCTCCGACGAGATCAATCTGCTGTGTTGCCACATCGCCCACCGGGCGGGTGTGCCCTATACCGTGGCCCGGGTCCGGGGGACGGAGTACGTCAGCGACCTGGACACGCTGAAAACCGATCTGGGCATCACCATGCTCATCAACCCGGAGCTCACTGCCGCCATCGAGATCTCCCGGCTGTTGCGCTTCCCCAGCGCCGCCAACATCGACTCCTTTGCCCGGGGCCGGGTGGAGCTGGTGTCCTTCACTGTTCAGGAGGGGGACTTCCTGGCGGGGCGTACGCTGGCCTCTCTGTCATCCAAAATTCAAGGGTTGCCCATGCTGGTGTGCGCTGTGGAGCGCGGAGACGAGGTGTTCATCCCCAACGGAGCCTCCCTGATCGCCGTGGGGGACCGTGTTTCCATCGCAGGCACGCCCAGTGGCGTCCACCAGTTCTTTAAGCTGCTAGGGCGCCAGACCCACCGCATCCGCAGCGCCTTTATCATCGGCGGCGGGAAAATCGCCTTCTACCTGCTGATTCAGCTGGAGCGGCTGGGCATGAGCTGCAAGGTGGTGGAGCGGGGCGCGGAGCGCTGCCGGGAGCTGGCGGAGGAGTTTCCCCGCTCCCTTATCATCCACGGGGACGGCACCGACCCGGAGCTGCTTACCGAGGAGCGGATGGCCTCCAGCGACGCTTTTATTGCCCTCACCAACCGGGACGAGGACAACCTCATCATCTCCCTCTACGCCCACCAGGCGGGGGTGCCCAAGGTGGTGGCCAAGTCCAGCCGGCAGAATTACACCGCCATTGCCCGCTCCGCCGGGGTGGAGTCAGTGGTGTCTCCCAAGCTGGCCACGGCAGGGCTGATCTTACGGTTCATCCGGGGACTGCAAAACTCCAAGGGCACGGTGATGAACGCCCTGTACCGCATTGCCGGGGGCAAGGCAGAGGCCATGGAATTTCTGGTCTCTCCCGCTACCCGGAATTTGAAGGTACCGCTGAAGGATTTGAAGCTGCGCAAAGGTGTGCTGATCGCCGTCATCGTCCGGGGGAACAAGGTCATCATCCCGGAGGGCTCTACCTACCTGGAGCAAGGGGACGACGTCATCGTCATCGCCCGGGACAGCGGCATTTTGGATTTGAACGACATCTATGCCGACAGCGGCCTGGGCGCGGGGGGCTGAGTCGATGAATTTCAAACTGGTGCTACGCATTACCGGCTTTACCCTGCTTATCGAAGCCGGAGCTATGCTCATTCCCATGGGGGTGGCGCTGCTGCATGGGGAGAGCCCGATCCCCTTCCTGAGCGCCATCCTGCTAGTGCTGGCGGCGGCTTGTGTGCCGGTGTTTTTCCTCAAACCCAAAACGGACTTTTTTGCCCGGGAAGGTTTTTTCACTGTGGGACTGATCTGGGTGCTGTTCGGAGTATTCGGGGCGCTACCCTTCTGGTTTTCCGGGCAGTTTGGCCCCTATATCGACTGCTTTTTTGAGACCATCTCTGGCTTTACCACCACAGGGGCCACCATTCTGACCTCCATCGAAGGGTTGCCTATGGGGCTGCTATTCTGGCGCTCCTTCACCCACTGGCTGGGGGGTATGGGAGTGCTCATTCTCACCGCTGCGTTGCTGCCCTTTTTGGGGATCAGTTCCAACTTCCTCATCCGGGCAGAGAGCCCTGGGCCGGTTAAGAGCAAGCTGGTACCGCGGGCGTCTCAGTCGTCCAAAATTTTGTATACCATTTATTTAGGACTCACAGTGCTGGAAGCTTTGTGCCTGCGCATAGCTGGAATGAACTGGTATGACTCCATCACCCACGCCATGTCCACTGCTGGCACCGGCGGGTTCTCTGACCGGAATACCTCAGTAGGCGCGTTTGGAAGCCCTGCTGTGGAGATTATTATCACGGTCTTTATGCTGTTGTTCTCTGTGAATTTCACTGTCTATTTTCTCATCCTCACGGGGAAGGCCAAACAGGCGCTGAAGAGCGACGAGCTACGGTTTTTTCTTACCATGGTGGCAATATCTATCGCAGCGATTGCCTGGAACCTGCGGGATATTTACGCCAGCGTGGGCGAATGCGTGCGCTATGCCGCATTTCAGGTGGCATCTATTGTATCCACTACCGGCTTCTCCTCGGCAAACTATGAGCTGTGGCCGGAATTTTCCAAGGTCCTGCTTGTAGTGCTCACCTTTATTGGAGCCTGTGCTGGGTCCACCGGCGGCGGTATTAAGTGCAGCCGTATCCTCATCTTGATCCGCTCTGCCCATCGGGAGGTGTCCTCCATCGTCCATCCCCGAGCGGTATCGGTTGTGCGGCTGGATGGTGCGCCGCTGTCGGAACGGACCCTGCATACCACCCAGTGCTATTTTATCATCAACCTGTTTTTGGTGTTCGGAATGGCTGTGGTGGTGGGGTTGGATAACTTCTCCTTTACTACTACCCTGACTGCGGTTATCACTTGCATCAGCAACGTGGGACCTGGATTGGATATGGTAGGACCGATGGGGAATTTTGCTGCCTTCTCGGTACTGAGTAAGCTGGTGCTGTCCTTTGCAATGATCCTGGGACGGCTGGAGATGTATCCAATTCTGGTACTATTCAGCAGTAGCGCCTGGAAACGGTCCTGATGCAGATTTGCGGCCTCTCTTTGCTAGGAGAGGGGCCGCAAAAAATTTCTGTATTTTTTGAAAAAGGTATTGACAAATCTCCCGGTCTTTGGTATCATCTATCTTGCGCTGAGGTGAGTGTTGCGGCTACAAGTGAATATGGGGGTATAGCTCAGCTGGGAGGGCACATCATCCGGTGAGCAACCCCAAAGCAAGGCCAGTTTCATAGCAATTTGCAAATTTTGAATTTGAAAAAATTGTTCCTAAATCAGTTGGAAAATGCAAGGTCATAACAGAAAAAGTTGATAGAAAGTTACGGAAAATTGAACATGGGGGTATAGCTCAGCTGGGAGCGCGAACAATGCACTTGCGTACCCCCAAATGAGCACCAAAGCCCGACGCGGTTCTACAATTTAACAATGGTTCCCCTAAAATTCCATATCTGGAAATATCTGGGGGTATAGCTCAGCTGGGAGAGCGCTTGAATGGCATTCAAGAGGTCAGCGGTTCGATCCCGCTTATCTCCACCATCGGGAACCGAAAAAAGGCTCGTTTTGATGAATAATCAGAACGAGCTTTTTTTGTTCCCAGCATTCAGATTGATATGTCCCATGAGTGCCATTCATCCACTTCCCTTTTCCCATAGCAAGCACCACAGCCTAATATCTCAAAAAGCGCGATGTGAACCATCGCGCTTTTTTCTTACCCCAAAGGAGGGTCTACCCATGCCGGAAGTCATTTTGTCCGATTATTTTTACGGCGCTGAATCAGAAGAATTTATCTATTTCAAAATCCCACGCCTGCTGATTACAGACCCAAAGTTCAAGCACGTTTCCACAGATGCCAAACTTCTGTATGGTATGCTACTGGACCGCATGGGCCTGGCTGCAAAAAAACAACTGGTATGACGACTACGGGCGCGTCTATATCTACTACACCGTAGACGAGATATGCGAGGATGTGTGTTGCGGACGGGACAAGGCTATGAAGCTGCTGGCCGAGCTGGACAAAAAGAAAGGGATCGGTTTGGTTGAGCGTGTCAAGTAGGGCCAGGGCCGCCCCACCAAACTCTATGTCAAGCGGTTCACCACCCGGACAGCACCCACATCGAGTACGTCATTGAGGCCATGCGCTAGACCACCACGAAAATCAACAATATCCGGGCCTATCTTCTCACGGCGCTTTACAATGCGCCGGTGACGATGGGCCCCTTACTGTTCCGCCGCCGTGCGGCATGACTTTAGCTGAAATAAATCTCACCATGAGACACAATTTTTAGGTGGAAATTCTGGAGTTCAAATGCAGTTTCAGCGCCATTTCATATAGTATTATTTAAAACAGATACATTATTGCTTCTGTGTTTACAAAAAATTAACATCATTGGCATTGACAGATTATGACTACCAATGCATAATATTAGCAGTCGACTGCTTTGAGTGCTAATTTCGTATTGTTATTGCGGGTGGTATTTTGTTAAAGGAAATCTCGATTGAAATTCTTCGGAAATGCCCCAATTATTGTGTCCACTGTTCCTCACTGTCAGATAAGTTTTGCCAGGAGATGTTGCCCTATGATATATTTGCTTCTGCCATAGATGATGCAGCAAAATTGGGTGCAACTGTGATTAGTATTTCTGGTGGAGAACCATTTCTCCACCCAGACATCGTTGCTATGATCAATCTGACAAATTCTCTTGGCTTGACCTCTTACATATATACGAGTGGAGTTACTTTCGATTCAACAGGAAATAGAAGTTCGCTCCACGAAAATACTCTTCTTGCATTGGCGGGAAAAGTAAGTAAAATTATTTTTAACATTGGGGCCAGTACCTCAGAAACATATGATAGCATCATGGGGACAACCGGGTGCCTTGACTTGATGAAGCAGTCTGTGGCTACTGCGGTAGGCTTGGGTATCTGTACAGAGGCGCACTTTGTGCCAATGCGCCTAAACATTGATCAAATTGAACAAACATTTCAATTATGCATGGAATTAGGTATGAAAAGAGTCAGTTTTTTGCGTTTGGTGCTACAAGGAAGGGCTCTGGACAACGCAAGAAAGATTGGCCTCTCCGATGAAGAGTTGCAAAATCTCAAACATGATTTAGATAACCTCAGTAAGCAATTCCCCTCAGAAGTCCGTATTGGTGTTCCCTTATCCACTAACGATACCTGCCATACGTGCATGGCTGCTACAGGGAAACTGAATATCCGATACGATGGAAAAGTTTTTCCATGTGAAGTATTCAAGGATGGTCGTGCAGATCCATCTCTCGGGGAGGTAGAATCGGAAAGCATTTATGAACACTCATTGCAGAACATCTTTCAACATTCCTCCTATTTGCAACGGGTTAGAACGTTATCCGATGAGTTCTCTCGTTGTGACGGCAATGAAATATGTATCGGGCAGTATTTGATCAATAGAAACAGACCACAATTTTGAAAGATTAACTATTAGATGTCAACCCTGAAATGAAAGATGGTGGAAAAAGTTAGACAGTTCAAAATAAGGTATAGCAAAACAGAGGTCCAAGAGGACCCCAGATATTACTTCTGAAAAACAATCTAGAAAAAAGATGCAGAAAGTGGTAAAATAG
>CAJUQN010000057.1 GCA_910588625.1 uncultured Oscillospiraceae bacterium
GCCAAGGGCTTGTTCAGTTTTTACCACCCACTCATTCTACCGATGAGCCTTTTTTCCTCGGCGTTTTTTTACATTTTATCACTGGCGCTGACAGTCAAAGGTTGCTCGCTTCACCCCGGTGATTCTCCGGAATTTTGTGCTTGAATACTCTACTATCTTTTCATATTTCATGCCCCTATTTTACCATAGTACCTTATTTTCGCAAGAGGTCTAATGTAAACTCGGAGCGAAACGAAGTTTCGCGGATAAAAGTTTCTTTTTGGTACTTTTTCTTTTCAAAGAAAAAATACGGCCCTTGACCTTCATCGTGTCCTTCCGGCACCACCCCCTGGGGGGTGGTTACGGGAGGACATTACGGGGGGTTTGTTCCTTCTTCTTGAAAGAAAAAGGAACCGAAAAAGAACTTTAACCGCGAAACTGCGTTTCGCTTTGGAGCTATATCAGAATTTCCAGGTGATGGACACGTTCTGCTTGCCTGTGTCCGGGTGCTTCTCACTGATTTCGATTTTTTCAATTAGGCCAACCACCAGCTCCCGGGGGACAGTTTCCAGCTTGAGCAACTCCCGCGCCCGCTCCAACAGGCCGGTCTGCTGTTGGGCATCCTCCCGCTGGGCCAGTTCCTCCCCGATATGCGCCAGCCGCCGCTCCAAGCGGCCTTTTTCATCCAGGAAGGACTGGTTCAGCTCCACGAATTGGCTCTCACTGATGATCCCAGCCACCTTATCCAAGTACAGTGTTTTGAGGGCTTGACTTCGTTTGTCCAGTTGGGCGGTTAGGGCTCTTTGCTCCTGCTCCAATGCTTCCCGGCGGGTGTCCTTCTGGGGCTGGAGGTCGCTGGGATCCAACTCATAATAGGTCTGGACGTAGTAGCGGATGCGCTCGGACACCAGGTCGATAAGCTGATCCAGCCGGACGGAGTGGCGGGTGCAGAGGCGCTGCTTCCCGTTGTCGGCGTACAGCTTGCAGCGGAGATAGGACTGCTTGCCGTTGGAGCACTTGCTCATGGTGGAGCCGCAGTCGGCGCACGTCACCAGTCCGGACAGTAGGTGGGCCTCGCCGGAGCCATCCGTCTTGGTACGCAGCTTGAGGGAACGCTGGACGGCGTCAAAGGTGGCCCGGTCAATGATGGGCTCGTGGGTGCCCTCAACGCGATACCACTCGCTCTCCGGGGTGTCGATGATGACCTTGGACTTGTAGCTCACTTTTTTCCGGCGGCCCTGGATCATCACCCCAGTGTACATCTCATTGGTGAGGATACGGCCCACCGTCACCTTGTTCCACAGGCCGAAGTCGTTCTTCATGGGGTGGTTGCAGGTCCAGCCCCGTTCGGCCTTGTAGCGGGTGGGGTTGGGAATGCCCTGCTGGTTCAGCAGATAGGCGATGTTCTGATGGCCGTGGCCCTCCAGAGATAGCTGGAAAATCTGCCGCACCACCTCCGCCGCCTCCGGGTCTGGGATAATGTGGTTTTTGTCCACTGGGTCTTTGCGGTAGCCGTAGATAGGGAAGCCGCCGATGTACTTGCCCTCCCGCCGCTTCAGGTCGAACACCATGCGGACGTTTTCGGACAGATCCTCCAGGTACCACTCGTTGACAAGACCGTTAATCTGGCGGGCTTTTTTATTGCCCTTTACCTCGGTGTCGGCGTTGTCCGCTACGGCGATGAACCGGATGCCCCAGATGGGGAACAGGCCGTGGATGTACTTCTCCACCAGCTCCATGTCGCGGGTGAACCGGGACTGGGACTTGCACAGGACGATTTGAAACTTTTTCTGCTTGGCGGCCTCAATCATACGGTTGAAGTCCGGGCGGTCGCTGTCAATGCCGGAAAAATCCTCATCGCAGTAAATCGCGTAGATGTCCCAGCCATGGTCAATGGCGTAGTGGGTCAGCAGGGATTTTTGGTTCTGGATGCTCTCGGATTCGGGCTGGTGTTTGTCCTCATCCTCCTTATTCAGCCGTGTATAGATCGCGCAAAGGATTTGTTACACCTCCTCAAAGGCGTAACTGCTCAATATCATCATACAGCAAGAGCAGTCGGGCCGCAAGGATTTATTTGAAATGCCTGCGCCGCTATTTGAAAAAGCGCGTCAGAACGGCAAGCGTTCTAACGCGTTGGGCGCAGGCATCATTGGTGGAGGGTTTTGGTGAGCCAAGTGGTAATGGTTTGGCGGATACATTGTCCGGCGGAATCTCCGTAATCCGGGTGGTATTCAATAATAACGAAAGACTGATTTTTCATGAAAATTCCCCCCGATGAAATTTTATGGGCGCGCCGTACCGAATATGAGCATGGACTTGTTTCCAGATATGGTAAAATAGCAAAAAATTAGTCCCATTCGGATTGCAGATGAGGTGGTTCTGTGCATGGACAAGTACGCGGCACTGAAGCAGTATTTCGGCCACAGTGAATTTCGCTCAGGGCAGGAGGCGCTGGTGGACGCTCTTCTGACTGGGCGGGATGTGCTGGGCATTATGCCAACCGGGGCGGGCAAGTCCATTTGCTACCAGCTACCCGCCCTGCTGCGCAGGTAAAGGAGGACATCAAGCGTCTGCTTTTGCTACAAAAGCAGCTGTGCGTCACCACCGGCTTTGACCGGCCCAACCTCTATTTTGAGACGATTCGTCCCAAGAGTAAGGATGCCTATTTGAAAAATTTATTAATGATCGTCCGGAACAGAGCGGTATCGTCTACTGCGCCACCCGCAAAATAGTCGAATCCGCCTGCGCCGGGCTAACAGGGGCGGGATTTCTGCAACCCGATACCATGCTGGCCTATCTGAGGATGAACGCAGACGGAACCAGGAGGATTTCGTGTATGACCGGGCCCGGGTCATGGTGGACACCAATGCCTTTGGCATGGGTATCGACAAATCCAACATAACAGCGACACACCCTACAAGCTGCGGGGTGTGTCCAGCGTTGCGCTGGATAAGTTCTCTCTTTCTAAATTTCTGGGCAAATACCGCAAGGTGGGGAACCTGATCCTAGATAAGCAGGAGAGCGCCTTTGACTGGGATGGAAGCCTTTTGCTCCTATGCGGACTGGGATCTGGTGGAAGAGCCCTACTCATATTTCCCCTATATGGTTACACCCCATGAGATCGCGTATGCCCTCACTTGTAAAAACATTGCGTTGGGAGAACCGCTGGATGATCCCTCGGAGCAACTTACAAAAATCCACACAATTTATAATCTTTGGAATTACGAGTTGATGGAGCATGACGGTGGTGATTTTTCGCCTTCTCCCGCACAGGCAAAGCTTATCAAGAGGGGAAGAGCACAGGGCTGCTGCGCAATTCGCGTGGACAGTGCTGCGGCGGCGAAATCAAGGTGGCCATAGGCAATGCCCGGCTGTATGAGAGCGATTTCAAAAAGTCCCTGACCGGGAAAACCAACCGTTCCTTTGCGCGGTATCAGCAGGTTCGCAAATTGTTGAAGGAGGCCCTCTCGGCAAAGGCCGATCTGCTGGTACTGCCGGAAAACTTTTTGCCCTGGGAATGGCTGCCCGACATCTCACGGCTGTGCGCCAACAATCAGATGGCGCTGATTACGGGGATTGAGCACATTGCGTCGGGAGCACGGAGGGTTTACAACCTAACGGCGGTCATTCTGCCATATCGGGAGAATGATTATAAGTTTGCTCAAATCATATGCCACCACAAGGTACATTACTCCCCAAATGAAGCCAGAATGATTCGGGGCTATCGGATGGAGCCGTTTCATGGAACTCAGTACCAGCTGTTTTGCTGGCGGGATCTGTGGTTCTCCGTGTACTGCTGCTATGAGCTCGCCTCCATTGCGGATCGTTCCCTGTTCCAGGCGCTTGCGGATTTGACCGTAGCGGTGGAGTGGAACCGGGACGTGCCATAATTTCAGCAGCATTGTGGAATCCCTGTGCCTGGATCTGCACTGCTACTGCATCCAGGTCAACTCCTCCGACTACGGCGACAGCCGGGTCATGGTCCCCACGAGGTCTGAGGAGCGCGACCTGATTAAAACAAAAGGCGGGCGCAATCGTACCATTTTGATGGATCACATCGAATTGGCCCCCCTTCGCGACTACCAGCGGAAGGAATACGAGCTTCAGAGGGATGACCCCCGCTTTAAGCCGACACCGCCGCGCTTTGATCCGTGCGTTCCGGAGCACAAGCAAAACGGCGCTTTATGGGAATATCTGACGGGCGCTTAACCATAGATACTGATGCTATGAGAACCGCAGATGCACAGGCGCCTGCGGTTCTTTAAACAGTGCGTTACTTGGGGCTTTTCGTTGACTTGCAACTCAACAGCTTTAATAGTGCGCTTCGTTCGTTTGGCACATTCCTACTGAGTACCTGTTCCAACAATTCACTGAGTACTTGACCCACTTTTGGCCCGGGTTCGATACCTGCCGCAATTACATCCCGGCCGTTCACGGTTAAATCTTTCAACGTGAAGCACTGCCCTTCCGCCAAAATCTGTTCCGCTTTACTGTTAATTACGTCCAGTTCAGCCAAACGGTTTCTCACCTTTTCCGGGGCTTGCCCCATATTATCCGCCCGCTTGACCTCAAGAAGCTGGGAGAACGCCTCCGGCCCCAGCCGGTTGAGCCAGCGCCGGATGACCTGCCCCTTGGGCGGTATTTGTACGTCGTGGCGCTCCACCAACAGCACCACCCGCTCCCGGGTCTTGTTGTCAAATTTCAGCGCCCGGAGCATCTCATCCGCCAACTTGGCGCTGACAGCGGGATGGCCATAAAAATGGTCGATTCCGTTTTCGTCGGTGGACTTGCAGGCAGGCTTGCCGATATCGTGGAGCAGCGTGGCCAGCCGCAGGGTCACATCGGCGGGGGCCGCCTCCACGGCGTGGATGGTGTGCTCCCAGCCGCCCCAGCAGTGCCAGGGGTTGTGCTGCTCCAGCGTGACCAGCGGCCCAAGCTGAGGCCAGAACAGGCAGAACACGTCCGGGTACTGTCGCAGAATATCTCCAACGCTCTCGCCAACCAGAAGCTTGCGCAGCTCCACGTTGATTCGCTCCGCCGCTACCCGGTCCAGCATGGCCCGATTCTCATGGACGGCCCGGGCAGTTTGCGCCTCAATCTCATAGCCGAATACGGCGGCAAACCGCAGGGCACGCATCACCCGCAGGCCGTCCTCCTGGAAACGTTGGTCAGGCTCCCCCACACAGCGGATCAGACCAGCTTTAATGTCCATCGCCCCGCCGAAGGGGTCCCGCAGATTTCCGTCCAAGTCCGTGGCGATGGCGTTCATGGTGAAGTCCCGCCGGGCCAAGTCCTCCGTCAGATCGGGGACAAAGCGCACATAGTCCGGCCGCCGGCTGTCAGAATAGGGGCCCTCCGTGCGGTAGGTGGTGATTTCGTAGGGTTCGCCGTCCACCAGCACGGTGACAGTGCCGTGCTTCAGCCCGGTCTCGATGATCCGCTGCCCCGCAAAATACCGCTCCGTCTCCTCCGGCAGCGCGGAGGTACAGATATCCCAGTCGTGGGGCTCCACGCCCCGCAGCAGATCCCGCACACAGCCGCCCACCAGATATGCTTCATGGCCCGCCGCAGTCAGCGCTTGGAGGACTTGCCGCGCCCCGGCGGGAATGTCAAATTTCACCCCGCACCACCCTTTCATTGACCTCCATCTGGAACGCCTCAATCGCGGCCAGGTCGGGCGCTTCCGGGAGAGAGGTATGCTTTGCGGCATAGTCCAGCCGCCGCTCTAACTCATTGAGCAGGTCATAAAAATCAGTGCTAAACGTGTGATCCGCTTTCTGGTAGCGCCCGTTTCGGATGTCCATGAGCAAGTCGTGGTCCTTCTCCCGGAGGGTGACGATCTCCTCCCGCTCCAAAATGTCCAGGCACATGAGATAGAGCCGGATCAGGTGCATGGCGTTCTCGCAGGAGCCCGTGATGTGCCGCTCCTTATAGCCCTCCACACCAAAGGCCTCAAAGGAATAGCCTTTCAGCCTCTCGAAGGAGTAGTCCAACGCGTCCTTCCGCTTTTTCTTGGTGGTGACGGAGATGCCGTCCGGGCTGATTTCCACATCGCAATAGCCCTTTACCGAAATCACCGGAATGGGATAGTGGTCCATCTACCAAGTGCCGTCCGGGGTTTGGTGCTCGTGGCCGTTGCAGAAGCCGGTACTCAGTTCAAAGACACGATGATACAGTCCGTGAAATAATTGCGCGTGCTTTGTGGACAGGGTAACATATAGTTCGTTCATACGCAGCTTTTCCTGTTCAGTGATTTCCATGGCAGCAACTCCCCCCTGTTTGACGTAATACAGTGCCTCATAAGGAAATCTTACTCGCCAACGGGGAGTCCGTCAAGAAGGACTGCACATTTTTTGAACTTAATGCCCTTTTTGGGTGGATATTTTCCTTATATAAGCGGGTAATATCTCTTTCAAACAGATGCAATATTCTTCCAGCAGTTTTTCGTCAGGCGCGTGCTGGATGATCCCCCAAGGCGGAAGGCCATAATTACACTCAGACACGATGCAGATGTACGCCATAGTTGAAAGATATTTTTCCTTTTTCAGCCCATCAAGAATAATCCGCAAATATGGGTCATCTTCCCGTTCAGCCTGGGCCAGAAGGATATCCATGCTTCTCTGCGCATTCCAGGCGACTTTTTCGTGATCCCACGTTCTGCTCTCTACATCAATGCCTCCGGCGAGAAGGGAATCTATCAAAGATTCACGCTGCTTTTCCAGGAATGCCTTTAAGCCTAACTCCAAGATATTTGATTTCATCATAAAATACCCGCCTTTCATTTATGTGTTTTCATATAAAACGCGTCACTGATCCTTAACTGAGAATCAGTGACGCATTTTCACAAAATACACAATTTATTGATACCAACATAATAATTTGTCCCAGTAAAGCGGGTGAAATCCTTTACGATGATACAGTCAACCTGCCCGCGCATCGCAGCACTCAGCAGGGCCTGTACACCCGGACGGTCAAACGTAACACCTGAGTACCCATCGTCGAACATGAACCGGGGGTTTGGCAGATGGTTGTCTGTGGCGAATTTTTCCAAAATAGCCTTTTAATTCTGGATGCTGCCAGAGATACCCTCTTTCTCGTCATCACGGGATAATCTGGCATAAAGGGCTGTAATTCTCTGCTCTGCCTGCTGTTTCCGTTTCAAAATGTACTCCTTTCCGCAGCCGGGTGTGATATGAATTGCAGGGTATCATTATCATACCACACCCGACGTAAAACTTCAACACTTTACAGTGCGATATTTCGAGTGAGGATACGAAGTGTTTTCCCCTCCACGGTTTCAGCGGTGTCACCGCTGAAATGGGCGTTGACGGTGTAAACAGTGCCGCCGATCTCCCTTTCAATGCTGATGGGGTAGCTACATTGATGCTCTTTCAGCCAGTTTATCCGTTCCGTATGGGACAGGCTGGCAAGGTAAGCTGCTGTTTTATCAATCTGCTTCGTCACTTCATCGTAAATCTTTACTTCTTGCTCGGTCAATTCAATCTGAAAAATGTTCATCTGACAGCAATCCTTTTTCTGCGCTTATCCTGCGTGCGGCCCATGCGCTGGGTCTGCATTTCCTGTTCCAGTTTCAAGTTCTCTCTCAGCTTATCACTCCGGGAAAGTACACTTTCGGTGGTTTTGATGTCCTCTCGGCAACCGGCCATTGCCGCCGTCAGCCGGTCACGCTGGGCCTTAGTTTTGGCAATTTCTACCCCATCGTCACAGTGGCGCAGGCGGTTATAGAACTTCTGTCGGACGGATCCCAATTCCTTTATTTCAGCCTGTTTTCCGCTGATAAAGTCTGCAACATCTTCCTCCGTGTCCAGCTTTTCCCGACAAATCAACTGCGCCTGTTGGCTGATGGTGTCCGGACGGCGGCATTCCTCCCGCAGCTCCGGGGAAAGGGGACGGCGACTGCTCCTTTTCGGTAAGATGCCTAGGCAATAGCAGCAGCGGAGATACAGCCCCCGGAAACCGCCGATCTTCTTCACCGTGCTGAAAGAGCTTTTCAGCCGCAGACGTTTTGGCTTGGGGGGGTGGACAAGGACGGGCTTATACCGCTGATAACCCAGGTCATAGGAGTACCGCTGGCGGTTTTCCTCAATGCGCTCCCGAAGGGCCGGGAGATCGTATTCCTCCCCCAGCCGGTACAGCCGCACCGCCTTTTTGCTCCCGATCCGCCGCAGGGTGTCGTACTTGTGGGCGGGGTTGGCGTCCAGTTCATAGCCCTGCTCCCGGAGGGCTTTCCGCAGGTCGTTCCCGTCCACGCTGACCTTGAGGGCGGCGTCTAAGGCCTCCCGCATTAGATTGTGCTTGGTGGGTTCGCCGTTCTTTTCAGCAAAGTAAATGCTTCGGGGCGTTTTGCCTTTTGGATTTTTGATGGTGGAAAGCTGGTATTCCTTGCATAAATCATCCGATAGTTGGCGAAACTGATAGTAGGCCCGTTTGCCGCAGTTGAATTTTTTGCCGTCCCACAGGCCCACAGAATTGACCACAAAATGATTGTGATTGGCGCCCGTGTTGAAGTGGGTGGCGACAAGTACCTGGTACTCGTCGCCCCACATCCGTTCTGCCAATTCCACCCCGAGCCGATGGCACAGCTCCGGGGTGACTTCACCGGACTTAAAGCTCTGGTAGGCATGGTAGGCCACGTTACCGCCTGTCTTGCCAAACCGCTCCTTGACCGCCTGCATTTCCTGAAAAGCGGTATCCCGGTTACAGTTCACGCCATTGAGGAAGGGCTGGCAGACCTTCCTCCAAAAGAACGCTGTGACCAGCGGCTGGAACAGGCAAAACCTGTTTTGGACGCTCTGTTGGCGTGGGCAAATACCAGAACTGCCGCCCCGAAATCCTCTTTGGGCAAGGCGCTGTCCTACCTCAAAGAGCAGTGGCTCTATTTGCTCAATTATCTGAAAGACGGCAGGCTGGAGCTGAGCAACAACCGGGCTGAGCGCAGTATTAAGCCCTTTGTCATTGACAGAAAGAATTTCCTGTTCGCTAATACTCCCAGCGGCGCAAAGAGCAGCGCGGTGATCTTCTCCCTCATCCAGACCGCCTTTGAAAATGGATTAGCCCCCTACCGCTGCCTGACATGGCTTTTATCCCCTGCCGCTGTGATGGATCTGGCTCAACCAGTTGATGTGCGGTCCCTGCTCCCCTGGAACGCTCCCGCTTCTTGTAAAGCATAATTTTTTTACCCCGTTGCCAGGGCGACTCCTGGCAGCGGGCTTTTTGATGCACGGAGATTTGTCGCTTACAAAGATTTCACAATCAACCCTTATAGTTGAAATCTGTTTAATTTGTTTAATAGCATATCTCGGTTCACTTGCTTCAATTCACATTCCCAAATCCGCAAAACTATCCAGCCCCGTACTTCAAACATTGCTGTTACTTCCTGGTCATGTTTTATATTCCGTTCCCGTTTCTTTTTCCAATACTCTTGGTGATCTGCGGGACGGGTGTTCCGGCAATCATGCCCATGCCAGAAACAGCCGTCTACAAACACCGCTATTTTCTGTTTCGGAAACACAAAATCGGGATGACCCTTGACAGGATAATTCCGCCGCCAGCCAGTGATGCCATTCTGTTTAAATATTTCAATCAAGCGAAGTTCTGTAGACTTGTTCTTCTTTGATTTGACCTGCCGCATAATATCAGAGCGTTTTTCTTTATCAAACACATCCGCCACAGCAAATCACCTTGCCTCGAACTCAATGCGGAGACTTGGATCGGTTTCAGTTTCCAGCACAATATTGTTGTAGCGGCTGATAATATCCGACAAGGTAGAGTTACGCTTTGCTTCGTCAAATAAGCTGTGTTCATATACATTTGCGGATAGGAATTGCTGAATATCCCACACCTCTACGCGCCCAGCAAGACCGGCATCTTCCGCCAGATTCAGCGCCGTATGCACACGCTCAAAAATTGTGATGATAACAGGATGGCGCCCGCTCCGCAGGTTGGCTTTACACTTTTCAATCAGGAGCGCCCCCGGCATAGTAGTACAGTGGATAATCGTGCTGTTAATGACAAAATCACCGTTACGATCCGTTGGGCCGTCCGCTACTGAAGCGCCGTGAATTTCAAAAGCCCCCTCCGGCATAATAAGGCAGAGTTTAGCCGCCACCAAATGCTGCAACACCGTTCCAAGATACTGCGTACCCGGATTCTGCTTTTGCCGCTTCTTTGCCTGTTCAAACAGTTCATCCAAATTAGCGCCGATTGTTTTGGACGTGTCGGCGGTTAAAATAAAGGGCTGATTTCTAAAATACTCCCTGACTTGTTCTGCCCAAAAATCTTCTACCATAGAAAAATCAACAGTTTGTTCTTCGTTCCATGTATTGAGGAAATCCACATACTTTATCATCAGGCCCATGCTTCCCCGGCTGGTGCGTCCGCCCTCGGCTGATAACTGCTGGGTAATACCATGTTTCTTCAAAATCTTCTTTAGATTTCCACCGCCTAACCCAGCTACTTGTCCCTTGCTGCTGGTCTGAAAATCATCAGGATTCAACGGAAACTGCTTGTCCTGCACCAAACGAGTAAACTGCACAACCAACGATAGCGGGCCTTTGGTGAAAATATTATTTTCAGCTTGAAATGCTTTCAACCATTCTTCTGGACTAATCATCGTACACAGCCTCCGCAATTTTTATTAAGAAGCGTTCTCCAATAAACTGTGCCACGGGCATCGCTACCGCATCGCCCATCGCTTTATATCCATCGTTATAGCTACCAGGTAGGATAAAACTATCTGGCGCTCCCATAAGCCGTGCGGCCTCGCGGACGGTTAACAATCGCGCATGGGTCATTCCATCCTTTTTGACTACTAAATATTGCTTGCTGCTCCCGCCCTCTGGCGTCCGTAGACACCCTGCAATCCCATCAAAGCGCAATTCAAGCTGCTGTTCGCCATGTCGAGTCCGGCGATAGCCCGTAGCATAAACGGTATTATGAGCATCCAGTTTGGTTTGATGCCGTTCCGGCACCAGTCGGAGCACGTTGTCCTTATCAAAAGGAGCTGTATCATCCACAATGTCTTTCAACGTTTTGTTGCGCCGCAACGGTTTTCCTGTTTTCCACCATATCCATTGCGGTAAAGAACGCCCCAGTTCAATCGCTGTTTTTGTATGTAACCAGCATGGGCCATCGCCAACTAACTCGTCTGGGATTTGACAGCCGTGTTCCACGGCAAGGATAAACACCCTTGGTCTGGACTGCGGCACAAAGTGCGAGGCATTTAACACGATTGCTCCACAATCATAGCCACGCTCTACAAGGGCGGTGTGGAGAACACGATAGTTGTCACCGTTATTCGTAGAAAGTAGTCCAACTACATTTTCTAATAGCAAAATTTGGGGACGTTGCTCCATCTCGTCTAAAACACGCAGCCATTCCCACACAAGCCCGCTTCTCGACGCATGGATACCGCCTAATGAACCAGCTAATGACAGATCCTGACAGGGAAAGCTGGCCCACGACAAATGGGCATACGGTAAATCATATCCTCGAATATTTTTGATATCATCAAGTTCAAAATGGTTATCGCCAAAGTTCGCTTTATAAACAGTTGCCTTTTGTTCGCTGATATCGTTAGCCCAAACCGGCGCGAACAGCCCTTTCAAGCCATAGGCCACAAGACCACTCCCAGCAAAGAATTCGTGCATTGTCCACGGTGCAGAAGATAAATCAATTTTTTGTTGTTCAAACATGGTGCTTTGTAGCATCATCTTTTCCTCCTGTATTGCGCCGTTTATCTCCTGTTGTTTTCTTTGCGCCTTTTGGTATAATCCAAATTCGGCTCATACGCGCGACCCCAGCAATTCGTCCCTCTTTACAAAGGATCTGGACTTGTCGTGGCGTAACACCCCATTTTCAGCAGCTTCTTGAGCTGTAATAAAACCGTTCACGTTTGACACCTCAAACTGTTTCAAAATCTACCATATTTCACTATCATTATATTCGTTTGCGCGAAATCAGTCAAGCTATTTTGATAAAACGCCCATGCCCACGAGATTTGTTTGTGAGCATGAGCGCCTTTCATTTAGGCAAATATAATTTCTGTGTTCACTATTTCTTCCACCACGGAACGAATATTGTTCATTCGGCCCACCCATTCCATCTGGCTATCCGCTTTAAGCTGTTCGGTGATACACTCCTGCTCTGCCATCTACTCCACAAGCTGAAAAAACATATCTTTCGCTTGGGTGTCGATTTCGGACAGGTGGTCGTTCAACTTGCCAGACAGCAATAAGGCCGTATAAAGAGCCTGACGGCATTCCTTCAGATACCGTCTACGCCGCTGTCCCCATATGCCGATGGCGGGGAGTTCGGGTACAGGCAGGTCTGGAAGAAAACAATCGCCCTCGGCTGACTATAAAAGATGAGGGCGAGGTAACTTCCTTACGTTACCTCGCCCTTCGGCGGGGCGCTCCTTTTGTGCATGAAAAGGAACCGCGCTTACTTTATGCCCATCCAGCCGGAGATGACCATGCGCTGGACCTCGGAGGCCACCAGCTTGGCCATGGCGGCCAGCTGGAACCGGGTGTTCTGGAACTGGCTGATGCGCTTGCCGAACTGCACCCGCTCCTTCACGTACTTCACGCACTCGTCGATGGAGGCCTGCGCAATGCCCAGAGCCTGAGCGGCGATACCGATCCGGCCACCGTCCAGAGTGGTCATGGCGACCTTGAAGCCCTTGTTCAGCTCGCCCAGCAGGTCCTCCTTGGGGACGATGCAGTCCTCGAACGCCAGCTCGCAGGTGGAGGAACTGCGGATGCCCATCTTCTACCCGTGGGAGCCCACCTTGAAGCCGGGGAAGTCCCGCTCCACGATGAAGGCGGAGATGCCCTTAGTGCCCAGGGACTTGTCGGTCATGGCAAACACCACGAACACGTTGCAAGGTTCAAATCCATATCAATCAATGTTTGAAAAATTGTCTGCGTTTCACAACTTGGAGGGCCTGGATGTAAGCTCAAGCTTTCCCGCTGCTTGCCAACAGATGTCAGCGACGGTTGCAAAGCTCCAAGAAAGAATATTATTTTGCGGCGCCCTTGTTTTGCAGACCAACAATTTGCTCCGTAGTATAGCCAGCCTGTGTCAGAATCTCTTCTGTGTCCCGTCCTACTGCGCCGGTTGGCTCATACCGTCCCGCAGTGTCGTAGGCAGAGAACTCCACCGGAATAGTCGGCATCTGCACTGTCCGCCCGCTGGCAAAGGTGACGGGGACCACAAAGCCATTCGCCACAGCCTGAGGATCGGTGGCCAACTCGCTGAGGTGGCCGATTTTGCCGATGACAATGTTCATCGCGCCGATGCGCTCCACCCAGTTGTCCCGGGTATCCTGCATAAAGCCCTCCCGGAAGATGGGCATGGCCTCATCCAGATGCTGCTGTACTGCGGCGATGGTGTTGAAGCGCTCGTCTTCCAGCAGGTCCTCTCGGCCAAAAAGGGGCATCAGCTTGCGGTAAGTGTCGGCATAGTCCACCACGCCGATCATCAGCCACTCGCCATCCTTACACTGGTACTGCCAGCCGAAAGGATTGGCGGGATGGTCCTTGTCCTTGGGGAAAGTGTTGCCGTACTGGGTGGATACCACACAGGCGTTGTTGTACCAGACGGACGCGCCCATCAGGGAGGAGGATACGAAGGTGCCTTTGCCGGTCTTGGCTTTGCCAATGACAGCGGCCAGAACGCCGGCGCACAGGATGGAAGCCACCATGGCGTCGCCCGCCCCGGTGGGGGCCAGGAAGGGGAAGTTGCCTTGGGTGCCCCAGTCCAGCATGGAGCCAGAGCGGGCCCAGAAAGCCACGGAATCAAAGCCGGGCTTGGCGGCATCAGGCCCCTTGTAGCCATAGCCGGAAAAATGGACATAAATCAGGCCGGGGAACTGGTCCTTCAGTGCGTCGTAGTCAAAGCCCAGCTTGGTCAGGGCAGGCAGACGCATATTGCTCAGGAAGATATCCGCCTGACCGATGAGTTTCATCAGGGCGGCCTTTCCATCCGGGTCCTTCAGGTTCAGGGCAACGAACTTCTTGTTGGCGTTGGGAATGGTGAAGAAAGGATTCTCATCATCGGTGATGGTGCACTTCTGATTGCGGCCCACCACGCGCCAAGCTTCGCCGGACAAGCCCTCCACTTTGATGACCTCCGCGCCCCAGTCGGCCATCATGCGGGCCACGGCGGGGATGGCAAAGTGGGTGCCCAGCTCCACGACCTTCAGACCTTCCAGTGGTTTTCCATTAGACATATCGCTCACCTCATAATTTAATTTATTGCAAGGATTTTAATCAGCGGGGGGTATAGCCCATTTCTTCGATCTGCTTCTGGCTGGCACGTCCGGACAGGAAATACAGGATGCTCACCACCACCATCAGGAACGCAAAGGCGATCCAGGCCATGCGGTAGGTGCCGGTGATGTCGAAAATCATAGCCGCTGCGGTGGGGCCAATGATTTGGCCCACGTTGCCGGCCATATTCATCCAGCCGTTCATCACGGGGAACTCCTTGTCGCCGAAGTTGCTGACGGTAAGCAGGGCGGGAATAACGGAGGGGATGGCGCCACCGATGAAGTAGCAGGCAATGACGCCCTTGGAGAAGCCCATATTGGTGGCGCACAGGGCCAGACAGACGAACACGCCCGCATAGAACAGGGGGGCGATGGCGCTGGCCCGCTTAATATGGATCACGTCGGACACGGCGCCCAGGACGAACTTACCAACCACCAGTGTGCCCAGGGCGGTGGAGTACACCAAAGCGGCCTGAGCGCTGTCGCCAGTGACGTCAGTGAGGTAGGCCACACATTGGCTGGTCATGGCGGAGGCGCCAATCATGGTGATCATGGCGGCGAGCCACTGGAACCACCAACGGGAAGTCTTCAGCGCCTGCTTGCCGGTGATGCCGGTCTTCTCGGTAGCCACGCCACCGGCGGCCGCCACCTCCTCGGGGGAGGGATCGCCCACGCGGGTGCTGTAGCCCTTGTCACTGGGATAGCTCACCACCAGGATGATGGCAATGGGAATCATGATGGCGTTGATGCCAGCCATGGCCAGATAGCCCGTGCGCCAGCCGCTGTTGTCGATGATGGAGCGCATCAGGTTCACCCACACCAGGGCGCCCGCGCCGCTGCCCAGCATACCGATGGACATGGCGGTGCCCTTTACCTTGGGGCCGAACCAGTTACTGACCATGATGCCCACAGGCAGGTTGGTGGCGCCCGCCCAGCCAAAGCCCTGGATGGCAAAGAAAATATACAGCTGCCACAGGGAGTTGCAAAAGGACATACCCACATAACACAGGCTGCACAACGCCACACAGGCCACCACAGCCCATTTGACCTGGAGCTTTTTGAACAGTTTGCCCATAAAGCTGGAGCCGATGAGCATACAGACTGTCATCAGGGTGTTGGTTTGGGTGAAGGCAGTGCGGCTGACACCCAACTCCTCGCAGATGGGGGTGTAAAACAGGGAGCTGCAGTTAGACTTAATGACGAAGCAGATGAACATCATCATGAAGCCACAGAACAGCATGACCCAGCCGTAATAGAACCGCCCGTCTACCTTAAAAATGTTCTTGTTCACGGCAGTTTAATCTCCTTTTTCAATATTTTCTCTCTTTTAAAACGAGACTCACTTGCCCTTGAAAACGGGCCTGCGCTTCTCACAAAAAGCATTGACCGCCTCATGGTGATCCTCGGAGGCAGCGCAGATATACTGTGCGGCCACCTCGCCCTGCATACACAGGTTGAGGCCGGGATAGCAGGTGTCGTTAAGCAACTTTTTAATCTGGCCATAGGCCACGCTGGGGCCAGTGGAGTACTTTTTGATGTACTTCTGCACGGTCTCCTCCAACTGGTCGGCGGGGACGGCCTTGGTAATCATACCCCACTCCGCAGCTTCGGCGCCAGTGAACTTCTTGCCGGACAGCATCAGCTCCGCCGCCTTCACCGGCCCCACGCTCTGAGTCAGCATATAGGTGATGCCGCCGTCGGGCACATATCCGATATTCACAAAAGCGATGACAAATTTGCAGTCCTCCGCAGCGATGGAGAAGTCGCAGGCCATGGCCATGCTGCACCCCACGCCGGCAGCGGCCCCCTCGATCCACGCAATGGTGGGTTTGGAAATGGTTTTGAGTCGCATGATCCACTCTCCGCCGATGCGGATGCCCGCCTTGGCGCCGTTGATGCCCTTGTCCAGCCGCTCCTTCATGGCCTTGACGTTGCCGCCAGCGCAGAAATTGCCGCCCGCACCACGCAGCACCACGCAGCGCACAGTGGGCTCCTGCTCACAGTACTCAATGCAGGTGATGAGGTCCCGGGTCACCTCCGCAGTGACCGCGTTCATCTGAGCAGGGTTGTTCAGGGTGATGTAGCCCACGCCATCCTTTTCCTCAAAAAGCACGTTCTCAAAGGTTTTATCCAGCATAACTGCCTTCCTCCTTTCAAAATTCCGGCTCTCCGGCGGTGGGACCGCCGGAGGTGGCCGGCTTATGCACAGATTACTTCTTCAGTTTACCCACCAGTGCGCCGCCGATGCTCATGCGCTGAATTTCATTGGTTCCCTCGAACAGGGAGAAGATGCGGGCGTCGCGGAAGAGCTTCTCGATGGGATACTCCCGGCTGTAACCGTAGCCGCCGTAAATCTGCATGGCCTCATGGGCGCACATCATGGCCACATCGGCCACGTAGGCCTTAGTCACGGAGCCCAAGCGGGAATCATAGATTCCCTGGTCGATGAGCTTGGCATTGTAAATCAGCTGCTGGCGCGCGGTCTGCACACCGATTTCCATGTCGGCCAGTTTGAACTGGATGGCCTGCTTCTTGCCGATGGGGCCGCCGAAAGCCACACGCTCCCGGGAGTACTGCACCGCCAGGTCCAGCGCCCGCTGGGCCACGCCCAGGCCAGGGGCCATGCCGGTAGGACGGGTCCGAGAGAGCACCTTCATCATCATTTTGAAGCCGGCATTCTCCTCGCCGATGCGGTTGGCCACGGGGATGCGCGCATCCTCAAAGACCACGTCGGTGGTGTTGGAGGCTCGCAAGCCCATCTTGTCCTCGTCCTTGCCCACGCTGACGCCCGGAGTGTCACGGGGGATGATAAACAAGGAGATGCCCCGGTTGCCCGCCTCCGGGTCGGTAGAAGCCCCGATGGTGTAGATGCTGGCCAGGCCGCCGTTGGTGGCGAAGCACTTACGGCCGTTGATGACATAATAGTCGCCGTCCCGCACAGCCTTCGTTTTGGTATTGCCCAGGTCGGAGCCGGACTGGGGCTCGGTCATGCAGTTTGCAGAAATTTCGCCGGCTGCCAGACGCTCGCCATACTCGTGCTTCTGCTCCTCGGTGCCGAACAGCAGCACAGGTTTGATACCAAAGGTGGAGGCGGAGAAGGAACAGGCGAAGCCCGCATCTACATAGCCCAGAGCCTCGCGCACGTGGCAGATGGTCTCGGCGTCCAGGCCCACGCCGCCATACTCTTCGGGCACATCCATAGCGAAGAAGCCCATCTCGCCCATCCGCTTGTGGATCTCCATGGGATACTCGCCCTTCTTGTCGATTTCCGGCACGATAGGGGCCAGCTCCTTGTCCAGCATTTGCCGGACCATTTTGACCAGTTCCTTCTGCTCGTCGGTCATCAGTTGATACTCAAACATAAACAACACCCTTTACTTCTAAATTTTGTTTTTCCTGCGCTGTAACCAACCGACTATAACATAGCGCAAATTCCGTGCCAAGTCAGAAAATCCTTGGTTTTTCCAGATGCGACAGCATCAGGAACCATCACCGTTCCCTCAGGCGGTGCATATTTTTGCATGATTCCAGAAAAACCATTTATCACCATATGCAAATTTTTGCATTCCCTTTTGATACAAACGCACCGCCATGTTTCCACGGCGGTGCGCACATCAGATTATTTCTATCCATTTTTTGGCTCATCGGTAGAATGAGTGGGTGGTAAAAACTGAACAAGCCCTTGG
>CAJUQN010000058.1 GCA_910588625.1 uncultured Oscillospiraceae bacterium
TACTGGTCTTATTGAGTGCCAGCCCCCCTTGCCAACGATTTTGTTACACATACAAGACGCCGGAGGCAATGGACAGATGGGTGAACACAGTGTATAATACTCACTGGAAAGGGGAGCGACACCATGATTCTGGCCATCGACATCGGAAACATCCGAACCACCATCGCCTTGTTCACGGAGGAGGGGACGCTGTCCTTTCAGTCTGAGCTGGAGACTGACGCCAAAATGACTGACGACCGCTGTGCCATCGACCTGATGGGGGTGTTCCAGCTCTATCGGGCGGACCTGAGCGGCGTGACCGGCAGCATTTTGTCCAGCGTGGTGCCACCCATCACCGGAACTTATGCCCGCACTCTCCGGCGGCTCACCGGAAGCCCACCCCTGGTGGTGGGCCCAGGGCTAAAAACAGGTCTGAACATCAAGGCCGAAATCCACAACCAGCTGGGCAGTGATATCGTGGCCTCCGCAGTGGCCGTCTCCGCCCGCTATCCCACTCCGGCTGTCGTCATCAATTCCCGCACCGCCGTCACCTTCTCCTATATGAGCGCCAACGCCTTTGAGGGCTGCGCCATCATGCCTGGGATGGATATTGCCCTGGAGGCCCTGTCTCAGAACGGGGCCCAGCTGCCCCAGATCTCCATGGCTCAGGTGGACACCCCTCTGGGCAGAAATACCGTGGACTCTATGCGGGCGGGGGTTCTGTATGGCTACAGCGGCGCCTTCGACCGGGTGATCGAGTCTTTAGAGGAGGCCGCAGGCGCACCCGCCGTCACTGTGGTAGCTACGGGAGGCCGAGCCGCTGCCCTGTACCGCCTGTGCCGGAGAGAGATCAGGTATGACCACGACCTGCTGGTGAAGGGACTGTACCACCTGTACCGTAAAAATACCCGCCGCTGAGCGGTCCTACTCCCCCGTCAGCTTTGGCAGACGGGGGAGCTTTACGCCAAAAATGCAGCCTGATTTTGTTGTGGCTGCAGAAAATGGGGAAATTTTTCGAATATACTTGCAATTTTGCAAGGCTGAGAATATAATGTGCACGAAAGAACGCTAGGAGGGATTTGGTTGAAAGAACTTGCTCAAATCGCGTCTGCGATCCAGGCGTCCAAAACTATGGCCATCGACACACTGGCCAAGCAGATGAAAGCGGACGGCATCGACGTCATCGGCTTTGGCGCCGGGGAGCCGGATTTCAATACCCCTGACCATATTAAAGCGGCAGCGGAGCTGGCTATTATCAATAATGTGACCCGTTATACCCCCGCCTCCGGCACGGCGGAGCTGAAGCAGGCCGTATGCCAGCGGATGCGCGAGGATTGCGGGCTGGATTACAAGCCTTCTCAAGTCATTGTTTCCAGCGGTGCAAAGCACTGTGTGTATATCGCTTTGCGGGCCCTGGTGAACCCTGGTGACGAGGTGATTTTGCCTGCACCCTACTGGGTCAGCTATCTGGAGCTCATCAAAATGATGGGCGGCGTGCCCGTGGTGGTCAGTGCGGAGGAGTCCGCCGGGTTCAAAATGACGGCGGAGCAGCTGGCCGCCTCTATTACGCCCAAGACCAAGGCGCTAATTTTGAATAACCCTAACAATCCCACCGGTATGGTGTACTCCAAAGAGGAACTGAGGGCCATCGCCAAGGTATGCGTAGAGCAGGACATCTACGTGATTTCTGATGAGGTTTACTACAGCTTGCTGTTCGATGGTGTGGAGTGGGCATCCTTTGCCTCCTTGGGAGAGGACGTGAAGGAGCGTACGATATTGGTGAACGGCGTATCCAAGTCCTATGCTATGACCGGCTGGCGCATTGGCTGCGCATTGGCCAGCGAAAAGATCACCAAGGTGATGGCAAACTTTTTGAGCCACTCCACTGGCTCTCCCAGCTCTGTCTCCCAGGCGGCGGCGGTGGCCGCGCTGACCGGTTCCCAGGACTGTGTGGAGACCATGCGCCAAGCCTTCGAGGAGCGCCGGAACTATATTGTGGAGCGAGTCAACGCCATGGACGGCGTCAGCTGCATCAAGCCAGAGGGCGCGTTCTATATCATGATGAACGTGAAAAGGCTGCTGGGCCGCACCATCTGCGGGGAGAAAATCGAGAACGACGACGATTTTTGCTCCGCCCTGCTCAAGCACGGGTTGGTGGCTACGGTGCCGTGCAGCAGCTCTGGAGCCCCTGGCTTTGTCCGCTGGTCCTATTCCGCCAGCGTGGAAAATATCAGGAAGGGCATGGATCGGTTGGAGAAATTCCTCAAGGAAGAGCCCACAGTCTAAAAGTTCCTTTTTTCTTTCCGGAGAAAAAAGGAAGGCCCCCGCGAAAAAGACGCAAAAGATTGCGGAAAATGTTTGACATTTCCGGCCAGGTCTAGTATAATACCAGTCGTGCCATTATGCGAGGTGTGCCATGAAACTGGATTTGAAGCCCTTAGCTCAACAGCCCGGCGAGGTGCTGCCCTTTGCGCTCCAGGTGGATCTGTCCGACGTGGAGTGGTATGGGACGCGGCCCTTCGTTCAGCCTGTCCATGTGGAAGGTCAGGTGCGCAACCGGGCGGAGGCTCTGGAGCTGAAGGCCCGGTTGGACACGGTGCTGTCGCTCACCTGCGACCGGTGCGCCAAGCCCTTTCAGCGTGAAAAAACGGTGGAGTACGAGACTTTGTTGGCTTTCGAGCTAGCCAATGAAGACACCGGCGACATTGTTGTGCTGAACGCGGACGGCGAATTGGAGCTGGACGAGCTCATGCGGGAGGTATTCCTCCTTGAGATGGACACAAAAAACCTCTGCTCTGAGGATTGCAAAGGGCTTTGTCCCGGATGCGGTGCGGATCTGAATGTGGAAGTGTGCCGCTGCAAGAAGGAGATCGACCCTAGGTGGGCCAAACTGTCCCAGCTGTTGGGGCCAGAGGGAGGATCAGATCAGTAGGCTGTATGTCCACGGACATTGACCAAATAAGGAGGTGTCAAAATGGCCGTCCCGAAGAGTAAAGTATCCAAGCAGCGCAGGAATAAGCGCCGCAGCTCCGTGTGGAAGCTGGAGACTCCCGGTATCAACACCTGCCCCAAGTGCGGTACCGTCACCCTGCCCCACCGCGTGTGCAAGAACTGCATGACCTACAATGGCCGTGAGGTCGCCCCTGCCGAGAAGTAATAAAAACGGGAAAAGCTGCCGCTTTCGCGGCAGCTTTTTTGTTGCTTTCTCCCCGTAAATTTTCCCTTTTTCCCCTATCTTTTTTTTGACGAATTTGGTATACTACCTTATAATGTGTGAAGTATTGCTAGTTGTAAGCTGACCTGATAAGCCTTCCTCCCTGTGGGGGGAGCCTTGGCATATTTCGATAGGAGGGATCTCCATGGCAAAGCCCCTGGTGGCCATCGTTGGCCGCCCCAATGTGGGCAAATCCATGCTGTTCAATAAACTGACGGGTAAGCGCTTGTCTATTGTCGAAGATACGCCGGGCGTCACCCGGGACCGCTTGTACGCCCAGGCGGAATGGCGGGGCCGTACCTTCGACCTGGTGGATACCGGCGGCATCGAGCCGGGGACGGACAACCAGATCCTGTCCTTCATGCGGGAGCAGGCGGAGATCGCTATCACCGCCGCTACGGTCATCGTGTTTGTGTGCGACATCCGCACCGGTATGACCGCCGCGGACCAGGAGGTGGCCGGGATGCTCCAGCGTTCCCGGAAGCCAGTGGTGCTGGCGGTGAACAAAATGGATTCCACCGGCCACAATGACCCGGATATGTACGAGTTTTATAACCTGGGCCTGGGAGATCCCTACCCTGTGTCTGCGGTCCACGGCCACGGCACCGGCGACCTGCTGGACGCCTGCTTCGAGTTCTTTCCCCCCGAGGACGAGGAGGAGGAAGAGGATGACGTGGTCAAGGTTGCCATCATCGGCAAGCCCAATGTTGGCAAGTCCTCCCTGGTAAACAAAATTCTGGGCCAGGAGCGGGTCATCGTTTCCGATGTGGCAGGTACCACCCGTGACGCGGTGGACAGCTACCTGGAAAACGAGCACGGCAAGTTTCTTATCATCGACACCGCTGGGATGCGGAAAAAGTCCAAGGTGGACGACCGGGTGGAGAAGTTCTCCGTCCTGCGCGCCACCATGGCCATCGAGCGCAGCGACGTGTGCCTTATCATGATCGACGCCCAGGAGGGAGTCACGGAGCAGGACACCAAGGTGGCCGGGCTGGCCCACGAGGCAGGCAAGGCCTGTATCATCGTGGTGAACAAGTGGGATGCTATCGAGAAGGACGGCAAGACCATGCAGCGCATGGAAGAGGATATCCGCCGGGATCTGAGCTACATGACTTACGCCCCGGCGCTGTTCATCTCTGCTCTGACGGGCCAGCGGGTGGATAAGCTGTTCGGTCTGATCGACAACGTGGTCAACCAGGCCGCTATGCGCATACCCACCGGCGTGCTCAACCAGGTGCTCAACGATGCCCAGGCGAGGGTCCAGCCCCCCACCGACAAGGGCAAACGGCTGAAGATCTACTATATGACCCAGATCGGGGTGAAGCCCCCCCATTTCGTCATCTTCTGCAACGACGCCAAGCTATTCCACTTTTCCTATCAGCGCTACTTGGAGAACCAGGTCCGGGCCACCTTCGGCCTGACTGGCACTCCGGTGCGCATCACCATTCGGCAAAAGGGAGATAAGGAGGATTGACCATGCTGAATTCTCAAATGCTGGAGGCCGCCGGTGTCAGCCCCGGCTGGCTGGCGGTGGCGGCGGCCGGCGTGGCTGTGGTGGCCTATTTCCTGGGGTGCTTCAACGGAGCCGTGGTGGTGTCCCGGTACATCCTGCGGGATGACATTCGGGAGCACGGCAGCGGCAATGCGGGCCTGACCAACTTTTTCCGGACCTTCGGCGGACCGCTGACCTTTATGGTCATCCTCAGCGACGCAGTGAAGGCGGTGCTGGCGGTGCTGTTCGCCATGTTCATCGCCGGGCACATCTCGCCGGAGTTGGTGACGCTGTCCAAGTATTGGGCGGGGGCCTTCTGTATGATCGGGCATATGTTCCCCTGCACCTTCCAGTTCCGAGGGGGCAAGGGTGTGCTGTCCGGCAGCGCCGTAGCCATTATGATTGGCATCGGCGGGGACGGTGTGTTCCCCAGCTGGATCATTCCGCTGACGGTGTGGCTGGGCTTTATCGTGCTGGTGGCGGCTACCCGGTATGTGTCCCTGGGCTCCTGTTGGGGTGGGGCGTCTTTCATCGTAGCCTCCGCCGTCGTTTACCAGGACCCGCTGATCGTGCTGCTGTCCGCTGTCATGGGCGGGCTGCTGCTGTGGGGGCACCGAGGAAACATGGTGCGCTTGATTCATGGCAACGAGCGCAAGTTCTCCTTCCGGAAAAAGGAATCAGCCCCGGTGGCGGAGATTGCGCCTGGGTCCACTGCGGGAGAGACCTCTGCCCCTGAGACAGCCGAATCCGGGCCCAAAGACGGGGAAGGGGCGGAAGAGTCTGCGGAGCCTGAGAGCAAGGAGTAAAAAATCGGGCCCCGCGCATTGCGCGGGGCCCGATCTGCTTGCCTATGGAAGAATCACACAGCGCGGGTGACTTTGCCGGAGCGGAGGCAGCGGGTGCACACATAGACGTGCTTGGGAGCGCCGTCCACCACAGCCTTGACGCGCTTGACGTTGGGCTTCCAGGTACGGTTGGAGCGGCGGTGAGAGTGGGACACCTGAATGCCGAAGTTCACGCCTTTGCCGCAAAACTCGCATTTGGCCATATTGACTAACCTCCTTGCTGGTTGAAATTCGTTCAAACGATAACTACATTATGCTACCATACAGGCCGGAAAAAATCAAGTGTGAATTTGATGGATTTGCTATTTTTTTCGGGGATGGAATGTGGTAAGATATAGGACAATAATATTGGGAAAAGGAGCGTGACTGCGGTGGCGAGCAAGACAGGCATCAAGCTGGGCGTCATCATCGACAATTTTCACCTGGACATACTGTACGGCCCGGAGGGCTACCGGGAGCGGCTGATCACCATTGAGGATGTGAACCGGCCCGGCCTCCAGCTCACCGGTTTTTTTGACTACTTCGACAAGGAGCGGATGCAGCTTCTGGGTCTGGTGGAAATCTCCTATCTGGAGGGCATCTCCCCGGAGAAACGGGCGGCGGTGTTCGACACACTGTTCTCCTATCACACCCCGGCGGTCATCTTCGCCCGGGGGTTAAAGCCCTATCCGGAGTGTATGGAGATGGCGAAAAAGCACGACCAGGTGATCTTGAGCACCCAGGAGAACACCTCCAACATCATGAGCACTATGATCGCCTACCTGCGCACGGCGCTCTCCCCCACCATCACCCGCCACGGCGTGCTGGTGGAGGTGTACGGCGAGGGTGTGTTGCTGGCCGGGGAGTCCGGCGTGGGCAAAAGCGAGACCGCCATCGAGCTGGTCAAGCGCGGCCACCGGTTGATCGCCGACGACGCGGTGGAGATCCGCCGCAATCCCAGCGGAGGGCTCATTGGCACCGCGCCGGAGCTGATCCGGCACTATATCGAGCTGCGGGGCATCGGCGTGGTGGATGTGCGGCGGCTGTTCGGCATGTCCGCCGTCAAGTTCGACAGCGCCATCGACATGATGATCGAGCTGGAGACGTGGCAGGACGGAAAGATTTATGACCGCCTGGGGGCGGACGAGCACTTTACCACCCTGCTGGACGTGCGCATCCCCAGCCTGCTCATCCCGGTGAAGCCGGGGCGGAACCTGGCCGTCATCATTGAGGTGGCCGCCATGAACAACAGAAACAAAAAGATGGGCTACAACGCCGCGCTGGAGTTCTCCCAGCAGGTGGACAGCCACATCGACCAGCAGTATCAGGCGCTGAATCCCCAGTAAGGGAAAGGATTGATTCAAAATGTGCGGTATCATAGGATTTGTAGGGGGCGAGGAGGCCGCGCCCATTCTGCTGGACGGCCTGAGCCGGTTGGAGTACCGCGGGTATGACTCGGCGGGCGTGGCCGTTTTTGACGGCGAAAAGCTGGAGGTGGCCAAGGCCAAGGGCCGTCTGCAGGTGCTGTCCGACATGATTCAAGGCGGCGCGGCTATCCACGGCACCCTGGGCGTGGGCCACACCCGGTGGGCCACTCACGGCGCGCCGTCGGATGTGAATTCCCACCCCCAGGTCAGCCGCAGCGGGCGCATCGCGGTGGTGCACAACGGCATCATCGAGAATTACGCCCAGCTCAAGCAGTTTTTGATCGACCAGGGCGTGCCCTTCGCCTCTGAGACAGACACCGAGGTGGTGGCCCAGCTCATCGAGTATTTTTACGAGGGGGACATCCTCAAAGCGGTGGGCCGGGTGCTCCACCGCATCGAGGGAGCCTATGCCCTGGGGATCATCTGCGCTGACGAGCCGGAAAAGCTCATTGCCGTGCGCAAGGACAGCCCGCTGATTCTGGGCCTGGGGGAGGGCTTCAATTTCCTGGCCTCCGACGTCACCGCCATCATCAAGCACACCCGGGAAGTCATCTACATGGAGGACGGTGAGCTGGCGGTGCTCACTCGGGAGAGGGTCGCGTGCTACAACCACCTGCTCCAGCCGGTGGAGAAAGAGGTCTCCCACGTGGATTGGGAGATCGACGCGGCAGAGAAGGGCGGCTATGAGCACTTCATGTTTAAGGAGATCATGGAGCAGCCCGAGGCATTGCGCCGCGCCATTTTCCCACGGCTCCAGGATGGGGAGGTGGTGCTGCCCGACTTCTCCCTGAGTGATGAATTCATCCAAAACATCGACCGGCTGTATGTGGTGGCCTGCGGGTCATCCTACCACGTGGGTATGGTGGGCAAATACAATCTGGAGCGTCTGCTGAGACTGCCTGTGGAGGTGACGCTGGCCTCCGAGTTCCGGTACATGGAGCCTATTGTCACCCAGCGCACCCTGGTGGTGGTGCTCAGCCAGTCCGGCGAGACGCTTGACACCATGGCCGCCCTGCGGGAGGCAAAAAAACTGGGCGGGAAGATTCTGTCCATCGTCAACGTGGTAGGCTCCTCCATTGCCCGGGAGTCGGACGAGGTGCTGTACACCTGGGCAGGGCCAGAGATCGCCGTGGCAACCACGAAAGCGTACTCCACCCAATTGGCAGTGCTGGACCTGCTGGGCCTCTATCTGGCCCGGCGGCTGGGCACATTGACGCAGGAGCGTTACCGCGCGGCGGTGCAGGAGCTGCTGGTTTTGCCCTCCAAGCTGGAGCAGGTGCTGGAGAAGCGGGAGGCCATCCAGTATTACGCCTCCCAGTATTTCAACCACGAGTCCATTTTCTATATTGGCCGCAACGTTGACTACGCTCTGGGGCTGGAGGGGTCGCTGAAGCTGAAGGAGATTTCCTACATCCACTCGGAGGCCTACGCCTCCGGGGAATTGAAGCACGGCACCATTTCGCTGATCGAGGACGGCACCCTGGTGGTGGCGGTGGCCACCTATGCCAAACTGTTTGAGAAGGCCATGAGCAACGTGGTGGAGGTGAAGAGCCGGGGGGCGGATGTGCTGGCCCTGACCACGGTGGAGCACGTGGACGAGATGGGCAGGGTGGCAAACGGCGTCTTTGGGATCCCCGATACCGATGAGCTACTGCTGCCGTCTCTGGGAGTGGCGCCGCTGCAATTGCTGGCCTATTACATCGCCCTTATGCGAGGATGTGATATCGACAAGCCCCGGAACCTGGCCAAATCGGTGACGGTAGAGTAGACGGAGGAGAGAGTGTGGAATTTGGTCCGGTCTTGTATCGAGAATATCCTATCGGCACTCTGGGCCTGATGGATGACGGGAAGGGCCTCAGCCGGGTGTTCCTCCAGCGGGAGGATGATTTGCCCTGCGTTTCGGAAGGGGAGACTCCGATCACCCTGCAAGCGGCGGAGGAGCTGGAGGAATATTTTGCAGGAAAGCGGCAGACATTTACCGTTCCCCTGTCCCCCCACGGGACGGACTTCCAGCAGTCGGTGTGGGAGGCCCTGCGGGCCATCCCCTACGGCGAAACCAGGACTTACGGTGAGATTGCCGCCGCGGCAGGCCGTCCCAGGGCTGCGCGCGCGGTGGGGATGGCAAACCATGACAATCCGCTGCTGATTTTCACCCCCTGCCATCGTGTGGTGGGCAAAAACGGAGCCCTCACCGGCTTTGCCTGTGGGTTGGAGGTCAAGCGCCGGCTGTTGGAGCTGGAAAGTGGGAAATGAAGTGAAAAAGAGCTTCGGGCTGCTGCCCGAAGCTCTTTTTTGTCTGAAAGGCTTACTGCTGGTGCAGGCTTTCCAGATACTCGTCGTAGGTGGTCTTGCTGTCGATGAGCTTTCCGTCGGCGGTGAAGTCGAATACCCGGTTACACACGGTCTGGATGAGCTGATGGTCGTGGGAGGCCACCAGCACGTTGCACTTGACCGTCTCTAAGCCCTTGTTCAGCGCGGCGATGGACTCCAAGTCCAGGTGGTTGGTGGGCTGGTCCAGCATGAGCACGTTGGCCCCGGACAGCATCATTCGGGACAGCATACAGCGAACCTTCTCCCCGCCGGACAGCACCTTGACGGGTTTGTGGACCTCCTCGCCGGAGAAAAGCATCCGGCCCAGGAAGCCCCGGAGGTACTGCTCCTGGGGGTCCTTGGAGAACTGGCGCAGCCACTGGACCAAGTCGTCCTCGCAGCCCTCGAAATAGGGGGTGTTGTCCTTGGGAAAGTAAGAGAAAGTGGCGGTCTGGCCCCATTTCACGGCGCCCTCGTCGGGCTCCATTTCCCCGGCCAGAATTTTGAACAGGGCGGTGTGGGCGTTCTCGTTGTCGCCCACGAAGGCGATCTTCTCGTCGTGGCCCACAATGAAGGACACCTTGTCCAGCACCTTCACCCCGTCGATGGTCTTGGACACGTCGGTGACAAAGAGGATGTCCTTGCCCACCTCCCGGTCCGGCGTAAAGCCCACGAAGGGATACCGCCGGGAGGAGGCGGGCATCTCCTGCACGGTCAGCTTGTCCAGCAGCTTGCGCCGGGCGGTGGCCTGCTTGGACTTGGACTTGTTGGCGGAGAACCGGGAGATGAAGTCCTGGAGCTCCTTGATCTTTTCCTCGTTGCGTTTGTTTTGGTTCTTCACCAGCTGCTGGACCAGCTGAGAGGACTCGTACCAGAAGTCGTAGTTGCCCACGTACATCTTGATTTTGTTGTAGTCGATGTCCACGATGTGGGTACACACGGTGTTGAGGAAGTGCCGGTCGTGGGACACCACAATGACGGTACCCTCAAAGTCCAGCAGGAAGTCCTCCAGCCAATTCACCGCGTCGATGTCCAGGTTGTTGGTGGGCTCGTCCATCATCAGCAGGTCGGGTTTTCCAAACAGCGCCTGGGCCAGAAGGACCTTCACCTTGAGGCGGGGGTCCAGGGTGGCCATGTCGGCTTCGTGGTACTCAGTGCCTACGCCAAGGCCCTGGAGGATGCGGCTGGCGTTGCTCTCCGCCTCCCAGCCCTCCAGCTCGGCAAATTCCTCCTCCAGCTGGCAGGCCAGCATACCGTCCTCGTCGGTCATCTCCTCCTTGGCGTAGAGGGCGTCCTTCTGCTTGCCCACCTCGTATAGACGGGGATTGCCCATGATGACCGTGTCCATAACGTTGTAGGCGTCGTAAGCGTTCTGGTCCTGCTTCAGCACGGACATGCGGATGTTAGGGAGTATGCTCACCTCACCGGAGGTGGAGTCCAGCTGGCCGGAGAGAATCTTCAAAAAGGTGGACTTGCCCGCGCCGTTGGCGCCAATGATGCCGTAGCAGTTGCCACGGTCGAATTGTAGGTCTACGTGGGAGAACAGCGGGGTACCGCTGTAGTTCAGGCTCAAGTCAGTGACTGTTATCATGTAGATTGCCGCTCCTTTTTCGCTATTTGGCATATGATACCACATAGAGAAGGAAAAAGACAGCGTTTTTCGCTGTGAAATTTCACGATAAAATTGCAAAATGGCGGGGGATATGATACAATATTTCCAGAATATGTGACGAAGGAGGCATTGCGCGGTGTATGAGCTGATGCCGTTCCCGCTGTCCGCCTCGATTCTGGAGGAGTATGGCGGAGGAGAGGGCCTGCGCGCCGAGCTGAAATCCCTGGGCTGTCAGGGCGTAGAGGTCATCTGGGCGGGGGAGCCTGTGCCGGAGGGGTTTCCCAGGAAATTGGCGGTGGGCTGGCACTTGACCTTTTTCACCGACTGGCTGGACCTGTACCGGGAGGATGAAAAAAACCTGCTGGAGAAGTACGGCGCCCTGGAGGAGGCCCGGCGCTTTTACGGCGGCTTGGGGGCGGACTACCTGATGCGGGTCTATCGGGCGGACCTGGACCGGGCCAGGTCCGCGGGGGCAAAATACGTTGTGTTCCACGTCTCCGATGTGTCCATCGAGGAAGGCTATACCTACCGCTGGCGGCACAGCCCGGAGGAGGTCATCGACGGGGCGGTGGAAATCGTCAACGCCCTGCTGCGGGAAGAGGACAACTTTGACTTTCTGCTGGAAAACCTGTGGTGGCCGGGGCTGACCATGACGGAACCGAAGCTGACCGGGCGCTTGCTGAAGGGAATCCGCTACCCGAAAAAGGGCATCATGCTGGACACCGGGCATCTGATGAACGCCAATCGAAACTTGACCAGCCAGCAGGAGGGTGTGGAATACATCCACAAAATGCTGGACGCCCATGGGGACCTTTGTAAGTATATCCGGGGATTACACCTCCACCAATCCGTCAGCGGGGCATATGTGCGGGACAACACCGGCTTCCTTCCGCCGGACCTGCCCCAGGACAGCGTGGAGCAGTACAGTATCAATTATGGCCATATCCAGAAAATTGACCGCCACGAGTCCTGGACCATCCCGGAGGCCGCATCGATCGTGGAGCGGCTCCAACCGGACTATTTAACCCACGAGCTGTCGGCGAGGGACGCCGCCGCCCGGCACAGGGCTATCCTCACCCAGCGGCGGGCGTTGGGGTGGATGTAAAATGCGAAAAAGGGACATGAAACTACAGTTTCACGTCCCTTTTTGCGTCACGCCTTCCAGAGCCCGTGCAGATTGCAGTAGGCGTAGACGGCCTCGTACTCGTCTGCGTCGCACAGGGCGAAGCTGACCGTAGGACTGTGCCCCGGCGTCAAAATCTTGTACTGCGCCCCCTGCTTGGTCTGAAGAGCCACCCACTCAATGGAGTGCTCCTCCAACATGGGGTGCTCCGTGGAGCCCACGGTGACGGTGACCCGGTTTCCCTCCACCTGGCAGATGGGGACATGCTTTTCTGCTGCGCCGTCGGTGGTGCCGGGGACCAGCTCCTTCATCTTTTCTCCACAGCAGACGATGGGCACACCCGCATTCCGGACCATAGCGACGATGTTTTTGCAGTGCTCACAGACAAAAAATTTCAGCTCCATTTTGAATGACCTCCTGGGTGATATGATTGTTTACGCTTTGGCTAGTATGCCCAAGACGCGGGGGTTCATGCGCCAATTCTTTTCTATCGGGGGGCTTTTTTATTGCTGGAAAATATGTTATAATAATCCATAAAGATGCAAAGGCATATTCAAGAGGAGTGAAGCGATGGAACTGTACATCAGCGAAAAGCAGGCGGTGCGCTTCCGGGCGGAGATTGCCCACGCCTATCAAAACCTATCCGAGAGCAGCTGTGCAGTGTACAACACCATATTTTACCCAAGTCATTGAAGGAGGACCCAAGTCATGGCAGTCGAGAAAATCAAAGAATTTTTCAAGCCGTATGGGATGGAGGACCGGGTACAGGAATTCGGCGTATCCAGCGCCACCGTGGAGCTGGCCGCCCAGGCGCTGAACTGTGAGCCCTGCCGGATCGCGAAAACGCTGTCTTTTCTGGTGGACGGCCATGCCGTCCTAATTGTAGCGGCAGGGGACGCGAAGATCGACAACCCGAAATATAAGGCTCAGTTTGGGACCAAGGCCAAAATGCTGGCGCCGGACCAGGTGGAGGCCATGGTTGGCCATGCGGTGGGCGGTGTGTGTCCCTTTGGAATCAACGAGGGCGTGACAGTATATCTGGACGAGTCGCTGAAGCGGTTCGAGACAGTGTTCCCCGCCTGTGGGAGCGGGAACAGCGCTATTGAGCTTACCATTAAGGAGTTGGAACAGTGCTCCGGTTATACAGACTGGCTGGACGTGTGCAAAGGCTGGGCGGACTGAGGATCGATTTTTAGTAGGGCCGGGAGGATGATTTCTCCTGGCCCTGTGTTATCTCCCAAATTGCCAAGAAAATGACCCGGTCAATTTTGGAGAAATGGGTAAACGCCACCGTCTGTTTACAAAAAATTCATGAAATATCCATGAAACGTCCACATATTCCCCCAGCTGATGACTATAATGTGCCTAACCGTGAGGGGTGCGCCTCGCGGACAATCAAGCGAGAAAGGATGTGGATTTGCAATGTATATGCTGGATTATAAGAACACTTACCGTCGAAAGGTCCCGCTGATGCAGCGCGTGGCCATGTTTGTGAACGAAATCATTCACGGTGCGGACTAAACCGACCCGTCAGGCGCGAAAAACCGCGTCTGGCGGGTCGGCGGCGTTTTATTGGGAAAGTATGTCTTGCCAATCAGGGCAAAGGGAATTATAATAGAGGAACCGGTTCCTCAAATATCATTTAACGTTTTACCATGAGAGGGAGGAGTACATATGAGTGAAAAACGCTTTGACGTAACCGCTCTGGGCGAGCTGCTCATTGACTTTACGGAGGGCGGGCTCAGCGGCCAGGGGAACGGCCTGTTCGAGGCAAACCCCGGCGGTGCGCCTTGCAATGTGCTGGCCATGCTGAAAAAGCTGGGCAAGTCCTGCGCGTTCATCGGCAAGGTGGGAGAGGATATGTTTGGCCATCTGCTGCGGGACGTGGCGGCGGAAGCGGGCATCTGCATGGACTATCTGCTGTTTGACAAGGATATCCGCACTACCCTGGCCTTTGTGAAAACCTTCCCCAATGGCGACCGGGACTTCTCCTTCTACCGCAACCCCGGCGCGGATATGATGCTCACTGAGGCGGAGCTGCCGCTGGACGTCATCGCGGACAGCCGGATTTTCCATGTGGGCACCCTGTCCATGACCCATGAAGGGGTACGGAAGGCTACCTATCGGGCCCTTGACCACGCCAAACAGTGCGGAGCGGTGATTTCCTTTGACCCCAACCTGCGTCCGCCCCTGTGGGATAGCTTGGACGTGGCCAAGAAGCAGATTGAATACGGCCTGGCCCAGTGCGACGTGCTGAAGATTGCCGACAACGAGCTGGAGTTTATGACGGGGGAGACCAACTTTGACAAGGGCGCGGCCATCCTGCGGGAGAGGTACCCCAATATCCGGCTGTTTAACGTGACTGCGGGTTCGGAGGGCAGCTACTCCTACTATGAGGATAAGAGGGTGTTCGTGCCCGCCTGCAAGCTGGGCGGCGCCATTGAGACCACCGGCGCGGGGGACACCTTCTGCGCTAGCGTGCTGAACTTTGTGCTAGACCACGGCCTGGATGGGCTCACCGAGGCGGATTTGATAGAGATGCTGCGCTTTGCCAACATGGCGGCGTATATCGTCACCACCCGGAAAGGCGCCATCCGCTCCATGCCCGAGCGGGCCGATGTGGAGAGGTTGCTGGGCTGACCGATACAAAGCAGACAGACCGCTCCCGGCGTACGGCGCTGGGGGCGGTTTTTTCAGATATCCTCTTGCAATTTGTGCCGGGGAGGAGTACACTGTCCTCAAAGGCAGAGTAGGAGCGCGCGTGTAAAAGTGCCGGCGGGACGGGGAGTTGTCCGCCGGACGAAAAGCCGAAGGGTTTGCAGTGCGCGCTCCGCATCCCGCTGCCGCATGCTGGAATGACGTGAGGGCTTCCTTTGTGCGGCATACCCGTTTGGGGCTGCCAAACTGAACAGGAGGTCTTTTTTCATGGAAATCTTCAAAACGCCCTTTTCCCGCGCCTATTGGCAGTGTGCTGTCCGGGACTTTAAGAAGCTGCGCACCCTGGTATTCTCCGCGCTGATGGTAGCAGCCTGCGTGGCGCTGGGCTATCTGCGGTCGGTACCGGTGGTGAACAACATCAGCGTGTCCTGGGGATTCTTGGCGCGGGCGCTGTGCGCCCTGGTAGGTGGACCGGTAAACGCGCTGGTGTTCGGCTTCGTAGAGGACACGGTCGGCTACTTTATGAATCCCCAAGGAGGTGGCTGGAACCCCTACTATATCTTTACTACTATGCTGGGGGTGTTCACTTACGCCCTGTTCTTTTATCGGGCCGAGGTGACGGTGCTGCGTATTTTTCTGGCTAAGCTGGTTACCAACCTGCAAAATGTGTTCCTCGGTGGGCTGGGGACGTACCTGTTTTACTCCAGCAAGGGCTATTGGGTCATCGTAGGTGGGAGCGCGGTGAAAAACGCCATCATGCTGCCAGTGCAGACCATCATGCTAATAGCGCTGTTCGCGGCGCTGCTACCCATCCTGTCCCAGATGAGGCTGATTCCGCCTCAGGCTAATCGCCTGAAGCTGTGGAAACCTTTGGAACGGAAAAAGCTGCCTGCAAAGGACGTTCAGCCGCCTTGGGAGGGCTGAGCTTAAAACGCATAACCTGTGCCATGTCCGCATACCTTCCAAGAGGAGGGGATGGGGACATGGCTTTTTTTAAGACGTTGGGCGACTGGCTATGGGGCGGACCGCTGTTGGTGGCATTTCTGGTAGTGGGGTTGTGGTATTCCCTTGGCTCCGGATTCTTCCAACTGTTCGGACTGCCCACCTGGTGGTCCACCACTGTGGGCTCTCTATTCCGCCGGGAAAAGGAGAAAAGGGGACGGGGCGTGACCCAATTTCAAGCTCTGTCCACCGCTTTGGCGGCGACTATCGGCACTGGTTCCATCGCCGGAGTGGCCACCGCCATCGTCTACGGCGGGCCGGGAGCCGTGTTTTGGATGTGGATATCTGCTCTGCTTGGCATGATGACGGGGTGCGGGGAGAAAATTTTGGCGATCCGCCATCGGGAGAAGGGACCCGATGGCCGCTGGCGGGGCGGGCCTATGGAGTATATCAGCAAGGGACTGCATTTGCCGGGGCTGGCGAAGGTATTTGCGCTGTTGTGCATCGCAGAGACGCTGGCAGGAGGGAATCTGGCACAGGCAAATTCTATTGCTACGGCACTGTCTGCTTCTGCGGATACAAATCCGGTTGTGGTGGGCATTGTGCTGGCTGTCGTCACAGCCGTTGTGCTGATGGGCGGTATCAAGCGCATCGGGAAGCTGTGCGAGCTTCTGGTGCCTGCTATGGCCCTGCTGTTTGTAGGGGGAGGACTGGCGGTGATAGCCGCCAACTGGCAGGCGATACCGGGGGCGTTTCAACAGATTGCTGCCTATGCCTTTGCACCCCGCGCGGTGGCGGGAGGATATGCCATGGGTACGGCGCTGCGGTATGGTGTAGCCCGAGGAGTGTTCACAAACGAGGCGGGGCTGGGCATGTCCGCCATCGCCCATGCCTGTGCCGACGTGGAGGAGCCGGCAGAGCAGGGGATGTGGGGCATTTTTGAGGTGTTCTTTGCCACTATCATCATCTGTACAGTGACGGCATTGGTGATCTTGACCTCTGGAGTATACGACCCGGTTCAGGCGCTGCCCTTGGTGGAATACGGCACAGTGCCCGATGGGATGCTGGGTGCGCCGCTGACGGCGGCGGGGTTTGCCACCCTGTTTGGCGAGGCGGGGGAGTGGATCGTATCGGTGAGCCTGGTATTGTTCGCGTTCACGTCCCTGCTGGGGGCCGGATACTACGGGCGGCGAGGGGTGGAAGCCTTTTCTGATTCCCGATTAGTCCACGGGCTATATCGGTTGCTGTTTCCGGTGTGCATCATCTTGGGAGCAGTGGGGGATTTGACAGCGGTGTGGCAGCTAGTGGATGTGTTCAATGGCCTGCTGGCGGTGGTGAACCTGCCGGTGCTGCTGCTACTGTCGCCGGAGGCGCTGTACCTGTTGCGGACTTGGCTGGGGGCGAGAAAAAAGAAACGGGAAAATTGTGCAAAACCCACTTGACAATGGAGAAAAAGCTGTTATAATAATCTATGTTGCGCCGCACGATAGCGGCGAGATGGATTGTAACTTCACAACCGATTTGCAGCGGTATCGAAGAGGTCATAACGAGCACGATTGGAAATCGTGTAGCGGCTGAAACCGCTCGAGGGTTCGAATCCCTCCCGCTGCGCCAAAAGAACCGAACAGTTTAGATGCCGTGGGCTGAACGCCTACGGCATCAACTGTTTCCGGGCTTTTCATCCCCTCAAATTTCTCAAGCCGAACGACAGATGCCAACGGGCCATTTTGAGCGTCTGGCGGGATTTGAACCCGCACAGTAGGAATATTCAAAAGGGGCGCTAAATTTTTGACCTTGGGAAATCCTCAGTCAAGCAGAAACTTTTTATAGGCATTTCCCCGATTACAAGTATAGCGCCCTTTTTAGAGTTGGAAAAGGGCGCTACCCAGAGTACAGAACCATCAGCTCATTTCCCTTACGTTAGGGTTCCACATAGTTGATGCGGGAGAGCGCCGCGTTCGCAACGCGGAGGTCGAGGGTTCGATCCCCTTCGAGTCC
>CAJUQN010000059.1 GCA_910588625.1 uncultured Oscillospiraceae bacterium
ACAAAATTACATTTTTTCCTCGGCGTTTTCTTACATTTTATCACTGGCGCTGACAAGAACAGAAAAAACAGAAGTCCTCTTTGATGCTGACCCGCAAGGAGCGTATCGCCGCCTGCGTTGCGGGGCTTCAAAAGCTGGAACAGCAGCAGGAACGGTACAGGCAGGAGAAGTTCCGGGCCTACGAGGATTACAGCGGCGGGACGCTGGCAAAGGACGCCTACCTGAGACAGCGGGCGGACATTGACAGTAAACTCGCCGCTGCCAAAGCCGAACAGGATGCGCAGGAACAGCTTCTATCTGAACTGGAGCATCTGGCCTTTCAGGATAAGGCGCAGGAGGATGATGTGTTCAATTCCTTTGCCGGGGCAACGGAACTGACGGCAGAACTGGCGCAGACATTCATTAAGGAAGTGCTGGTGTCCTCTCCCACGGAGATTGAAATCGTCTGGAAGTTCCGGGATGTGTTCGGTATGCAGGGTAATGACAACTGATATAGGTTTTTACTTCAAGATAAAGCGGATGCCGGGGGCGGTCTGGGAAAGACCTGTTGGCCGCCTCTGGCATCCGTAAAAAATTTCGTTCTTTATCAACACAAGGAGACCTGTCCCGCTTTGGCCGTGACTATCTCACGGTAGGCAGTTATATTTCCAGCGTGTTCCCCTTCCTGGGGGTGCGGTTTATCGCCGTCAATGACGGCTATGACAGCATCCGGCCCCTGGATGTAGATAGTCTGGACACTTCCTTTAAGACGCTTCTGTACGACTTTTACAGCCGTGACCTTTCCCGGAAGGTGCGGAAAGCGAAGCGGTTTCGCGCCCAGCGTGGAGACTTTTTATCACCGTTCGCACCCTATGGATTTGTGAAAGACCCGGCGAATAAGAACCACCTTCTGATTGACCCGCCAGCGGCGGACATAGTGCACCGTATTTTTCGGATGATGGGCAGCGGCCACCCGTCTGAGCAGATCGCCAAGGTCCTAAACAGTGAAAGCGGTGTTTCTCTGGATAGGGTACATTAGCGGCAGCACGATACAATAAAAGCCCCGCTGGTTGTCCTTTCTGGTGCAGGATTGTTTCGACATGGTTCACATTTTATTTACAAATTTCTATTAGTCCGTGCTTGACATTCGCTGATGAGGCGGTGAGCGGCACGAAAATGGACAAGCGGGAGGACTTCAACCGTCTTCTGGCCGACTGCCGGAAGGGCAAAATCGACCGGGTGCTGGTGAAGTCCATCTCCCGCTTCGCCCGAAATACCAAGGACTGTCTCTCCGCCCTGCGGGAACTGATGCGGCTGGGCGTGACCGTCCAGTTTGAAAAAGAGAATATCGACACCGGAACGCTCACCACAGAATTGATGGTGAGCGTTTCCGGTTCCCTGGCCCAGCAGGAGTCCATGTCCATCTCCCAAAATATCCACCAGAGCTATCGCCGGAGGATGGAGCGGAGCGAGTTCATCACTACGAAACCGCCCTGCCCTGTTCAGCGGCTTTGCCCAGGCGGAGAGCGAATCCATCAGCAAAAATGTGATCTGGGGCATCCAAAAGAGCCGGGAGCGGGAAACGAAATTTGCGGTATACGATGACGCCATCACCCGCAAGTTTGTGGAACAGATCACCGTCCTGAATGCTGAAACCATCCGCATCAAGTTCCGCTATCCGGGGCTGGAGGTTGACAAAAGCCTGAACTGACAGGGAGGATCATGATGGAAATTTATATCACGGGCGACCTCCACGGGGATCTCCGGCGCTTCCAGCCAGAAATCTTCTACGAGCAGGAGGGCCTCACAAAAGAGGACTTTGTTCTGGTGGCAGGTGACTTCGGCTGTGTTTGGCACGGCGATGGACAGGATGACGAGGGCCTGGACTGGCTGGAGGGTAGGCCCTTCACCACGGCCTTCGTGACAGGGAACCACGAAAACTACGATGCCCTGCTGAAATATCCGCTGGAGGAGTGGCGGGGCGGGAGCATCCGGCGGATACGTCCCTCGGTGATCCTGCTGGAGCGGGGCCAGCAGCCACGACATCCAGGACGGCATCCTGGAGCCGGACGATCCTCTGTTCAAGAAGAAATGCAAGGAACTGGACGTCAGGGGCGCGATGTATCGGGTAAACCACCTGTCCTGCATCTTTTTTCTCTACAGAAGGAAGCCACGTTTCTTCGGTTCCAGGGAACCGTCTCCCTCTCGCTGATACGCCGTCCATATTTCGCTAATGCGATTCTGCCGTACTCCGGTTATTTCCTCAATCTCTTTCCCGGGTTTCCCCATCTTTTTGAGGCGTACGACCTGACGGCGTACCTGCGTGAGTTCTCCGCTATTCAATTTTCGTAAATCTACGTGTTCCATGCTGCTTATTTTACCACTTTCTGCATCATTTTTCTAGGGACTGTTCACATAAGTTGAATTGTGATATAATCAAAGAATGAAAATAAAGAAAGAGCAATACGAGCAAATCAAAGAATGCTTTCCCAAGCAGCGGAAACCAGCCAAAATCAGTAATCTGGACGTATTGAATGCGGTGCTATACATAGTGGAAAATGGGTGCAAATGGAGGAGCCTGCCCAAGGAATACGGAGATTGGCACGTGATATATGTTCGGATAAACCGCTGGGCGAAAAAAGGCGTTTTGGAACGGGTATTTCTGCGGTTGCAGCAAATGGGGATCATTCAAATCCAAGTAGATGTGATAAGTTTGGACTCCACCTGCATTAAGGTTCATCCGGATGGAATGGGCGCTTTGAAAAAAAGGGGGCTCAATCCATCGGAAGAACACGGGGCGGATGGAACACCAAACTTCATATGGTCGCCGCATCTGATCGGGATGGGGTAATCTTTTCGTTGTCTGCGGGAAACTGTGGCGATGGTCCGGAAGGCCGTGCCCTTTTGCAGCAGCTCGGTCCGGCAGATCATCCGGTTTACCTCCTGATGGACCGGGCTTATGAGGGGGATGAGACGAGAGCTTTGGCAGTGGAGCTTGGCTATATGCCTGTTGTTCCGCCAAAAAGCAATCGTAAAGACCCTTGGGATTACGATAAGGTATTGTACAAACAGCGTAATCAGGTTGAGAGGCTTTTTCGCCGCATCAAGCGTTTTCGTCGTATTTTTACCCGCTATGACAAACTTGACGTCATCTTTTTGACTTTTGTCTATTTTGCTCTTGCTGTGGATGCTCTTATGTGAACACGGCCTAGATTATTTTTCAGAAGTAATAGTACCGGTTCCATAATGCGGTTATGCTATAGCCAGAGGTATCCCGCTTGTCAGAGGAACACGGCGGTGGAGCGGAAAAAATTTTTCCGGAAAGAGACAAAATAACTGGATACGATGGCGGGGCGCTCCCCGAAGGCCAGCTTCAGCATGACGTTATAGGTCGCGGTAGTGGATGCCCCGATGGTGATAATGGAAATACTGGTGAGGAACCACAGGATGCTGAGCGGTACGCAGTCAATGAGGCGGCTGAGGGCCGGGGTCAAGAATGTGTCACTCTGCAAAAAGTTCATTTAGCGAACCTCCTTGTCATCATTTTGTCTATTTTAGCAACATGGAACCGGTTTCATAACAGAGTTTTGGTGAATAGAAGAATTATTTTAATGAACTGGATATTCTGGAGGCTACTTGGCGGATACTATCTTGTTCTTACGGCTTCTTTGTGATAGAATAAATCAAGTAATGTCAGACGGCATACCATGAGAGCTGATAACCAAAACAGGTCCCGTCTGACAGTACCAATGTTTAGGACTACGATCACAAAGATTTATTTGGGAGGTACCATATGGCAAAGAAGAACGACGGGAAAACCACCGCTAAGAAGAGGGCTCCAGCGGGAACGGCCGCGGCAAAGCGCAAGGCCAAGGCTGCTGAGGCGAAAGCGCAGGAACCCATTGAGAGGATCGAGGCTGTTGTGCCTGAAGCAGCCGCTGCGGAAGCAGTGAAGGAAGAGCTGCCGAAGGTGGAGACCGTGGAGGCTGTTCAAGAGGAGGCGCCCAAGGCAAAGACTACGGAGGCGGTCAAGGAGGAAGCGCCCAAGGCTGAGGAGGCCGTCCAGGACGAAGCCCCCAAGGCAGAGGCTGCGGAGGCCATCCAGGAGGAGGCCGCTGAGGTAAGGACAGCCGAGGAAGAGGTGGAAACCGCTGCATCGGTAGAAGTCAACACGACGCCCAGAAGGAGCATCGCGTTCATCGGCTCAGAGTGCTATCCTTTCGTCAAGACCGGCGGCCTGGGCGACGTGATGTACGCTCTCCCCAAGGAGTTGGTGAAGCAGAACTGTGACGTAAAGGTCATCCTGCCCCGCTACAAGTGCATCCCCCAGAAGTATCAGGAAAAAATGGAGTACCGGGGATCCTTCCAGATGGACCTGTGCGCCGACGGCCGCTCCTTCTATGTGGGCATCATGGAATACGTCTGGGACGGCGTGGTCTATGACTTTATCGACAACGAGGAGTTTTTCAGTAACGGCAGCCCCTATACCAACCTCGTTGACGACATCCCCAAGTACTGCTATTTTGCCAAGGCGGCGCTGGCGGCGTTGAACTATCTGGATTGGGTGCCCAACATCATCCACTGCCACGACTGGCAGGCAGCGCTGGCGCCCGTCTATCTGCGGACCCAGTTCGCCAACACCAAGCTGACCACTGCCAAGACCATCCTGACCATCCACAACCTGCGGTTCCAGGGAGTCTACAACGTCCCCACTATCCGCTATTGGTCCGGACTGCCCGACTACGTGTTTAACAAAGACGCGCTGAAGGAGGGCTGGCAGGATGCCAACATGATGAAGGGCGGCTTGACCTATTCCAACATTATCACCACCGTCAGCCAGACCTACGCGTGGGAGATCCAGAGCGCTTATTACGGTGAGCATCTGGACGCCCACCTGCGCTATCACTCTGGCAAGCTGCGGGGCATCGTAAACGGCATCGACTGCGACATCTGGGACCCCAACACCGATGACAGGCTGTATGCCAATTACGCCGCTGCCAACGTGTTGGAGCAGAAGAAGGAAAACAAGCGAAAGCTCCAGGAGGAGCTGGGGTTGGTTCAAGATGACCACAAATTTGTCATCGGACTGATCTCCCGGCTGACGGACCAGAAGGGGCTGGACCTGCTCAACGCCATCATCCCCCAGATCATGGACGAGCACACCCAATTAGTGGTGCTGGGCACCGGCGACCGGGTGTATGAGGACTCCTTCCGGTATTATGAGGGCGCCTACAAGGGAAACGTGTGCTCCAACATCATGTACGACGAGACCCGGGCCCACAGGATTTATGCGGGTGCGGACGCCTTGCTGGTGCCCTCCCAGTTCGAGCCCTGCGGTCTGACCCAGCTGATTGCCATGCACTACGGCACCATCCCCATTGTCCGAGAGACCGGAGGCCTGAAGGACACCGTGGAACCCTACAACGTGTTCGAGAATCGGGGCAACGGCTTCACCTTCGACCGCTACGAGGCCGGCTTGCTGCTGGACGCCATCAACCGAGCTAAGACCGTCTATTTTGATGGCCGTGAGAGCTGGGATGAGATGATCCGGCGGGATATGGAGAAGGATGTGTCCTGGGAGAATTCTGCCAAGCAGTATAAGGACCTGTATCTGGAATTGACCTAAAGGAAGCTGCGCAAAATGATGACGCCTCCGCACGTTCATACGGGCGGAGGCGCTATTACTACCGAATTATAACAGTAGAGCTCAAGAACTTGAGCAGACGAAAAAGTATGGGTGGGCAGAGATGTACCAACCACAAAATATTCGCTCATCTCAATGGCAGCTGGGTCCAAAGGCTTTTTGTGCGGCTCTCTCATTTTGCGGCGCGTCTTTCGTTTGGCCCGTTCCGCCTGCTCAGGACTTTTTCGTATCGCGCAAATACGCAGCGGTTTTGCGGACGCCGGCTTTCTGGGTTCGGGAGTAATAATAAGTCTTGTGAAAAGTTTTTCATGGCATTCAAAAATATTACATAAAGCAATTTGACTGCTGTCTCTATCATCCATAATGAAGTAATGATTTTGGGTATTTTCTTTTTAACGCTCTCCGTAAGAGAGGTTTTATACTCTACTTGATATCCTTCCTCAACCTCTTTAAGATAATAATTGACTTAAATGGGCTGGAGTAGTAGATTAAATGCAGAAAAGGTTTTTCAACCTTTTTCTGCATTATTTTTTACCCCAACGGGGGCAGAAACGGGAAAAGGGGTGATCAAGTGAGAATTTTGACGCTGGAGGACCGCAGAAAGATTCGTTTTCTTTTTCCGGCGCCCTATTCCATATCGCTCAACGTCTCCTGCTTCATCTTTCTATCCGCTCCCTTCTCTTACTGTCTCCTATTTTATCACATTCCTCCCTCTGGTGGAACTCATTATTTCAGAGGTTCCCTAAAGAAAAATGTGAATCGACTGTATGCCATGTTTGCCTGCGCAAACCTCTACCTCCTGGCAATGGCTGGGCGAAGACTGCGGGAAGCATGATAGGGGACTTTTGCGCCCTTTTCAGGAAAAAAGACGCAAAGAAATGAGGAAAATTTGAACAGTCTGCCCTTAACCCGGCCTTATTGGGGCCAAGTTCTTCTATCCCCACTTATCTTCATCAATATTGGCTCTTTTTCAGAGGATCCTTAAGAAAACCAGCGGTCTGTGACATTTCTGTGAGAATTGGCTGTTATGATAGCGGTATCACAGAAAGGATGGTGCTTAACCATGAGTATTTTGCAGACAACTGACCTCAAAAAATACTACGGCACAGAGCCAAACATCACAAGGGCGCTGGACGGCGTGACCCTCTCCATTGAGCAGGGGGAATTTGTCGCCATTGTCGGAACCTCTGGCAGCGGCAAGTCCACCCTGCTGAACATGATGGGCGGTCTGGACGTACCTACCTCCGGCAGCGTTCAGATCAAGGGCAAAGAGCTGGCCGAGCTGAACGACGAGCAACTTACCATCTTCCGCCGGCGCAGCATCGGTTTTATCTTCCAGAACTACAACCTTGTCCCCGTCCTGAATGTCTATGAAAACATTGTCCTGCCAGTAGAGCTGGACGGCGATACCGTAGACCGGAAATTCATGGATGAAGTGCTGCGCCTGCTGGCCCTGGGGGACAAGCTGAACAATATGCCCAACAACCTGTCCGGCGGACAGCAGCAGCGTGTCGCCATTGCCCGCGCCCTTGTTTCCAAGCCCGCCATCGTCTTGGCAGATGAACCGACCGGCAACCTGGACAGCCGGACAAGCGGCGATGTGCTGGGCCTGTTGAAAGCAACCAGCATCAAATTTCATCAAACGCTGGTGATGATCACCCATAACAACGAGATCGCCCAGCTTGCCGACCGCATTATCCGCATTGAGGATGGCAGGATTTTTGAGTAAGGGGGCGCTGACGATGAATGACATTTTATTCGGCAACAACAACGGCGCTGTCATAAAAAAGCTGTCAGGCCGCTATTTCAAAGCAAGCAAGAGCAGAAATATCATTGCGATTATCGCAATCGTTCTGACAACCATACTTTTTACCACGATCTTCACCCTGGGTTCCGGCCTGATGGACACCGTTCACGATCAGAACATCCGCAAGGCGGGCGGCGATGGGCAGGCGGTCTTAAACTATATCAGCGATGAAGTTTACGGCGATGTGGCGGGAAATCTCTTGATTGACCGCATCGCCTATACAAAGGCTGTTTCCTACCGGCTGAAAAATCCGGGCCTGGAACGCTGGCGCTCTGACCTGTGGTATATGGACGATACCGCATTGGAATTTGCCCGTTACACCCCCACAACAGGCCATCGGCCCGAAGCAGAAAACGAGATCATCGCGGACACAAAGACATTGGACGCCCTGGGCGTCCCGGCGCAGATCGGGGAAACCGTTTCTCTGACCTATGAAGTAAAGGGACAGTTATATACCACCGATTTCACCCTCTGCGGCTTTTGGGAAACTGACAGCTTGAGCAATATCGGGAGGCTGGTCGTGTCGAAAGCCTTTGTGGACGCCCATTCGGACATTTTGACCTATACCTATCCCGTGGACAATGATTATTCCGGCGTTGTCTCCGCCTATGTGATGTTCAGAGGGAACGGCGACATAGAAGCCCAGCTCCACCAGCTTCTTTCCGAAACCGGCTATACCTGCGACACAATGGGCGGCAGCAAGGAGAACGGCAACTATGTGATTGCCCGTGTCAGCCCGGCCTATCAAAGCGGCGCATTGACGGATAATCCTGCCATGCTGGTTTCCGGCATGGTTGGCGTCGCGTTGATTATCGTAACAGGGTATTTGATTATCTACAACATTTTCCAGATTTCCGTTATTCAGGATATTCAGTCCTACGGACAGCTAAAAACGCTGGGTACAACAAAGCGGCAGATTAAGCGTCTAATCAACCGGCAGGCGCTCCGCCTGTCCCTGATTGGTATTCCCATCGGCCTGCTGGTGGGCTTCTTCATTGGCCGGGCCTTGGTGCCTTTCCTGATGAACGGAACGAGTTATACTGCGGACGCCGGTGTTAAAGTAACGGTAAATCCTCTGATTTTCATTGGTTCCGCTGCTTTTGCCCTTTTTACCGTCTTTGTCAGCGTCCGCAAGCCCGCGAAGATCGCCGGAACGGTTTCGGCAATTGAGGCCATCCGCTACACGGAAAATGATACGACAGCATTTGGAAAGCGCAGAGCCAAAGACAAAAAATCGACCCACGGCGCGAAGCTCCACTTTATGGCGCTAGCAAACCTGGGCCGCAACCGCAAGCGTACTGTGCTGGTGATTGTGTCCATGACATTGAGTTTGGTGCTGTTCAACACGGTATTCACCCTGTCCAGCGGCTTTGATATTGACAAGTATATTGCAAAATTTATGGATACGGACTTTGTGATTTCCAACGCAGAGTTTTTCCAGTACCAGGTTGAAAAAAGCGAACATGATCTGTCTGATACCTTCATTGAGGCCGTCAGACAAAACAGCAGTTTTGAGGACGGCGGCAGGCTCTATTCCTCCTGGATGCTGGAAGAACCGTTTTCCACGGAACACAATGCTTTTTTCAGCTATAACAAAGACCTGAACGGAAATCCTTTTGTAAGACTGTATGGCGCGGACGATTTTCTGTTGAATGGAATGGAAGTCATAGAGGGAACCATCGACCTGGAAAAGCTGAAATCAGGAAAGTATATCCTGTTGAGCGTAGAGTGTAACGACGATGGAACTGTCATAGAGAACCCCAATATCAGCGTGGGTGATACAGTACGGATCAACCACCTGAAAGCGGAGGAACTTTCCACCACCATTACAGACAGCTATGACTTTATCATCATGGCAAAAGTCCGGGCCAACGAGAACACGGCCACCACCCGCAACACAGGTGAGTCTCGGTTCTATCTCCCGACAGAAATTTTCCTGCCGCTGTGCGAGAACCCCCATCTGGTCAGCTTTCCCTTTGATGTGAAAGAGGGAACGGAAGTGGAAATGGCAGAGTTTTTGAACAGCTATATCGACAGTGTGGAGCCGAGTATGGATTTTGAATCCAAGGCGACCTATACCAGCTCCTTTGATGACCTCACTTCCCTGATCATTACCATCGGAGGGGCATTGAGTATCATCATCGGAATTATCGGCATCGCAAACTTTGTGAACTCTGTCCTGACAAGCGTTATTACCCGCAAAAAGGAATTTGCCATGCTGCAAAGCATCGGCATGACCGGCAAGCAACTAAAGCGTATGCTTTCTTTTGAGGGGCTGTATTACGCAGTGGGAACAATCCTCACATCGGCTGTTCTCGGCGTTCTGTTTTCTGTGGTAGTCGTAAGGGGGATTTCCAGCGGGATTTGGTTCTTCACCTATCAATTTGTCATGTGGCCTATGCTAGTAATTTACCCGTTTCTGATTCTCCTGACTGTGGCAATACCGGCGCTTTTGTATCGGCAAATTGCGAAAGTCAGCATCATAGAGCGGCTGCGGCAATGAGAAAGAAAAGCTGGGTTCTTTAGAAAATGAACTTTTTACAAAGCTTGTAAAGATATTCGTCCTATTCACGTAATTCTTTGCGGTTTTTCTTTGGAGGGATAACTGGCGTCATTCCCCCGTCAGCAGCGTCGAGAATAATTGTGTCTGTATCGTGGCCCCGATCTTCCAGAAGTAATATCACCAGCCACGGATATACTCTGATGGCCTGGGAGATGGAGCGGAGCCAGCGGTACAGCGCCGAGCATATGGCCACGCCGAAAGACTTGATGGAGAGCCTGTTGGATGCTTACTCCAATTTCCGGGAGGAGAAAATAACCGATACTGAGCGGGATTTGACGCAGCAGGAAGAAGCCGAGATAAAAACAGTTCCTTATGCCCCCCACCTTTGTTCCGGGCGGGGAGACGGTATGCACACGCAGTGTGAATGTTGTCTCTCTGTCCGGAAACACTAGGGTATAATTGTGGGGCGAGATGTCCCGCGTGGTGGCATAGTCGAACACGATGCCGTATCTGCGGCGGATTGGTGGATATTCACAAAAATTCTCCCCTATGCAAATGTTTCTGTGCATAGGTTGGCACATTCTAACCTCAAAAGCAAGTTTTTCTTTTTGGGGACTTGACATTTATAGTTAGTCATAGTAAACTGATGGTGATTCCGAGGTTAGAGAGTGCTAACCCGTTGAAAAGGGAGGCGTAGAAATGATGCCGCTGACAATGGCAAAGTCAGGAGAGACCGTCACGATTCGCAAAATTTCCGGTAAGGATGAGGTGCGCCAGCATCTGGCGGAGCTGGGCTTTGTGGTGGACAGCGATGTGACAGTGGTCAGCGAGATTGCGGGTAATCTAATCGTACAGGTGAAGGACAGCCGGATCGCGCTGGACAAAACCATGGCAAACCGCATTATGGTCTAATAAAAGATAAAGGAGGAGAGCAATGTGAAAACACTGAAGGATGTGAAGGTGGGCGGAACGGCTACCGTAGCGCGGCTCCACGGAGAAGGTCCGGTGAAGCGCCGGATCATGGACATGGGCATCACCAAGGGTGTGGAGATCTTCGTGCGCAAGGTTGCTCCTTTGGGCGACCCGATGGAATTGAACGTCCGGGGCTATGAGCTGTCCGTCCGCAAGGGCGACGCGGAGATGATCGAAGTCCAGTAAACCAACGCGGCGTAAGGCCGCTGCTATTTGCACCGGAAGTTAGCTAATACTAACATTTGAAAGGAGAGGATCGAAATGGACGTGAAAATTGCTCTGGCGGGCAATCCGAACTGCGGGAAAACCACCCTGTTCAATGCCCTGACCGGCTCCAACCAGTACGTGGGCAACTGGCCCGGGGTCACGGTGGAGAAGAAGGAGGGGCGGCTGAAAGGCCGCAAGGATGTGGTCATCCAGGACCTGCCTGGCATCTATTCGCTGTCCCCCTATACCCTGGAGGAGGTGGTGGCCCGGAACTACCTGGTGAAGGAGCAGCCGGACGCCATCCTGAACATCGTGGACGGCACCAACATCGAACGCAACCTGTACCTCACCACCCAGCTGATTGAGCTGGGCCTGCCTGTGGTGGTGGCGGTGAATATGATCGACCTGGTGCGGAAAAACGGCGACGCCATCGACCTGGGTAAGCTGGGCAGTGCCCTAGGCTGCGAGGTGGTGGAGATGAGCGCCCTCAAGGGCGAGGGCGGCATGACCGCCGCTGAAAAGGCCATGGCCCTGGTGCAGAAGAAGCAGGCCGGGGAGCTGCCCCATGTGTTCACCGGCAGCGTGGAGCACGCCATTGCACATATTGAGGAGTCCATTCAGGGCAAGGTGGCGGACGGCTATCTGCGCTGGTACGCCATCAAGGTTTTTGAGCGGGACGAAAAGGTGATGGAGGAACTAAACCTCTCCTCCGACCTGAAAGCCCACCTGGAGCAGCACATCACCGACTGCGAGAAGGAGCTGGACGATGACGCTGAGAGCATCATCACCAACCAGCGGTACTCCTACATCAATTCCGTTGTAACCAAAGCAGTCAAGAAGAAGGCGGCAAAGCACAGCCTGTCGGTCTCCGACAAGATCGACCAGGTGGTTACCAACCGTGTTGCAGCCCTGCCCATTTTTGTTTGTGTGATGTTCCTGGTGTACGCCATCGCCATGGGCGGTTGGCCGGTCTCCATCGGTACCGCCCTCACCGACTGGGCCAACGACGGCCTGTTCGGCGACGGCTGGCTGGTCCCCTTCGTCTCCGACGCGGACGGCTGGGATGAGGCGTTGGGCGAGTTTGAGGACGCCGGAGTCATTATTGAGGCTTATGAGGCCGGCGATACCGAGGCGTACTTCTACGACGATGAGACCGGCGACACCGAGACCGTTGCGCTGAACGAAGAGCTTTACGCCGAGGCTCTGGAAGTGGAGGAGCCAGCCCCCTCGGAGTACGGCGCTTGGGTGCCGGGAATCCCCGTCTTGTTTGACTCTATCCTGACCGCCTTGGGCGTGGCCGAGGACAGCTGGCTCTACGGCCTGATCCAGGACGGTATCGTGGCCGGTGTGGGCGCGGTGCTGGGCTTCGTGCCGCAGATGCTGGTCCTGTTCCTGCTGCTGGCCATTTTGGAGGATGTGGGCTATATGTCCCGGATCGCTTTCATCATGGACCGGATCTTCCGCCGCTTCGGCCTCAGCGGCAAGAGCTTTATTCCCATGCTGGTGGCCACCGGTTGCGGCATCCCCGGCGTCATGGCCTCCCGTACCATTGAGCAGGATCGTGATCGGAAGATGACCATCATGACCACCTGTTTCATGCCCTGCGGAGCCAAGATGCCCATCATCGCCCTGTTTGCCGGCGCCCTGTTCGGACACTCAGCCTGGGTAGCCGCCTCCGCCTACTTCATCGGCATTGCCTCGGTCATCATCTCGGGAATCATGCTCAAGAAGCTGAAGGCTTTCGCCGGTGAGCCTGCCCCCTTTGTCATGGAGCTGCCCGCTTACCATGTTCCCTCCGCCGGCAACGTCCTGCGGGCCACCTGGGAGCGGGGGTGGTCCTTCATTAAGCGGGCTGGCACGGTTATCCTGCTGTCCACCATCATCCTTTGGCTCCTCCAGAGTTTCGGCTTCACGGCGGACGGCTTCGGCATGGTAGAGGACGCCGACGCCTCTATTCTGGCCGCTGTTGGCGGCGCCATCTGCTGGATTTTTATCCCCCTGGGCTTCGGGAGCTGGCAGGCAACCGTCACCACCATCACGGGCCTGATCGCCAAGGAGGAGGTTGTGGGCACCATGAGCGTGCTGTACGCAGGCAACCTGACCGCCACCGTCGGCACGATTTTCACCGGCCTGACCGCGTACTCCTTCATGATTTTCAACCTGTTGTGCGCCCCCTGCTTCGCCGCTATGGGCGCCATCAAGCGGGAGATGAACAATACCAAGTGGACCTTTGCCGCCATCGGCTATATGTGCCTGTGGGCCTATGTGGTGGCTCTGATCGTCTATCAGATCGGCGGGCTGATCCTGGGTGAGGCCGCCTTTGGCGCCGGCACTGTGGTGGGCATAATCCTGCTGATCGGGATCATCTATATGCTCTTCCGCAAAGGGTATCAGGGGGAGGAGCAGTCCCGTCGGCTGAGCTCTGTGGCCGCTGCCGCGAAGTGACCGGTTGAGAAAGGAGTGTCTGACAATGCCTGCTGTATTGGGGAATATCATTGTGATTGTTGCGCTGGCCGCTGTTGTGATTCTGGCCGTTCGCTCCCTGTGGAGGTCCCACAAGTCCGGCGGAAGCTGCAACGGCGACTGCGGAAACTGCCACGGCTGTCACTAAAAGTCCAAATTGGTAAAATGCGGTGAGGAGGTATGGGCAGCGTGATCTGCTCATGCCTCCTCGCATTGGGGAAGGAACTGATCCCGGATGTCGGCAATTCTGGAAGATTTAGCTCAGGCAGACAGCCCGCTGGTGGTACTGGTGGGGAACAACATGGATGAGAATTCAAAGGGAGCAACAGGAAGGAAATGAAATACATCTGTTGTGAAAAAGTGAGGTGGCACATCGTTGTCCCGGCTTCCTTTCATTTCTTGTCGGAGCGGGGCTGGGATGCGAGGGAGCAGACCAGCCGCTGCCATCGGTGTGGTTTGTGCGTCATGGGACGGTAGGAGGGGCGTCACATCTGGCGCCCTGCGGAGTCAAGGCGGTGACAAATGTTGTCTGTTGAGCACCCTCGCTCCCTCTTGGGACGCGAGAAAAAGAGGGGGCGGCCTTCGAAAGGGCCGCCCCGTTGATATTATCAATTGAATTTAGTCCCGCCGCTCGATCTCCCGGCTGATAATCTTCCCTGTCCTGGCGTTAATCTTATACTCATATTCCATTGACCCGGCGTAAAACTCCACTTCATACTCAGGCTGGCCGTCGTCCCAATCCAGCTTGATCTTTTTGAATGCCGCATTGTTTGCGCTGACCCCCGCATCCGCCAGGGCAATCTCCTTCGCCCGTTCTGCGGTAATGGTTTCGCCGCTGCCGGCAGGAGATGGGGTGACAATGAAGTCCTCCAGTTCCCGGTCCGCGCTGAGAATCTTTCCCGTGGCGGCATCAATCTCGTATTCGTACTCAGATGAACCGCTGTAGAATTCCACATCATACTGGAAACGCCCGTTCTCCCGCTCCAGCTTTACCTTCAGGAATATGGCGTCGCCCGCATTCACACCGGCATCCTTCAGGGCGATTTCCTTGGCCCTGTCATCGCTGATGTAGGAACCAGTGCCTCCGTTTTGAGCAAGCATACGGTCCTGAGTGGTAAGCAGGACCATCTGGTTGGCAGAGTCATACTGAACATCCAGCCCCATAGCCTCCCCAATGGCGCGGACAGGCGCATAGGTGGTGCCGTTGTAGATGAACACAGGGACCTGTTTCCCCGTAACATCCTTCGGGATAAAGACTGCCCCATTGATAGAGATTCCGACACCGTCCTCCACCTCAATGGTCCGGTTGGAGGCCGCAAAAGCGGTCATGCAAAGGCATACAAGCAGCAGCAGCGCCGCGAAGCCAACGCCGAAGCCCTTCCAAAACTCTGTTCTTTTCATCATAGAACGCTCCTCCTGTTATGAAGTTTCCCGCCTCGGTATGTGGCGGGAACGGGTCTGTTATGCGGCTGCCGCACAGACATATATCCTGCATCGCCGCTTTTTTTATTATAGCATAAGCGGTACATTTTTACAAGAAGGAGATGGTCCTCATTCAGGGCAACAGCAATTGAAATTAGGCGAAAAGGATATGTCTGTTCTCTGAAAACGAGATGGTTAGCACCTACACCCTCTACAACATGGTATGGGCTGGCCTGCTTCCGATCAAGGTGACGGAGCTGCCGGAAGCCTTGAAGCGCAAGGGCAGGAAATCCGAGGACAGGGAGAACAAAAAGCGTTACGGCACAAGCATTTCAGACCGTCCGGAGATCGCCGCCCAGCGTATGGAAGAAGGCCGTTGGGAGGGCGGCGCCGTGGTGGGAAAGCGGGCCGGCCATGAGGCTGTTGTCCTCACCCTGCTGGAGAAAAAGACGGAGAACTACCTTGCCATCCGCATCCCCGGCAAGACCAGCAAGGCCGTAATGGACGCCATGGCTGCCCTCCGGGCTGAGTATGGCCAACACTTTCCGCAGGTCTTCAAGACCATTACTGTGGACAACGGCAGCGAGTTTGCCGACTTCGCGCAGACGGAGGCATGGGGCAGCAAGGTTTTCTTTGCCCACCCTTACGCCTCATGGGAGCGCGCCCAGAACGAGCGGCACAACGGCCTGTTCCGGTCGTTCGTCCCCAAGGGCGTCTCTATTGAGCTGTTCACCGGTGAGGACATCCTTGCAGCTGCTGACGAGTTGAATGGACGGCCTCGGAGAAAGCTCGGTTACTGTACCCAGGAGGAACTCTTTGGGGCCTTCCTGGATACTATTTACACAGCCTGACGGCTGCGCCAGCCCTGGTCACGGACAGAGCCTACGGCTCCATCCGTGACCAGGGCTATGATGATCTGCTTTCTACCTCGGGGTGTCCAACTTGTACTTGCAATTTAGTGGAACAACTCTCACCATTAGCGGTGTTAAAATTATGCTTACGCCAAGTAAATAAAAATAGTCCCCCAATGTAATAGGCATTGGGGGACTATTTTTTGCTCCTATATCCTTTTCCAAACCGCCCCGCCGGGCACGTCAGTCACCTCGATCCCCTGAGCCTTCAACTCGTCCCGAATCCGGTCGGCCTTGGCAAAGTTCTTTGCCTTCTTGGCCTCCGCCCGCTGGAGCACCAATGCGTCGATGGCCGGGTCCCCCTCGCCCTGGACGGTGAACCCGCCGGAACTGGCCGCGGATTTGGCCTGAGCCGCCTCCTTCTCCCGCAGAGCCGCCGCCTTTTCCAGCAGAGACAGGGACAGCACCCGGTCAAAGTCCGCCAGCATCGCCCGCTTGGTGGCGTCGTTCACCGGGGTCTTGAGTACATCGTACAGGCAGGTGATGCCCATGGAGGTGTTCAAATCGTTGCCCACCTGGGTCAAAAACTTCTCCTTGAGCTGGGCCACGGCCTCCTGGTCCACCCCGACCTCCCCGTCCTTGAGGGCGGCCACCCGCTTGATGAGCTTGTTGTAAGCCCCGGCGGCGTTGTCCAGGTTTTCCCAGGAGAACACCAGCCCCTTGCGGTAGTGGCTTTGCAGGCAGAAAAACCGGTAAGCCAGGGGGTCATATCCCTTTTCCTCCAGCAGGGAGACGGTCAAAAACTCCCCCTTGGACTTGGACATCTTGCCGGAATTTGTGTTCAAGTGGTGAACGTGGAACCACTGCCGGCACCAAGGATGGCCCAGATAGGCCTCGGACTGGGCAATCTCGTTGGTGTGGTGGGGGAAGGCGTTGTCCACGCCGCCGCAGTGGAGGTCCAGATACCCCCCATTATACTTCATGGAGATGCAGGAGCACTCGATGTGCCAGCCGGGGTAACCCACCCCCCAGGGGGAATCCCATTTCAACGCCTGATCCTCAAACTTGGACTTGGTAAACCAGAGGACGAAGTCGTTTTTGTTGCGCTTGTTCTGGTCCTCCTCCACGCCCTCCCGGACGCCCACGGCCAAATCCTGCTCGTCGTGGTCGTTGAACACGTAATAATGGTCCAGGGTGGAGGTGTCGAAGTACACGTTGCCCCCGGCCACATAGGCGGAGCCTTTTTCAATGAGGGCAGACACCACCCGGATGAACTCGTCAATGAGTCCGGTGGCGGGCTGGACCACGTCGGGGGTCTTGATGTTCAGTTTGGCGCAGTCGTCAAAAAAGGCGTCAGTGTAGAACTTGGCGATGTCCATAACGGACTTCTTCTCCCGCTTGGCTCCCTTGAGCATTTTGTCCTCTCCGGTGTCGGCGTCGGAGGCCAGATGGCCCACGTCGGTGATGTTCATCACCCGGTTAACGTGGTAGCCCTCGTACCGCAGGAATTTCTCCAGCACGTCCTCCATGATGTAGGAACGCAGGTTGCCGATGTGGGCGAAGTGGTAGACGGTGGGGCCGCAGGTGTACATCT
>CAJUQN010000060.1 GCA_910588625.1 uncultured Oscillospiraceae bacterium
ATCCGCCACCCCATCCGCATGGAGGTGGAGGACTACCGCCAGAAGGAGAAGCCGGAGGACGCCGGGGAGGACTACAAGCCCGAGTGGGAGACGGTGGTGGAGGAAAAGACCATCAACTCCATGGTCCCCTTGTGGCAGCGCCCCCGCTCCAAGGTGGAGCAGGAGGAGTATGACCGCTTCTATCAGGAAAAATTCAACGACTGGCAGTCCCCCCTTGCCACCATCACCACCTCCTCCGAGGGTACTGTGACGTTCAAGGCTCTAATGTTCGTCCCCTCCGCCACCCCTTACGACTTTTATACCCGGGAATACGAGAAGGGCCTCCAGCTCTACTCCTCCGGCGTGCTGATCATGGACAAGTGCGCTGATCTTCTCCCCGACTGCTTCCGCTTCGTCAAGGGCGTGGTGGACTCCCCGGACTTCTCCCTGAACATCTCCCGCGAGATGCTCCAGCACGACCGCCAGCTCAAGATCATCGCCACCGCACTCGAAAAGAAGATCAAAAACGAGCTGGTCAAGCTGATGAAGGACGACCGGGAGAAGTACGAAAAGTTCTGGTCTGCCTTCGGCCGCCAGCTGAAGTACAGCGTGGTGGACAACTACGGAGCAAAGAAAGAACTCCTCCAGGACCTCCTCCTGTTCACCACCTCCAAGGAGTCCAAGCTGGTCAGCCTGTCCGAGTACGTGGACCGCATGGCGGAGGGCCAGGACTTCATCTATTACGTCTGCGCCGATACCAAGGAGCAGGCCGCCCGCCTCCCCCAGGTGGAGCGCATCTCCGACAAGGGCTGGGAGATCCTCTACCTGACGGAGGAGGTAGACGAATTCGTCATGCAGTCTCTGACCGAAGTTTCCGGCAAGAAACTGAAATCGGTGTCCGACCCTGACGCCCTCCCCGAGACCGACGAGGAGAAGGCGGAACAGGAGAAGCAGGCCGAGGAGAGCAAGCCCGTCCTGGACTTCGTGAAGGAGACTCTGGGCGACCGCATCAAGGAGGCCCGCATCTCCAGGATTCTGAAAACCGCCCCGGTCTGTATGACCGCCGGCGGCCCCATGTCCCTGGAGATGGAAAAATACTTCTCCAAGATGGAGGGCGCCTCCCCCATGGGCGCCATGAAGGCCGAGCGCATCCTGGAACTGAACCCCGCCTCCTCCGCCTTTGCCGCCCTGAAAGGAGCCTTGGATGGAGACGACAAAGACCGCGCCGCCAAATATGCCGAGGTCCTATATCACCAAGCCCTTCTCATCGCGGGCCTGCCCATCGACGACCCCGCCGCATACACCGAGCTTGTCTGCTCCCTCATGGATTAAACAAACTCCAAACACAAACAAAAAAGAGGTGCGCATATCATGCGCACCTCTTTTTCTGCTATTTTTCCCAAAAACACGCTGTATTCATAATGCTATGATAGACAAAATTTCCCCATAGTTCCACCAAGAATGCGGAAAAGAAGCGAACCCCGGAAATGCACTCGGCCAAGAAGGGGAACCAATGCCGGTATGAACCCCAAGGCGTTGCAGTACATCATGGGCCATGCCAATATCACCATGACGCTGGACTATTACACCCATGTTGACGCCTGTTCCGTAAAGGCGGAGATGGAGCGGCGGGCTGCTTTTGCTATATTCCGGATCAAACAGGCTCTTTGATTTCTTCCTGCTCCTCCGGCAGGGGCAGCATCACGTCCAGATTAAACACCTGCCCCTCCGCCCGCACATTGAGCACGCCGCCCAGCCGCTCCACAATCAGCTGGATGCTTTTCATGCCGAAGCCGTGGATGCGGCTGTCGTCATGGGTCACCGGAAGCCCTCCCGAGAACCGAAGCTCCCCCGTGTAATAGTTCCAGATGTGGATGACCACCGAGCTTCCAAACCGGCGGATGCTCACATCAATGATCCGTTTCTCCAGATCCGCCACCCCGGCGGCACTCTTCATGGCGTTGTCAATTGCGTTGACGAACAGAAAATAAAGACTCATGCCGTCAAAATACTTGAGTTGATCCGTATAGACCGTACAGCTCAGCGTGATTCCGTCCTGCTGGCACAGCACCGTCATATTCCGCAGCAGCACATCCAGCACGTCGCTGCCTGTGTGCACCGACGCGGAATAGCTGTCCACCGTCTGTCGAATCCTGTTCAAATCGGGCAGATCCACCCGATTTTTCTCTGCCAGCGCCTGGGCGTGGGCCAGCATATGCTTGATGTCGTGGGCGGCGATGCGGATCTGTTCCATATTGTTTTTCCACTGCTCATACTGCTTTTCGGAGTCCGCCAGCAGCCGCCCCATAATCAGTGTCTGGGAGCGCTCCTCCTCCCACCGGGAGATATACACCTGAATGATAAGGGCAAACACACAGCCGATGATGGCATAGACGCACACAGCGGCTTCATACTGCACGTTGGCCGCGGCGTTGTCCGCCACCAGCCGGTTGACGCCGATGCACAGCACCGTGATGGTGCCCGACAGCACATCCAGATGCCTGCTCCCGCCCCGCGGGCGGATGTGTCTGGCGAACACCACATAAATCAGCCAATACACTCCACCAAAAACCAGCACCTCCAGCGGGATGCCCAGCGCGGGGATCCGCCCCAGCACCCGCCCCACCGCCGGAATCAGCCGGACCAGCAGTGTCACCTTGTTGGCAATGTGCTGGGTGGCAAACCCCGCCATACAGGCGGCGGACACGGCGGAGGGGTTCCCCTCAAAGCAGTACACCGCGCACACCACCCGCCAGGCCATCAGCAGGAAATACCACAAAAACCGGACCACGCTGTTCCCCTGGGGAATGCCGGTGGCCGTCCCAGCCGCAAACATCAGCACAATACCCGCCCAGGTGAGCCGCCGCCGGTTTTTCCTCGGCTCGAACGGCCCCAAGAACATCCCTTCGGCGATGACAATCTCACACAAGTAGGCCAGCGCCTCTAAATGGGGCCACAGCGCCTCAAAGGAGAGTCCCATATCCGGTCACCCTCCCAGATACTGATTGAGCCGAACCAAAAACTCCTTTTTCCGGGACCGCCCAATCTTCAAACTCTGACCTCCCACCATGATCTCGTCCCCGTGGAGCCCGGTGACATAGCGCAGATTCACCAAAGCGGAGGCGCTGCACCGGGCAAACTCCCGGTCCTGAAGCTCCTTCTCCCGGTCCCCCAGCCCGCCGTAGGAGCCGATGACCTCCTTGGCGGTGTGGAACATCAAATCGTGCCCCTTTACCTCTATATAAAGGATGTCGGAGGAGGACACCAGCCGGAACCCGTCCTTGGTCTTGATGCGCACCGGAAGTCCCTGCCGCTGGGTCAGCACCCGCACCGCCTTATCCAGCTTTACCGACAGGCTGTTATAGTTAATAGGCTTAATACAATAGTCGATCGCGTCCACCTCGTATCCACTGGAGGCGTACTGGGGCATATTGGTGATGAAAAACAGCACCGCCATGCTCCCCCGCTCCCGCAGGACCCGTGCGGCGGCGAGGCCGTCCATCCATCCCTCTCCCAGGTCCACGTCCATAAACACCATATCGTCAATGATCCGGCTGTCCGCCAAAAACGCCTCCGCCCGGCCAAAGGTACGGACCTGGAAAGTGCACTCGCGTTCCTGCCCGTATCGGTCCAGGCTCTTCTGGAGATACTGGGTATAGCCGGGATCATCCTCAATGATGGCGGCAAAATACTGTTTCATGGGGCGGCCTCCCCTCTGCTCTGTCCCAATTTCCTGTCCTTATTTTATCCACTTACCGGGTCCTTGTCAATACTGACAGATCAGGCGGACCGCGAGCCGGAACTTTGTGCAAAATGTAAATCACGCCAAAAAACGTGCAATTTATTCCACCCCGGTTGAAATGGATTCCCGGGTCCGATAAAGTTGTAATTAACACGTAAGAGGGGGGACTCGAAGTGCGAAAAATTGTGAATATCAACCAAGGTTGGCGTTTCACCGGCCCGGACGGCAAAACCATCCCGACAGACCTTCCCCACACCTGGAACAACATCGACGGCCAGGACGGCGGGAACGACTACTGGCGGGGCGCCTGCGTCTACGAAAAGACCTTTGCCAAGCCGGCGCTGGACCCAGACCAGCGGCTGTACCTAGAATTTCAGGGTGTGAACGCCTCCGCCAAAGTGGAGCTGAACGGAAAAGAGGTCGGCGCCCACGACGGCGGCTACTCCACCTTCCGCTGGGACGTGACGGACTTCCTCCAAGCAGAAAACACCCTCACCGTCCACGTAGACAACAGCCGCAACGACCGGGTCTATCCACAGAAAGCGGACTTCACTTTCTACGGTGGCATTTACCGTGATGTCAGCCTCATCACCGTCAACAAGCGCCATTTTGACATGGATCATTTCAGCGGCCCCGGCATCAAGGTCACCGCCAAGCCGACGGAGAACTACACCCAGGGCGAGGTAGTGGTGGACACCTGGCGCAACTGTGACGGCGGTCAGGTCCACATTTCCATCCAGGACGCGGATGGAAAAGAAGTAGCCGCCGCCGACCTGCCCAGCGTCAAGCTGTCGCTGCCCAACGTCCGCCTCTGGGACGGCGTGAAAAGCCCCTATCTTTACACCGCCACAGCCACCCTCACCGTGGATGGCAAAGAGGTGGACCAAGTCAGCACCCGTTTCGGCATTCGGGACTTTTTCGTGGACCCCAGCGAGGGCTTCTTCCTCAACGGCCGCAGCTATCCCCTCCACGGCGTCAGCCGCCACCAGGACTGGAAGGGCATCGGCAACGCCATCACCCGGGAGCACCATGACACCGACATGGCTATGATCCGGGAGGTGGGCGCCAACACCATCCGTCTGGCCCACTACCAGCACGACCAGTATTTTTACGATTTGTGCGACCAATATGGCATGGTGGTCTGGGCGGAAATTCCGTACATCTCCGAGCATATGCCCCATGGCCGGGACAACACCATCTCCCAGGCCAAGGAGCTGGTGGTCCAGAACTACAACCACCCTTGCATCGTGGTCTGGGGCGTGTCCAACGAAATCACCATCTCCACCAAGGACAAGGCGGATATGCTGGATAACCACCGTGTCCTCAATGACCTCTATCACGAGCTGGACCCCACCCGCCTGACTACCCTTGCCTGCTACGCCATGTGCGGCCCCTTCAACAAGTCCGCCCACATCACTGATGTAGTGAGCTGGAACCTGTACCTGGGCTGGTATGTGCCGGGGCTGTTCCTCAACGATTTGTGGATGGGCTTCTTCCACCTCCGCTATCCAAAGCGCCCCCTGGGCTACTCCGAGTACGGCTGTGAGGCCATGCCCAACCTGCACTCCTCCAATCCCCGCCGCGGCGACCACACTGAGGAATACCAGTGCGTGTATAACGAGTATATGCTCAACTGCTTTGCCAAGCATCCCTATCTGTGGGCAACCCATCTCTGGAATATGTTCGACTTCGCCGCTGACGCCCGGGACCAGGGCGGCGAGCCGGGTATGAACCACAAAGGCATCGTCACCTTCGACCGTAAAACCAAGAAGGACAGTTTTTACATCTACAAGGCGTGGTGGAGCGATGAGCCCTTCGTCCACATCTGCGGCAGGCGCTACGTGGACCGCCCCGAATCCGTCACCACGGTGAAGGTCTACTCCAACCAGAAAAAGGTGGCCCTCTATGCCAACGGCAAGCTGTTGGAGGAGAAGTCCGGCGACAAGGTATTCACCTTCCAGGTCCCCCTGGCGGGCGATGTGGAGCTGAAGGCCGTCTCCGGCCAGCTCACCGACCAGTGTGCCATCCGCCACGTGGATGCCCCCAACCCCGCCTACAAGCTCCAGGGCAAGAGTTCCAACAGCGCAAACTGGGTGTAACGCGGCTTTCCCCGCCGCCGGGGAGTCTAAAAATGATTTGAGGAGGAGATATCATTATGAGTCAGAAACCCAACGCCACCCTGAACCGGGCCAAGCCATATCAGCTGGTTCTGTTCCCGCTGAACAACGGCGCCACCAACGTCTACTTTGTCCTGATCTTGTCCTACGTCGCCCAGTTCGGCGACAATATCCTGCATCTGGGCATTTTTGCCTCCCTGATGGTCACCATCATGCGGGTGTGCGACGCCATCACCGACCCCATCATCGGCGCGGCCATGGACCGCACCAACACCAGAATCGGCAAGTTCCGCCCCTTCATGATTCTGGGCAGCGGGGTCATGGCCATCAGCGTCATCTGCCTGTACGTTCTCACCCCGTTTATCCCTGAGACCATGATGTGGCTGCGCTATGTGGCCTTTACGGTCATCTATTTTGTGTGGGTCATCGGCTACACCTTCCAGACCTCCTGCACCCGTGCGGGCCAGACGGTGCTCACCAACGACCCCAACCAGCGGCCCATGTTTACCATTTTCAACACGGTGGGTTCTCTGCTGGGCATGGGCGTCATGCAATTCATGATTCCCATCATCAAGGGTATGTACGACGTGAAGGACGAGGCGGGTAACGTCATCGTCTCCGGCTACGCCAATCCCGCCGTGTTCCGCATCATCACCCCCATCGGCATCGCGATCTCTGTGGTCCTGACCATCCTGGCCATCATCGGCATCGCCGAGAAGGACAACCCCAAGTATTTCGGCGTAGGTGGTGATAAGCAGGAAAAGGTAAAGATGAGCGAGTACGTGGAGATTATTAAGGACAACAAGCCCATGCAGCGGCTCATGGTCGCCGGCGGCGGGTGCAAGCTGGCTCTTGCCATCGCCACCAACACCACCGTTCTGCTGGCCCTGTACGGCATCCTGATGGGCAACTACAACTCCCTGTACCTGCCCATGATGATTTTGGGCTACGTGTGCGCAGTGCCCTTCTTCCTGCTGTCTATGCGCACCTCCCAGAAGCTGGGGCAGAAGGCATCCTTGGTGCGCTATGTCTCCGTAGCCCTCATCTGCTACGTGGGCGTGCTGGCTCTGCTGCTGTTCAGCAACCACGGTGATCCGGCCTTTATGCTGTCCTTCCCGTTTAACGGCGGCGGCTCCATCAACCTGTACACCATCCTGTTCATCGTGTGCTTCGGCATTGGCTACGGCGCCTATTACGCCACCGCTGATATGCCCATCCCCATGGTAGCTGACTGCTCCGACTACGAGACCTACCGCTCCGGCAAGTATATCCCCGGCATCATGGGCACCCTGTTCTCCTTGGTTGACAAGCTGGTGTCCTCCCTGGCCCAGACCCTGGTGGCCATCATCTTCCTGATTTGCACCGGCGTGAACGAGCTGCCCAATGACGCCACCCCCTACTCCGGCGGTATCAAGGTAGCGGTCATCGTGATGTTCTGCGTCATCCCCATGCTGGCTTGGGCGGCCACCCTGCTGGCCATGCGGGGCTACAGTCTGACGGGTGAGAAGATGAAGACCATCCAGGCGGTAAACGCCGCCCGGAAAGAGGCCGTGGCCAAGGGCATGACCCTGGACCAGGCCATGGCATCCATCACCGACGAAACGGTTCAGGCGAAGTAACCGCCTCCGGCGGGTTACTTTTCTTTAAAAAAAGTAACCAGAAAGAAACTTTTAGGCTGTGTTCAACTGCAAAAAGGAGGATAATAAAAATGGATTTACCTTTGAATGTTGATTTTACTGGCAAGGTCGTAGTTGTCACCGGCGCGGGCGGCGTGCTGTGCGGCACTATGGCGAAGGCCTTCGCCCAGGCAGGCGCGAAGGTGGCCGCTCTGGACCTGAACGAGGAGGCTGTGAAGAAGCTGGCCGACGAGTGCAAGGCTGAGGGCTGGACCTGCGAGGGCTACAAGGCCAACGTCCTGGAGCCGGAGGCCTTGGAGGCCGTCCACCAGCAGGTCCTCAAGGACCTGGGCCCCTGTGACATCCTGGTAAACGGCGCGGGCGGCAACAACCCCCGGGCCACCACTGACAACGAGTACCAGCACGAGGCCAAGGACGGCCAAAAGACCTTCTTCGACCTGGATGCGGGCGGCGTGGACTTCGTGTTTAAGCTGAACTTCCAAGGCACCCTGCTCCCCACCCAGGCCTTCGCCAAGGACATGGTGGAGCGCAAGTCCGGCTGCATCCTGAATATTTCTTCCATGAACGCCTATATCCCGCTGACCAAGATTCCCGCCTACTCCGGCGCGAAAGCGGCTATCTCCAACTTCACCCAGTGGCTTGCCACCCACTTTGCCGGGTCCGGCATCCGCTGCAACGCCATCGCCCCCGGTTTCCTGGTGTCCAACCAGAACCGCGCCCTGCTATTCAACGAGGACGGCACTCCCACCGCCCGCTCCGCGAAAATTCTGAACGGTACCCCCATGGGCCGCTACGTGGAAAGCGAAGAGCTTCTCGGCGGCGTATTCTTCCTGTGCGATGACAATGCCGCCTCCGCCATCACCGGTGTGGTACTGCCCATCGACGCGGGCTTTGCCGCCTATTCCGGCGTATAACCAAAGTAAGTCCCAACAGCAAACCATGAGAGGAGGTGGTGCGGATTCAGCGCACAGCCGGGGGCCCGTTTCCCGGCGTGTTTCACTGTGCTCCACACAGCCAGACCCCAAATCAAGATTGAATAAGGAGGAGAAGTAAAGAATGCTTGCAAGAACAAAACGCGGCCTGTGGCGCGGCCTGACAGCCCTGCTGGTCTTCGTCCTGTGCATCTCTATGACGCTGGGCGGCATCCTGGAGGCCAACGCGGGCTCCATCGACACCGCGTTGGGCACCCTGAGCTCCGGATTCGTCTCCGAGCAGGACGCCAACAACCCGCTCTACGACAAGTTCACCCCGCCCCAGGAGTACCTGAACGCCGACGGCAGCGGCAACTCCAACGCCCTGATCGCAGGCGCCATTGACCTGAACCGCCGCGAGGTGGCCGAGGGCAGCGTACTGCTGAAAAACGAGAACAACGTCCTGCCCCTGAGTTCCGGCGCCAACGTGACGCTGCTGGGCATCCGCTCCCACAGCAACCTGCTGGGCTCCAGCTTCGGCGTGAAGGCCCAGGGCGCGTACATCAGCCTGGAGCAGGCCCTGAGCCAGAACAAGACCGACTTTGCCAACACCATGTCCTGGTCCGTGGGCTCCCGTGGGGCCCCTCCGGGAGCCACCGTGGGCACCCCCTGGACCGGCGACGAGTTTGACTTTGAGGGCGCCGGCTACAACCTGAACCAGACCATGATCGACATCTACGACAAGCTGGGCGAGAAGTACCCCCACTATGAGAACGAGCCCGCCGCCGAGGTGTACGATCCCGGCGAACCCTCCATTGACGAGATTGCTGGCGTCAACTCCGACTACAAATCCAGCTTCGCCCAATACGGCGACGCGGCCATCGTGGTCATCGTCCGGCCCAGCTGCGAGCAGCTGGACTACCTGCCCGGCGGCGTGGCTGACGGCCTGGACTTCGAGCACGGCGAGCCCTTCTCCCTGACCAAGAACGAACGCGATATGATTGCCTTGGCCAAGGAGTGCTCCGACAAGGTCATCGTCCTGGTCCAGAGCTCTGCCTCCGTGGAGATCGGTTCTCTGAAGGACGACCCCGATGTAGACGCCATCCTGTGGATCGGCGCCCCCGGCTGTTACGGCTTCCTGGGCGTGGCCGACATCCTGTGCGGCCGGGTCAGCCCCTCCGGCGGCCTGTTCGACATCTTCACTGCCTATAATATGTCCGCCCCTGCCATGCAGAACATGGGCAAGATGTACTACTCCAACACCGAGGGCACCATCACCCGCACCGGCGGCGTGCTGGGCTTCACCCCCGGCGCCTACGCCATCGAGGCCGAAGGTATCTATGTTGGCTACCGCTACTATGAAACCCGCTATTACGACTGCGTGGCCGGCGCCGGCGGCGCGGACTCCACCGTAGGCGCTTACGGTTCCAGCGGCGCGTGGAACTACGACGACGAGGTGACCTACGGCTTCGGCTACGGGCTGAGCTACACCACCTTCGATATGTCCATCGACGGTGAGCCCAAGTTCGAGATTGGAACCAATGACAACGGCTCTCCCAGCGCCTTCGCCACCTTCAGCGTGAAGGTGACCAACACCGGCTCTGCCGCGGGCAAGACCCCCGTGCAGATCTACGGTCAGGCTCCCTACATTGAGGGCGGCGTGGAGAAGCCCGCCATCCAGCTGTTGAACTTTGAAAAGACCGATGTGCTGGCCCCCGGCGAGTCCACCACCGTGGACGTGAAGGTGGACCTCCAGTTCATCGCCAGCTATGACGAGAACTATGACAACAGCGACGGCACCAAAGGCACCTACATCATGGACCCGGGCGACTACTATTTTGCCGTGGGCAACGGCGCCCATGATGCGCTAAACGCCATCATGTCCATGCAGGGCATGGACATGAGCAAAATGGTCGGCGCCGCCAATGCCGACCAGGCCTATCGCCGCAATATCACCGAGAGTTTCATCTCTAAGACCATGTTCTCCGTGTCCAAGACCGGACAGAAGATTTCCAACCACCTGCCCTACGCCGATTGGAACTTCTTCCAGCCCGGCGAGGTCACCTATCTCACCCGCACCGATTGGGCGGGCACCTTCCCCAAGACCTATGACAACATGACCCTCACCAATCCGGAGCTCATCGACTACCTGAACGGCAAGATTTACGAGCTTCAGACCAATGACGACACCTCTGAAATCAAGTGGGGCGTGGACAACGGCATCAAGATTTACGAGATGTACGGTGTGCCCTACGACGATCCCAAGTGGGATGACCTGCTGGACCAGCTGACGCTGGAAGAGGCCATGTACATCTTCTCCTTCGGTGGCCCGTCCATCCCCGGCGCTGACTCTATCGGCGCGCTGGAGACCTACATGACCGAGAACGCGGGCAACGGCATCGCCGTCAACCTGAACGCCTCTAAGGACCCCGACGCCCCCTGGGCCATCCCCCAGAGCGACCCCAACGGCTCTTGGCACCCCGAAGTGTTCGCCAACGCCCCCATGGGCGCGTCCACCTTTAACCCCGAGCTGATGTATGAGCTGGGCCAGTTCGAGGGCATCGAGTCCCTGTTCACCGGCATCAACATCCTGTGGGGCCCCGGCCTGAACACCCACCGCCACGCCTACAACGGCCGCAACGGCGAGTATTACTCCGAGGATCCGGTGCTGTCCGGCGTGGCTGCCATGGAGTTTGCCATCGGCGCGCTGGAGTACGGTCTGGTAGCCGCTCCCAAGCACTTCGCCTTCAACGATCAGGAGTCTGAGCGCGGCGGCGTGTCCCCCTACATGACCGAGCAGCGGGCCCGCGAGGTGGAGCTGCGCGCCTACCAGATCGCCTTCGAGGCCACCAAGTACGACACCGCTGAGTACGACGCCGGTATGCGCGGCCTGATGACCTCCTTCTCCAAGATCGGCGCCGTCGAGTGCACCAGCAGCTACGGTCTGATGACCGAGATCCTGACCAACGAGTGGGGCTTCATCGGCTACGCCGTCACTGATATCTATGACGACGTGGACCTGTGGACCGCCGTGCTGAACTCCGGCACCACCTGCTTCGATACCCGTGGCCAGGGTGGCTTCTACGACACCACCACCCTGGAGAACTGCTTCCTGTTTACCAACCAGATGTACAGTGACCCGCTGAACGCCCATCTGATTGACGGCGACGCCAACCTCCAGCTCAAGCTGAAGGACGCCGTCCACAAGAACATTTTCGCTTGGAGCGAGAGCCATCTGATGAACCGCTATAACGCCACCACCCACTTCGGCTCCCGGCCCACCTGGTGGAGGACCACCTATCAGGCTCTGGAGATCGGTTCCGGCGTGCTGGCAGCGGCCTGCGCCGTGATGTATGTGCTGTCCTCCACCAAGAAGAAGGAGGGGAACTGATATGTTAAAGAAACTGAGTGTGGGCGGTTATTTCAACATCGTGGCCGCCATTCTGGGCCTGGTGGGCGTCATCCTCACCGTGGTCAGCGGTGTCATCAGCCCGGATAACCCCCTGCCCGGTATGCCCATGATCGCGGCGGCAGGCGCGGTGGGCGTGGTGCTGTGCCTGGTGTCCGTCTGGAGCTCCACCCGCTTTGGCAACTTTGACATCGTGGGCAGCGTCTCCCTGCTGGGCGCCATCGCCCTGTACTGCTACTGCTTCGGCGCAGCCGTGGGCAAGCAGGTCATGATGATCGCCGGCCTGTTCTCTTTCAACGCCGGCAATACCGCGGGCTGGAACGTGTTCTATGTCTCCGTGGGCGCCTGGGCCTGCCTGCTGGTGGGCTGCCTGGTGCTCATCATCAGCGGCTTCCTGCGCACTGCCAAGCAGGAGGGCTGAGCCCAGCCCCATAAGCAAATCAGAAAGAGCCGGAACCACAAGGTTCCGGCTCTTTTCTGCTCTCTTCCCAGGGCAAAAAAACGGGCGTGGAAGATTCCACGTCCGTTTTGATTTCAAAGCAGGTCCTTCTTTCTCAGGATGATGCCGGCCACTACGATGATGGCCACCGAAATCCCCAGCGGCGCCCAGGGCGTCCCCGCAAAGGGCAGGCCATCCACGTTCATTCCATAGAACCCAAACACGATGTTGGGTACCGTCATCAAAATCGTGACAGAGGCCAGCAGCTTCATAACCACGTTCAGGTTGTTTGAGATCACGGAGGCAAAGGCGTCCATCATGCCCGAGATGATGTCGGAGTAGATCTGCGCCATCTCGATAGCCTGACGCACCTCGATCAGCACATCCTCCAGCAGGTCGTGGTCCTCTTCGTAGAGGGTGACGATCCGGCCCCGCAAGATTTTTTCCAGCGTCACCTCGTTGGCCTTCAGCGATGTGTTAAAGTAGACCAGCGACTTTTCCAAATCCAGCAGCTGGATCAGCTCCTTATTCCGCTGGGACTTGTACAGCTGCCGCTCCATATGGTTATAGGTCTTGTCGATCTGTTTCAGGTAGCTTAAGTACCGCTTCGCCACCAGCAGCAGGATGTTCAGAATAAACCGGGTCCTCTGCTCGGTGCGCACATCCTTTACCACCCCCGCCTGGAGGTCCCGCACCACCGATGTCTCTTTCAAGCACACCGTAATAATGTGCTTGTCAGTGACGATGATCCCCAGCGGCAGGGTGGAATACACCACGCCGATCTCGTCCTCCTCCATGGCCGGGGTGTCCACAATGATGAGGGTGCAGCCGTCCTCCTTGTCAATCCGGGAGGTCTCCTCCTCGTCCAGCGCCGCCCGGAGGAAGGACGGCTCCACTGCCAGCGTAGCGGCTACGGTTTTCAGCTCGTCCTCGCTGGGATTGATCAGGTTGACCCAGCACCCGTCCGTCACAGAGTTTAGTGGGGTCATCTTGCCGTCCACCGTCTTGTGGATCGTCATCATAGTTCTCACACACCTTTCCCAAAGGGCGGGGAAAGGACAAAAAAATCCCCCCGCCGTTCCGCACGTAAAATTCTCCCACCGGCCAAACGGCCGGCAGGCGGCGGGCGCACGGGGAGGCAGTGGGTACCGACTCAGCAGGTGCGCCGTGTTCTCCGCATATAACTTCGACCAAATGGATCGCCTGACACGACGCATCTCACTCCCTTTATATGTTCAATTTCCGCATTCTGCGGCTTTATCCATTATATGCTTTTTCCACCCCGATTGCAAGGAGAAAATCATCCCATCCGCAGCAGGACGGGCTGGAGCTGTTCCCCCCGGCAGGCGGCCTCGATGGTGTCCGGCACCAGCCTGAAATCGGCCACCAGGGAGGTAGGCTTGCCCTCGTAATCGTCTTGTCCAAACGGGACGAAAGAGACATACTGATAAGGTAGGACAGTTTTTTCAACCAATGTACCCGACAAATTTATAGTGTATGCGGATTTCCCTTTGCTTTTGGCCGTCTACCACCACAGCTTCGCCAATCTCGATTTTTTCAATCAGGTTCGCCAAAAGCTCCCGGCTCAACTCGGACACATCCCGGTATCGCTTCATCAAAGCAACCCATTCTTCCGCGCTGGTGGTCACCTCTTGGACCGTAGACAGTTCCGTTTCGATTTCGGCCAACCGGGCCTCTTTCTGCTTCATCTCGGCCTCATATTTCGGCATGAGTTTCGCGTATATATCCGGGGACACCTCGCCAATCACTTTGTTTTCATACAGCGATTGAATCAGCTTTTCCAGTTCGGCCAGCCTCTTTTTTACAACGCCTTTTTCAGCCTTTTGCAGTTGGTAGGAATCTTTGGACGCTTTCAACTGCTGGGCCTGGATGGCCTCTATCACGCCTTTTTCGTCCATGTTAATCATAGCGACCTTTTCCCGAATATCATTCAAAACAACCTCTTTCAAGGGCTCCTCTGAAATCGTGTGGGACGAACAGGCGGTCTTGCCGCTTTGGTTGAATTTGATGCAAAGATAGGAAATGTATTCCTTGATGATGCCGCCGCTCCGGGGCTTGTGGGCAACATTCCGCTTCATGCCGTACCCGCAATCAGCGCACTTGAGGAAACCGCTGAACAGGCCCACAATCCCGGTATTGGTCGTGCGGGGCTTAAAGCCGCCCCCATCCAACGCCCGGACCGCCTCCCATGTCTCCATGTCTATGATTGGCTCATGGGTGTGCTCGACCCGAATCCACTCGTCTTTCGGCTTGTTCCGCAAACGGTGGTCCTTGTAGGAAATACTGCCCTGCTTCTGCTGCACTATGTTTCCTATATAAACCTCGTTTCGCATGATGCTTTTGACCGTTTCCTGTGACCACAAATTGCTTGACGGGAACGGGTTTTCCTTCCCCTGGCTTTTGTAAAAATAATCATTTGGCGGCATAATGTGGTCATTGTTCAAACGCCTTGCAATCATCGCATACCCGTTTCCGTCCCTGCGGAGTGAAAATATAAACTGAACAACGGGCGCTGTGACCGGGTCGGGTTCCAAAATGTGCTTGTCCTCTGCTGACTTCCGATATCCGTATGGGGGCCTTTGGCCCATATACATTCCATTTTTCGCGTTTGCTTTCCGAACGGCGCGGATTTTTTTAGAAGTATCTCGGGCGAAGAAATCGTTGAACATATTTCTAAACGAGATACTCACATCGTCCGCCGCGTACAGGGTGTCCACTCCATCGTTCACCGCAATCAGACGGCAGTTGTAGGCGGGGAGAATATCGGTGATAAACTCCTCCGTCTTGCTGTTGTTGCGGCCCAATCGGCTCAGGTCTTTTACAAGCACAAGATTGATACGCTTGCTCTCAATATCCTGTCTCATTCGCAAAAAGCCGGGCCGGTCAAACCGGGTCCCCGACCAGCCATCATCCACGTAGTAGTCTACAACCTCCAAGCCCCGCTCTTTAGCGTACTGCGTCAACAACAACTTTTGATTCTCGATGCTGACCGATTCGCCCTCGGTATCGTCATCCTTACTCAAACGGGCATAAATCCCCGCTTGATAATTCTGTTGTGCAATCATTATTTAACCTCCTGTTGCACAACGCATAGTGTTCTGACCTGTTACAAGATATATTATACACTATGCGCTGCGCTTTTGCATCTCTTTTTCGCAATTTACAATGTATTTTTCATATATTTCTTTCAAATTCCCCTTGCCCGAAAAGACACTGGAAACCCTGTATTTCGTATTGCCGACTATGTATTCCCGGTATGCCGGAAGATACCGCATATTATCAGCCCCTTTATTGGAAGGGTATGTTGCAGTCTTGTCCATCATACCGCTACACCTCCCTTTGCCTGGAGGTGATAGAAGGGGTTGGCAATGAAATCAACGCCCCATAAATTTTCCTTGATGGTCATGGGGTTGACGTTCAGCGCCTCCAACTGGCCGAGGTATTTTTTCACTGTGTTGGTGGCGCGGGCCGCTCTCAATGCGTCAATTCCGCTGTTTTGAACGAGAAGCAGGGAATCAATCAGCTTTTTCTTTTCCAACTGCTTCAAAGTCGGGTCGGCCTGGATGATGGCGCTTGCTTTGTCCAGCGTGTAGAAATCACCTGCCGGGAAGATAGGCTTCGCGTGGGTGAGGTAGTGCGCCTCCCGCTCTAACGTTACCCAGTTGCCCCATGTCCTCGTTAGCCCGTAATGCTTGAACCAATACTTCACGTGGCTGGCGTGGCATTGGACCTCTTGCCGGACCAGCCCCTCCTGAGAAGGGCTGACTTTGGCCCCCTTCTCCCTGCGCTCTTTGTCTTTGCGGTAGAGTTGAGCGTGCCGCGACTTGCACAAAAAGTAAACGGAGTGGGTAAAATCGGCTTTCGACATACTCATTGCCCGCTGTGGGAGCTGCTGCATTGTCTCCACCAGCACTTCACTGACCTGGGCGGGAAGATAAAAATTGTAGTCGTAGTCGATGCGGGACAGTTGAAAATCGTCAATCGTCAACCCGACCTGGGCGAGCCAGTTATCAACCGTTGCCCTCATGTGGTTGATTCCGCTCTGTGTCGTGTTCAGTTCCCCGGTGACGTTGTGTACTTGCAGCTTGACGCAGCAGCACATCACTGAACCGCTGAGCGGGTGGAGCCACGCCTTGCAGCCGAACGGGGCGGGGACGCTCGGCAAAAGCTCGTACTGTGTGGCGTTGCCGTCGGTTGGGTCGTAGACGGCGAAGGTGGAAATTGTGTCCATATAAACTCTTGTGAACCCTCTTTCAGAGAAATTTGACAAGGTTTCCTGGAACACCTGATATTTACCCGCCCCATGGATGGGCGGCAAAATCGGGTCCCTGGTTTCTCGTCTGAGGGTTGATATCCAAAACCGCTGAAAAATAAAGGAGGACGGCAACTACCTCAATAGTCACCCAAAGCAACACCACAAAATGGACGTAAAAAATACCGCCCCCAGCCCAGGGAGGCGGTCACAGACAGCGATATAAAAACGACCCGCCGAACAGGTACGGACGCGAAAGCGGGCGTATCTGTTCAGCGGGTGCGCGGGGTGAGCCGCAAAGCGGCGAGGGGGGCGCCCCCGGATTTCATCACCCCGATAAACTGGAATTTGAATACCACGATTTTATGAGCGTCTATTGCTCACCGTGGGTTT
>CAJUQN010000061.1 GCA_910588625.1 uncultured Oscillospiraceae bacterium
CCACCGGCGCCAACAATATAGTCAAAGCCTTTTGCCTTGCCATATAGCCGGTCCCACAGGATAATATCACCTTTTTGGATCGGAAATCGAGCAGTCTTTTCTCCTTGGCTGTGAGGTGTTATCTCAACACTTGTGGGCCACCGCCCACATAAATTTCCCTGGAAGTACAATGAGACGGACAGCCGGTGCGTGGCGCTGAAAGCGGTGCTTGCGGAGCAGATTGCCGCGCTGGTGGACACAGGCTTTACGCAGTTTCTGTCCGGGATGGCCAAAGGAACCGATGTGTGGTCAACCTTGGCCGTTCTCTCCCTGAGAGAGCAGAATCCCACGACAAAACTCCACTGTATCCTCCCCTGCAAAGAGCAGGCGGACAAGTGGTCGGTTTCATCGCAGGACCTCTATCATTCTATCTTGGATCGGGCGGATTCCATCGTTTACGTCGGCAGAACCTACTACAAAAATTGTATGCTGGACCGCAACTGTTTTCTGGTAGACCACGCTGCCGCCCTGCTGGCTGTCTACAACGGAGAACGGCGCGGCGGAACGGCAGCAACCATGCGATACGCGCGGAAGATGGGCCGGGAGATTATCGTGATCGACCCCATCACCCGGCTGATCTCCCATGGTGATATTGTGCGGGAACCGGCACACTCCTGACGGGGCGCGACTGCGCCCCGTTCTTCCTGCGCAGACGTGCAGGAAGGAGCGACCGAAGGAAGCGGAAAAGCTACGCCGTCAGGCGTGTTCGACTGGACGCTTTGCGGCCAGTCCAGGGCTTGGGGGACCCCAACCGCGTTTTAGGAATATCCAAAAGGATATTCCTAAAACATTGCTGGCCCACGTTAGCTTAGGGCATACGGTGCTTACAAACTCACGTTAATGATTCTTCTCAATATCCTGCCAGTTTGGATTGCTCAATATCTCCGCATTTTCTCCCAGGAACACCTTTCCAGCCTCCTGGTCACCTTGAAGGTGGTAGAGCATCCAGGCGGTCATGTACCCATCCGTCCGTGCCTGCATTTGTTCATGTTCGGCACCAGTGACACGGGCACGAATTTTCAGCACGTCATCTGTTATGCTGTCATAGATTTCCACTAAAGAAGCCAGAGGGGCCACACCGCCAAAGTCAGTGTTGATGTCTGCCACACCCAAATCATCAGAAGTGCCGGTGGCTGCCGTCATAAAATAAGGGACGGAAATTTTGGAACTGTCATACTCCCATCCCATGCTAATGGCCAGTAACGGATATGCCGCGCTGCCAGTGAAGATCGCTTTGTAATGGTGGCTGTTTTCATATTTGGTAGCTGCCCCCAGCGCCCCCGCACCGCCCTGCGAATATCCGGTAATGCCGATATTGTCCCGGTCGATCTGACCGGCAATCTCACTCTCGTTCAACACAAAATCCAGGGCGATGGACGTTGTTTCGCCGGTACCGGCCTGGGGGTCGTCCGTACCCACGACAACGAACCCCCAAGAGGCCAGCCGCTGGAAAAAAGGCAGATAGATTTTAGCGGGTGTGTTACTTCCGTTCACCACCATCACCACAGGGTACTGTTTGCCGCTGCTTCTCAGCTCGGCGGGGTAGTATATGCGGATGGTGCCGATGGATTTGTTGCCCGATTTGTACTCCAGATGCTCCACCTCATAGCCGCCCTGGCCTACATAGTATCCCTCCAGCTTACCGCCTATGGGAAACGTCTCAGCAAACGCCTTGTAGTAGTCATCCGGCAGAATGGGGGTGTTCAGCATTTTCCAATTCTTATACTGGACATAAGCAAAAAATGCTGCCAACATTACCACCAGCGCCAACACTATGATTCCTAAAACCTTCAACACTTTTTTCATCACGTCCATCTCCTTTTTCTCTTGACTTGGCCAAAGAAACGCATTATGATAATCGCAATCGGAACAAACGTCCCAATAGAGAACGCCTATCCCTATTAGCTGATATAGGATACCATATTGACTTCCATGATACAAGAATGTACTGGCTGATACGCGCTATGCGGAACAAAAGGAGGATTTTGTACCTCAATGAAACGAAACCAAACTGCTTTTATGAAGTTGTGTCTGGCGGATGCGCTGATTAAATTGATGGCCGCCCAAGACTACGACAGCATCAATGTGAATACGATTTGTGAACTGGCAGGGGTAGGGAGGACAACCTTCTACCGACACCTCGACTGCAAGAACAGCAAAGAGGAGCTGCTGATATTCAAGATCAATTACGAGTGGGGCCGCTATGCTGATCTGCACCAAGAGGATGTGGAGAAGGACAAGGGCTTTGCGCTCACCTGTTTCATCTATGAAAACCGGCGGCTGTTCTCCCTGCTTTACAACAATGGACTGATCGTGGTTATCATGCGCGCTTGTGAATTGCTGGTGTCCGGCGGGGAAACTTGGGACAAAAATTTCTCCTATTTGATGTCTTTTTTTATCTATGGCTATTTTGGTGTCATTTACCAGTGGATTAAATACGGTTTTGATGAAACGCCGGAGCAGGTGCAAAAGCATATTATTGATACCTTTTCGGTAGATTTGACTCAAAATACATAAAATCAGGCTGGCAGGGCTGTCCCTGTCAACCTGGTTTTATGCGCACATCCAATCAGTGATAGGAGATATTTGAATCAACAAGTTTATTAAAAACTCTCGTCTGCGCAAACAGGCGGGAGTTTTTTCATTCGGCTTTTCCGAGCTTAAACTAATGGCATTGGATTCCCCTCCCACTCGTTTTTCAATAGGCGTAAAAACTCTTTGGAGGCCCTGGAAAACACTTGGTATCTTTTCCATACAATGCACAGCCCAGCCTCTAAGGTAGGGGATAGCGGGCGGAAGCAAAGCTCACTGTCTCCAGTGGTGTTGATGATTTTATCCAGTGCAATGGCATAACCGATTCCTTTTTTCACAAACAGGGACGCATTGAAGATCAAGTCATAGGTCATGACAATATTCAGTTTGCTGACATCTCTTTGCAGCCATGCCATCATATCGCCGCTGATGGAGGTCTGGTGAGATGCAATCAACGGCTTGTCCCATAAGTCCTGGGCACATATCATTTCCTTTGGACCGGCTGTTTTATGCCGGAGGCAGCGCCTTTGCCCACAAGCCGGGAGCCGCAGTGGTAACCGCCCGCCGGGCCGGGACCACCGCCTCGCTGGATGTGCTGAACAAGTATTTCGCCGATATGCAGATGCCTATGGTGGGGTCCAGCTACTGGAATATGGTGTTTGGCTCGGCGCCGGAGAAAATCCCGGAGGACCTGGAGGGACTCCAGACCATGCGCAACCTGGGCAAGAACATGGCATGGTTGCTCAAGTGCATCCAGGCCGGGCGGGAAACGGGTTTGGAACCTCCCGCCGCCGAGATGATCCACTGGACCAACTTCAACCGCTGAGAAGGAGGCGGAACGGATGAATCAGGATCCCTGTTGTTTTACCTCATAGGAAGAATTACTGCCAAGCACGGCCAGCCGAAGCCGAAAAGGCGGCCATGCTGTTTTGCTTCAATGGAAAGCTGTCTCTACTGCGGTAAATAAAAATCATCTTTCCGCCCCTAGGGTTCCGCCAGCGGCGATGACCACGCAAGCATAGCGCAAATGTACATTTGTGCGCTTGCAGGGGGAAATCCCCTGTCCCCTATGCCGCCTGCGGGCAGAAACTGAACCTGGAACAGTCTCTGGGTACTGCCCAGGCAGATAAATCCCCCTCTGTCTGCCCTTTTGAGGCCTCGTGTGAGCCTTACCGGCAAGCATGGGTCAACACCCCATACAAGGATACAAGCGCCACTGACGGGGCGCATATATAGGAATTTTAACGATTCTTACTGGTGAAATCGAATTGGCCAAGCTGTCATGAAAGGAGGCTTCGGCCATAGACAAGCTGATTCACCTGCCCTTTTTCTGAATATTTCCGCGCATAAGAAGCACAAAAAGAGCGGAAAATACTTCCAAATACCCACGGAGAAAGGACGGGATACTCCAGTTGGAGATCAATAAGCATGAAGACTTAGGGCTGGTAGATATCTGGCTCTCACGGGAGGATCAGACCAGCCAGGAAGTACAAGATTGTCTGCGGGATCTGTATCGCAGATGCAAGGAAGAAAAATATACCGTGGCGGTGTTCTATTCCGGGCAGAAGGATCTGGCGGAAGAGACCAGCGCCCTGCTTCGCTATAACCGCCGCCGCTCCGCAGAGCGGGCCGTCCAGTGGGAGAAGGCCCAAAAGCGGCAGGCCTCCCGATGAGACATGCAAGGCGTTTCAAAACTGTCCAGCAATTCCGGTTGCGTTTTTCTGCGGGGTGTGATACAATATTATCTGCTAATATAGGATGAATGATTGATGCCATTTGACAAAGGAGCGTGAGGCTGTGATTGAACGCTTTGACATTGCTGGATACTGCCGGATCTCCGTGGACGAGGAGCTGGACCGGGACAACACCTCCATCGAAAACCAGAAAGCCATCATCGCGGACTTCGTGAAGCAAAAATTTCCGGGCAGCTCCCTGACCTTCTACGAGGACCGGGACCGTTCCGGCTACACCTTCGAACAGCGGGAGAACTACCAGACCATGCGGCGGGAGCTGGTGAGCCACAAAAAGGACATCCTGATCGTCAAGGACTTCTCCCGTTTCTCCCGCCGGAACAGCCGCGGCCTGGTGGAGCTGGAAGACCTTCGAGATGCCGGAGTCCGCATCATCTCCATCGGGGAGAACGTGGATTTCCCCAACGATGACGATTGGTTGAAAATCCAGTTCACTTTCATCATCAACGAGATGCCCGTCACCGACACCAGCAAAAAAGTGAAAACGGTCATCAAGCGCCGCCAGCAGGACGGAAAATGGATTTGCGCCGCCCCCTACGGCTACATCGTGAACAAAAAGCAGGAGTTCGAGATCGTTCCCACAGAAGCGGAAATTGTTCGAAGAATTTTCCAGCTCTACATCGACGGCTGGGGCTACAAGAAAATCGCCAACCAACTCACGGATGAAGGCGTCCCCACCCCCCGCATGGAGGAGCGGGATCGTAAGGAGGCGGCGGGGGAGGCATACCGCCGGACCGTCAAGCCCGCTTGGGCTATCGTGACGGTGCAGGGCATCATTGACAACGATTTCTACATCGGTACCCTCCGGCAGGGCAAATACACCCGCAAAAAGATCAACGGCAGGGAAGTCAAACGGGACGAGTGCGACCACATCGTTATCGAACACCACCACCAGGCCATCCTCGACTACCGCACCTTCGCCACCGCCAAGGCCCTCCGGGAATCCCGTTCCACTGCCCACTACCGGGGGCAGAAAAAGTATGACAATGTGTACTCCGGTTTCCTGGAATGCGGCGATTGCGGCTCCCCCATGTTCGCTATGAGCCGCCGGGACATCAAGGACGCCTACCGCTGCGGCACCTACCACCGCCGGGGCTTGAAGGGCTGCACCAGCCACCACATCCGGGTGGACAAGCTGGACGAGCTGCTGAAGCTCTATGTCCGGAAGGTGAAGGACAATTCCGCCGCCATGCTGGACCGGCTGAACGCCGACCTGGAACGGGAGACAGAGGATGTAGCGGAGACGGAGCAGTCCGCCGCCAACCTGGAGGCGATGCTGGCGGACCTCCAGGAGGAACTGAAAGCCACCAAGCGCCAGCGCATCCGGGACATCATGAAACACCCAGACCGGGAAGAGACTCTGGAGGAAACCTACGACGAGTTGGAGAGCGACCTGCTCCACCGTATCGAGGGTATCCAAAACCAGATCACCATGACAGTAGACAAGCGCAACGCCATTATCCAGGTCAACCGGGCGGCCAAAACGGCCATGGAGGTTTTTGACGATATCCTGAACAAGCCCAAACTGGACCGGAACGACCTCCAGCTCATCATTCAAAAAATCAGGGTTTACGAGGATCACATTGAGGTCCAGCTCCAAGCCGATGTGGACAGCATCCTGCGCAGCGGGAGCCTTCCGGAGGAAAAGCCGGAGGCCGTGGCAGCAATGGCCCCTGTCCGGGCGGATGATATCCGCCCCTACGAGATCCAAATCACCCAGTCCAGCGACAAGCATAACGACAAGGTTTTCACTGTCAAAGTTGTCAGCAACGGCGACCCCTTGGAAATCTACACCGACCGCGAGGGTGGCGTCATTTTCAAAAAATACTCGCAGTTAGGGGATGTGTCCGACTTTGCCACCCAGCTGTGCGACACCATCAGCCGGGTGGCGGGACTGCCCGCTGTCATCACTGATCGGGACAGCGTCATCGCTGCCGGTGGTGTCCCCCGCCGGGAGGTAGTGGACAAGCGGGTCTCCCAGCAGGTGGAGCAGCTGATGGAGGAGCGCCGCAGCGTCCAGGCCGAGCAAACCCTGCTCCTGTGCGACGGTATGGACAAATACCGCGTGCTCATCGCCGTGCCCATCCTGTCTGAGGGGGACGTGCTGGGCTGCGTGGCCTTTGTCAGCGACGGGGACGCCCCCGCCCTCAGCGAGGTGGAGCTGAAGCTGGCTCAGACAGTGGCGGGCTTTCTGGGACGCCATATGGAGAGCTGATCTGCTACGGCGCCTGTGACAAAAAACTCCCGTAGCCGATGGGTGCGGGAGTTTTTTGATTGCCTTTTCCCAGATAGAATGGTATGATAAAAATGACCTTATCCTAAATCTTATGGCAAAGGGAGTGTGTCTATGGAGCACAGCGGCTGGACATGTTATTACCCCCGCCCCCAATTACGGCGGGACAGCTTTTTTCCGCTGACGGAGGCCTGGACGCTGAACGGCAGACCCATTCGGATCCCCTGGCCGCCCCAGGCCCCGCAGTCCAGTTATGGGACCGGTGTGGGAGACGTGCTGCATTACGAGACGGTTTTCACCCTGCCCCAGGGCTTTATCCCTGAGAACCATCGGGTAATACTCCACTTCGGAGCGGTGGACCAGGTGGCGGAGGTGTGGGTGAACGGCCACAGTGTGACCCGTCACGAGGGCGGCTATCTGCCCTTTTCCGCCGATATCACCGGCGTTCTGGGAGACGGCGAAAACCGTCTGTCAGTGAAGGCGACAGATACCCTCTCCCATGACTACCCCTACGGCAAGCAGCACAAGCGCCCCCATGGGATGTGGTACACCCCCGTATCCGGCATCTGGCAACCAGTGTGGCTGGAGGCCGTCCCGGCCACAGGTGCGGTGCGGTCTGTGCGCGTCACCCCAGACCTGACCGGTATCACCATCGAGGTGGACGCGGGCGGCGAGGAATATAACATAGCCGTCCCTCAGGAGAACGGAAAAATCCTTACCGCCGCCGGAAAGGATAACCCCCTTCGTCTGGAGCTCCCAAAGCCCTGCCTTTGGGAGCCGGACGCCCCTTACTTATACCCCATGACGATCACCACCGCCACAGACCAGGTGGAAAGCTACTTTGCCCTGCGAACCGTGACGACGGAGGAGATCAACGGCCACACCCGCCTATGCCTCAACGGCAAGCCCATTTTCCTCCACGGCGTACTGGATCAGGGCTATTTCGAGGATGGCCTCTTTCTGCCCCGAGGTCCGGAGGAGTACGATGCCGACATCCTGCGGATGAAGGAGCTGGGCTTCAACACCCTGCGCAAACACATCAAGGTGGAGCCTGAGGCGTTCTACTATGCCTGCGACCGTCTGGGAATGCTGGTGGTCCAGGACATGGTGAACTCCGGGGAGTACCGCTATGTCCGGGATACCGTGATGCCCACCCTGGGTCGCAAAAAGCGCAAAGATGTGGGTGTGGGCGGCGCCGAACAGCGTAAGCTGTTCTTTGAGCGCCACTGTCTGGACACCATTGTCCACCTGAACAATCACCCCTGTATCATCGGCTGGACCATTTTCAACGAGGGCTGGGGCCAGTATGACTCAGACCGTATATACCGCCTGCTCAAGCCCTCCGATCCCACCAGGTTCTTTATGTCCACCTCCGGCTGGTTTGCCCAGAAGGAGAGCGATGTGCAAAGTGAACACGTCTACTTCAACAGCCGGGTGCTGAACGGGAACCAGCCGGGAAAATTCCTGTTTCTCAGTGAGTGCGGCGGCTTCTCCCGCCGCATTGAGGGCCACGTCTCCCAAGAGCGCAAAAACTACGGCTACGGCGAGCAGGCGGAGACCGAAGTGGACCTCCAGGTCCGGATCCGGCTGATGTATCATGATATGGTTCTGGCCTCCATCCCCAACGGCCTGTGCGGGTGCATCTACACCCAGCTCAGCGATGTGGAGGGGGAGACCAACGGTCTTTACACCTATGACCGGCAGGTGCGCAAGATCGATCCAGCCGCCATGCGGGGTATCGCGGCGGAGGTCAAACAGGCGTTGGAAAAAGCGGTGGAAAACGGTTGACACCTCAGAAAAAAGTGCTATACTTTCCAATGAAAGCGCCGCGGGACGCGGAACATAAATAAGGAGTGTTTGAAATGAATCAAAAAGTTGCTGAACTGCTGAACGACCAGATCAATAAGGAACTGTACTCCGCTTACCTCTATCTGGACATGGCCAACTTTTACAGTGCCAAGGGGCTGGATGGCTTCGCCAACTGGTACGAGATCCAGGCCAAGGAGGAGCAGGACCACGCCATGCTCATCTACAAGTACCTGCACAACAACGACCAGACCGTCACCCTGGGCGCCATCGCCAAGCCTGACAAGGAATTCAAGGAGCTGATGGACCCCCTGAAGGCCGCCCACATCCACGAGCAGTATGTTACCGGACTGATCCACGCCATCTATGACGCCGCACTGGAGGCCAAGGACCACCGCACCATGCAGTTTCTGGACTGGTTCGTCAAGGAGCAGGGCGAGGAGGAGAAAAACTCCTCCGATTTGATCCGTAAGATGGAGTTGTTCGGCGACGACGCCAAGGCCCTGTATATGCTCAACAGCGAACTGGCGGGCCGTACCTATTCTGCTCCTTCTCTCCAGCTGTAATTGAACGGTTGGTTCGGATGAAAGAAGCCCGGCCCTTTCCAGGGGCCGGGCTTCTTGTGTGTTATTGCTCAGGCAGATAGTCGGCGGGGTCCATAGGGTAACCGTCCTTTAACAGCGCGTAGTGCAGATGAGAGGCCCGGCCGCTCTCAGCGGCGGCGGTCTGCCCCACAGAGCCGATGACGGTGCCGGTGGCCACGGCATCCCCGACTTTCACCGTGGGCACAGCGGCGAGATTGGCGTACTGGCTCACCAGGCCCTGCCCGTGGTCAATTTCCACCATGGTGCCCATCAGATCGTCCTCATACAGGGCGGTCACTGTGCCGGCGGCGGCGGCCAGCACCTGAGTGCCCTGCTCAGAGGCGATGTCCAGCCCGTTGTGGGTGCGCCAGTCACCCATGGTCTCGTTATAGGCCAGCGCCTCCGCCGAATACCCGGCGATAATGGCGCCTTTCACCGGCCATGTAAAGACCAGTGGGGCAGGGGCCACGGAGGGTGCGGGCGCTTCCGAGGGTACGGACGCCGAAGGGGCCTCAGAGGCCGGAGGCGTAGTGATTTTGGCGGAGCTGGCGGCGGGAGAGTCAGAGGGCCTGACGGTCGGTCTCACAGAGGGCGCGGCAGAGGGCTCCACAATGGCGGCGGAGCCGGACACGGGCTGGTCCAAGGTCTGGTCCAGCCCGCCGCGGACCCCTTGGACCAGGTAGTAGCCGGACAGGGCGATGGCGGCCACACAGATGAGTACTACAAGATAGAAACCCTTTCCTGAGATGAAATCGCTCATTTTTTCGAGCCATGTTCGTTTGTTGTTCATAACAACACCTCCGGCCCCTATTGTGGACGGAGGCGTAGCAATTTATACCATCCCAGAAGGAAAAATCCCCTGGGGATTGTTTTCGACGGGGAAGATGTGGTAAACTATGGGAGCAACATTGAGGGAAAGCAGGTGAAACAAATGCCGCTGACACGAGAGACGCCCCTGACCGGCCTGCCCGGGGTGGGCCCCGTCCGGGGACAGAAGCTGGAAAAGCTGGGGCTGCGCACCCTGGGGGACACCCTGGACCACCTGCCCCAGCGGTATGAGGACCGCCGGGAGTGCTGCGCCCTCCAGGACGCGCCCCGGGACCGGCCCTGCTGTGTGTCTGCCATGGTGGCGGAGACGCCCCGCATCAGCTTTGTTCGCCGGGGCCTAACCCTGGTGAAGGTGAAGGCGGTGGACGGAGCCGGGACGGTGCACATCACCTTTTTCAACCAGGATTACATCCGGGAGGTCATGCGGGCGGGGGAGAGCTTCGTGTTTTACGGGGTGGTGGAGCGCCAGGGGAACCTGTTCACCATGACAAACCCTGTTTTCGAGCGGGAGGGCACAGGACGCACTACGGGGCTCATCATGCCGGTGTATCCCCTGACGGCGGGCATCTCCAACAACCTGATGGCCGGCCTCACCCGCCGGGCGGTGGAGGAGTGCCTGGAGGGGTTGCCCGAAGTCCTGCCCGCGAAGATACGAAAAGACCATCAGCTCTGCCAGACCCAGTTTGCCCGGAAACACATCCACTATCCCGCCACCTTTGAGGAGCTGGAGACGGTCCGGCGGCGGCTGGTATTTGAGGAGCTGTTCATCCTCACCTGCGGCCTGGCTCAGTTGAAGGACCGCCGCTCGGCGGGGGATGGGCGGTTGATGGACAGCTCGCCCGAGGAGTTCGTTGCCCTCCTGCCCTTTACCCCCACGGAGGCTCAGCGGCGGGCCATGGAGGACATAGCCGCAGATTTGAAGTCCGGGAAGGCCATGAACCGCCTGGTACAGGGTGACGTGGGTTCCGGTAAAACAGCGGTCGCGGCCTTTGGGGCCTGGGCGGCGGCGAAAAACGGAGTCCAGTGCGCGCTGATGGCGCCCACCGAACTGCTGGCGGAACAGCACGCCCGAACCATGGACGCCCTGCTTTCCCCCGCCGGGATGCGGGTGGCCCTCCTCACCGGGTCGGTGAAGGGGAAGGAGAAAAAGAACCTCCTGTCCGCTCTGGCGGAGGGGGGGATTGACCTTATCGTAGGTACCCACGCTTTGTTTTCCCAGGGGGTGGAGTATAAGGATTTGGGCCTGGTGATTGCCGATGAACAGCACCGGTTCGGCGTGGCCCAGCGGGCGGCGTTGGCGGAGAAGGGCGGCGCTGTCCCGCCCCATGTGCTGGTCATGTCCGCCACCCCAATCCCGCGGACACTGGCCCTCATTATCTATGGTGATTTGGACGTGTCCATCATGGATGAGCTTCCGCCAGGGCGGACCCCGGTGTCCACTCTCTTGGTGGGCGAGGACAAACGTCAGCGGATGTACGGCTTCGTCCGCAGGCAGGTGGACGAGGGGCGGCAGGTGTATATCGTGTGTCCCTCCGTGGAGGAGAATGGCGGCGCGGGCTGGGAGGACGGCCCGGGTATGGACTTAAAGGCCGTCACCGCTTACGCAAGGGAATTGCAGGAGCGGGTTTTTCCCGACCTGCGCGTAGGCTTCGTCCATGGAAAGCTGAACGCGAAGGACAAGGAGGCGGCAATGTCCGCCTTCAACCGGGGAGAGCTGGACGTGCTGGTGTCCACCACTGTCATTGAGGTGGGGGTGGACGTACCCAATGCCTCTGTCATCATTATCGAAAACGCGGAGCGGTTCGGACTGAGCCAGCTCCACCAGCTCCGGGGCCGGGTGGGACGGGGGAAGCACCAGAGCTGGTGCATTCTGGTCACCGCCAGCGGTCGTGAGACGGCGCGGGAGCGGCTCAAGGCCTTGTGCGCCACCAACGACGGGTTTCAGATCGCGGAGGAGGACCTGCGTCTGCGGGGTCCCGGTGACTTCTTCGGCAAGCGTCAGCACGGCCTGCCACAGCTGAAGGTGGCGGATTTTGCCTCCGATATGCAGCTGTTGAAGGAGGCCAAGCAGGCGGCGGAGGAGCTGATCGCCGACGACCCGGAGTTGAAAAAGTCCTCCCACCGGCTGTTGAAGCGGAAGGTGCAGAAGCTGTTTCAAGAAAACGCGGAGCTGTTTCATTGAGCGCAAAAGGCTTCCCCTGTGGGGAAGCCTTTTGTATCTTTGATCGCTGCTGTTTGCCAGGGGAGCATATTGTTTTCAAACAGAGCATTCAATCTGCCTGTGTCCTTCAACCACGCAAGATAGGAGCGAACGGTGCTGCCCACCAGGATATGTGAGAGAGCCCGTCGCTGTCCAGTTGCGCTGCCAAACCGTCCATACACGTCAAACGGCTTTATTTCAGCTCCCGTTTGAACGAATAAACCTACAGAGGGATATCAATATGATAAAATCGCCGTTTGTGATGATGAAGCCAACCGAATCAGAAGGACAACGACACATATAGGCGACAACATACGGTATTTTCTTGACACAAACAGGGAGGGAGAACATTGAGCAACACGATTCAACCCAATTATGGGACGAGAGCGTATAGCGCCACTGCAAAAAACCGCAGGACAAGGCAGTCCGGGACCCAGCCCAATGGCTTTCTTGCCATGGCGGCCCGGTTGGGCGGCGGCGGAGAGACATTGATGTCCGATCTGGAAAGCATGACCGGTATGGCGTCTATGCCTGCGAGCCTGATGATGGATTTGTCAGTGCGGGCTTCGGGCCAGGTGCAGACAGAGGGCGTGGCGGCGGCGGAAGCGCCGTCGCTGGAAGCCATGCTGAAAACCAAATATCCCACTGAGACGGTTTTGTCCATCACCCAGGCTCAGGTCTGGGGAGGAGCAGTGCTGTAAAACAGGAAAAGAAAGCACAGGGCTTATTTGAGCCCTGTGCTTTTCTTTTCGCACAGCGCCGCCGAAAAAGGCTGTCGGAGAGAAATACCTATCGACGAATGGGCGGCCTTGTGCTATAATTCTTCTAAATGTGTGTTTGGAATACTTGGCGTCAGGGGGTGGAAAAGTGGCTGGAGGCCAAAAAAACAGACAGATTAAGCGGCTTTGCACGGGAATGCTGGCCCACGTGGACTCGGGGAAAACTACCCTGTCCGAGGCCATGCTCTACCTGTCCGGCGGGGTGCGGAAGCTGGGGCGGGTGGACCATGGCGACGCCTTCCTGGACACCGACCAGCAGGAGCGGGAGAGGGGCATCACTATTTTCTCCAAGCAGGCGCGGCTGGCGTGGAGGGGGTGTGAGCTGACCCTTTTGGACACCCCCGGACATGTGGACTTTTCCGCCGAGATGGAGCGGGCGCTCCAGGTGCTGGACTATGCGGTGCTGCTCATCAGCGGCGCGGACGGAGTTCAGGGACACACGGAAACGCTGTGGAGGCTGTTGGAGCGCCACCAGGTACCCACGTTTTTGTTCATCAACAAAATGGACCAACCGGGTACGAACCGTGGCCAGCTTCTGGCCCAGCTCCGAGAGCGCTTGTCGGACGGTTGCGCCGACTTCTCCGGCGACCGGGACGAGCTGCTGGAGCAGGCCGCCATGTGCGGCGAGGAGTTGATGGAACGCTATCTGGACACGGGAATGCTGGATGATTCGGATCTGTCCGCCCTGATTGTAGAACGGAAGCTGTTTCCCTGCTTTTTCGGTTCAGCGCTGAAGGTAGAGGGCGTTGAGGAGCTTTTGGACGGGCTGGACCGCTATACCTTGGAGCCGGATTGGCCGCAGGCGTTTGCCGCCCGTGTGTTTAAGATATCCCGTGACGAAAAAGGGGAGCGCCTCACGTGGCTGAAGGTGACCGGCGGCGTGTTGAAGGTCCGGGACGTGATAAAGGGGCCGGACTGGGAGGAGAAGGCCACCCAATTGCGCCTGTATTCCGGGGCAAAGTTTACCCCGGCGGAGGAGGCCCCGGCGGGGACGGTGTGTGCCGTCACCGGCCTGAGCCAGACCCGCGCCGGTCAGGGCCTGGGGGCCGAGGAGGACTGGGAAGGCCCCCAGCTGGAGCCCGTCCTGGCCTATCAGGTTGTGCCCCCGGCGGGGGGCGATGTCCACACCCTGCTGAACCAGCTCCGGGTCTTGGAGGAGGAGGACCCCCAGCTCCAGGTGGAGTGGAACGAGCTTTTGGGGGAAATCTGCGTTCACCTCATGGGCGAGGTGCAGTTGGAGGTGTTGTCCCGGCTGATGGAGCGCCGTTTTGGGGTGGAGGTGACCTTCGGCCCCGGGCGCATCGTCTACCTGGAGACTATCGCCGCCCCGGCGGAGGGGGTGGGGCATTTTGAGCCCTTGCGGCACTACGCAGAGGTCCATCTGCTCCTGGAGCCGTTGGAGCGGGGCGCGGGCCTGGTGCTGGACACCGTCTGCTCGGAAAATGTGCTGGACCGCAACTGGCAAAGGCTCATTCTCACCCACCTGATGGAAAAGACCCACCTGGGCGTTCTCACGGGCTCGCCCGTCACCGACATGAAAATTACGCTTTTGACGGGCCGGGCCCACCTCAAGCACACCGAGGGCGGCGATTTCCGGCAGGCCACGTACCGGGCGGTGCGCCAGGGGCTGATGTGTGCCAAGAACGTTCTGCTGGAGCCCTGGTACTCCTTCCGCCTGGAGATTCCCACCGGGAGCGTGGGCCGGGCTATGACTGACCTCCAGCGCATGGGCGCGGATTTTCAGTCCCCGGAAAGCGTGGGGGACACGTCCGTCCTTACCGGAGCTGTTCCGGTTTCCGAGGTGGGGGGCTACTGGACCGAGGTAGCGGCCTACACCGGCGGCCGGGGCCGGTTTTCCTGCGTAGTGGAGGGTTATCGTCCCTGCCACGACGCGGACGAGGTGGTGGTCCAGCGAGGCTACGACCCGGACCGGGATGTGCTCAACCCCGCCGGGTCGGTGTTCTGCGCCCACGGGGCCGGATTTAACGTTCCCTGGGACGAGGTGCGCGGCCATATGCATCTGGACAGCGGGTGGAGGCCCGAGAGGGAGCGTCCCGCCCAGCAGGAGGCAGCGGCGGTCCGCCGGCAGTCCATCAGCTACGAGTCCCGGGCGGCGCTGGACAAGGAGCTGGAGGCCATTTTTGAACGGGCCTATGGTCCGGTGAAGTCCCACGCCTTCCGTTCGGTACAGAAGCCCTCCGCCGCCCCGAAGCCCAAGCCCTGGAAGGGACTCAAAACCCGAGATGGAGATGATTATCTGCTGGTAGACGGCTACAACATCGTCCACGCCTGGGACGATCTGCGGGCCATCGCCCGGGAGGATTTGGATGGGGCGCGGATGCGGCTCATCGACCGCCTGCGCAACTATCAGGGTTGGAAGAAGTGCAGGCTCATCGTGGTGTTCGATGCCTACAAGGTGAAGGGAAACCCCGGTTCGGTGGAGAAGGTGGGAGACATCTTTGTGGTCTACACCAAGGAGGCGGAGACAGCGGATATGTATATCGAAAAGGCCACCTACGCCCTGGCGAAGGAGCGCCGGGAGCATCGAGTCCGGGTGGCCACCTCTGACGGCTTGGAACAGATGATTATTTTAGGCCATGGCGCGGTGCGTATGCCCGCCGCTGAGCTGGAATTTGAGGTCAAGCAGGTGGAGGCGGAGATCCGCCGCATCATCGAAGAATAAAAAAGGCCGCGCTCCAGTGAAGCGAGGTGCCGCAACGAAGTATTCTATGTACGGCAGGGCTGTGACTGTAAAAGGCCACAGCCCTGCATTTTCAGGCCGTTTTTCGTTCTTTACGCCGCTGCCAACGCCGATTTGATATTGTAGCCTGTTCTGCGGGGGAGTAGTCCGGGCGGTCCAACTGGCTGAGCTGTTGCTCCAGGGCGGCGCGGTCTGCCTTGACCTTAGTGTAGATGCGCTGGAAGTCGGTCTCGTCCAGGACTCCGCCGAGACAGTTGATCGCATCCGCGGCATTTTTCGGTGAATTGTTCTACACACTTATGGAAAAAATTGTGAATATACTGCCCAAGAAAGCCAATATAATTTTAGATACAGCAAGCCAACCTGGAATATGAAACGCTGGGTCTAATGTTCCAATGGTCAACGGAAATTGAGAGAAAAAACCACTCAATGAAAAATTGATTGCCGGGGGCAGGGGTAACATAGTCAATAAAATTACTGCCGCCATAAGAGCGTAGATCAGAGTATGGTTGAAGCAGCTCAACATCATTCCTGCCCCAAGGCAAAAGACAATGGGAGGGATTAAGGTCAATAGAGCGGGTAAAATCAGTTCCCCATAATCCACCCATCCAAACAGCGACACATAGAATCCAACCGCCAGGGCTGCAACACATAGGCAGAGGACAAGGGTCGCTGTCAGCACCGCTCCACACCGCAGGGCCGCATATCGCCGCTGCCTGATTGGGGTGGCTTGGGTCAAGGGCCGGAGCAAACGCTCCTCCTTGGAGAAGAAGAACGCAAGGAAAAACAATTCTCCCAGACAGATCAGCGGCAGAACTTGGCTGAGATAGTATCCAAAGCTCCATGGGGAAAAGGGCGCTGTGCGCGCCACGCCCCGGACCACAGAGCCAGTCAGCGTCAGCCAGCCATATCCCAGGGACACCAGCAGAATACCGAAGAACAGCTTGTTCCACAGCAAGCGCCGCAGCTCATATCGAAATATTTTATTCAAGGTTTAAGTCCTCCTCTGTCAGATGGCAGGCATCCAAAAACTCCTGATAGGTCAGATAGGGATATTCCGGGTTCAGTTCCCGGCCAAAGAGACCTTTCAAAATCTCGTCCATAGCCTCCTCACCGCCCACCAGTTGTTCAGCCTTTAAGATTTTCAAGGGCATTTCGTTATATTGCCGCATCCCTCGCAAGTTGTTGGCAATGTCAGCCTGATACTGCTCCGGCAAAGCGGACAGGTACTCCGGGTGGCGGACATAGAAATCCTTGTAGTAGTCGTCTGCGGCCTCCTGCCAAGCGTCCACTGTCAACGCCGATATGAAATTGTAAGAAAACGCCGAAGAAATTTTGTAGTTTT
>CAJUQN010000062.1 GCA_910588625.1 uncultured Oscillospiraceae bacterium
TGAAGCCATGGCCAGCAAGTTGAACCTGTCCAGCATCAGGGATTTCATCAACCTGGTGACCTGCTGGTGGAAACGGCGGGCCGCCCCGGCGCGGTGGGCCGGAACATGACGCGCTCCCGGCTGGACGATGTGGAGCAATTCTCAGAAACGGCCTATTCCACCGCCTGCGAAAAGGCCATTGACATCAACGACCCGGCCAAGGTGTCCGCCCTGCTGGCGAACGCGGCGGACCGGGTGGCGGATCTCTCCCCATCCTTCCACGGCGAGATGGCCTGTTATGCCTATGCGGATCACCGCCATATCGCCCGGGAGATCATCAAGCAGTGTAGCGAGGAGCAGATCGCCGCCGCGCCGCCCCACCTGCTGGAGCAGTTCGCCATGGACGGCAACTATCACACAATGGCCATGCTGGTGGATAAGGGGATATCCGGGGGCGGTTGCGCCAGCCGGATCCTCCATATGCTGACCTATGAGGGCAGGAACAGCTGGATGGCGGAGGCGCTTCTGAAAAAGCGGATGTGGGTGAACGTCAACGACTATCATGCACTCAACGCCTGTGTGGAAAACGGCGCGGCGGACGTGGCCAAGCTGCTGCTGGACAGCGGCATGGACTTTGAGCGGTATCGCCAGCGGTTCCCCAACAGCGGCAGCCCCGATACCATCCAGGCGCTGGAGGAACACTGGACCGGACTCCAGGCCCAAGCCCAGGAACAGGGTGAAGAACAGGCCCTCGTTGAAAGCGGGGCCCCCATCGAAGCCCAGCAGAGCGGGTTCGATGGGGCGACGATGGGGGGGATGCAGTTTGGTTGATCCCGTCCTCGTGGCGAAAGCCGCCGCCACCCTGCTTACTAACGAGAAGGCCCGCAAAGGTGTGGGCTGGGCTATCGCCGCCATCCTCTCCCCCATCATCGTGGTGATCGCCCTGCTGTGCGCCCTGGGCTCCGGAGCGGTGAGCCACAACATCTCCGCCGCCCAGCTGTGCTTCCAGGATGGGCCCCTGCCCGCCGATACCCCCGCCGAGTACCGGGTGTGTATCGAGCAGACCCGGGCCAGCTTCGCGGAGCTGGACACAGTCATCGCTGACATCCAATCGAATATGGAGGACGGGAACAGCCTCGACCCCATCCGGGTCAAGGCTGTGTTTTTCTCTCTGTATTTCGGCGGCGAGGCGCCGTCCCTCGCCCAGTTTGCCCACTGCTTTGCCTCCAGCGAGACCCGCACCGAGACCGTCACCGAACAGGATGAGGAGGGCAGCGACATTGAGGTGGAGCGCGTCTATAACGTGTTCGTGCCCATCGCGGACATGGCCACAGTGTACTCCCGCATCGCCGCATCCCTGGGCGCCGCCGCCACGGAGGAGCAGAAAACCAACGCGGACAACGTGTACAGCCTGATCAAGTACGCTGTGCTGATCTGCAACGAGGTGGGCAAGCTGATAGGCTTGCCTGCTAACCGCCGCGTGGGTGGCGATACCATCGCGGGGACGTTCCTGATCGCGGGCTCGGTGGACGGTGAGTTCTGCTCCCTGTCCGCTGAGGACGCCGCCCACTATGCCGTGCGGTACGCGGAGCCCATGCCATTCTATGGCAGCCCGGACGAGCCCACCTAATGGGAATTTCATGTTTTGTAGGAGGTATCGAAAATGAAAAAAGCAGCCATCACTCTGGCATTTGACGAGGACAAGCTGTCCGCACTGGAGTTCTCACTGAAGAAGGAGGGCTCCTCCGTGCAGGCGCGGCTGGAGCAGACGCTGGGGCAGCTCTACGAGCGCACCGTACCCGCGCCGGTGCGGGAGTATCTGGACAGCCGCGTCGCTCCTCCGTCCCGGCCCAAGCGCCCCCGGCCCGCGCCCAAGGAGCGGCCCGTATCGTCCGGGCTGGAAAAGGAGGGCGGCGTATGAACGCCCGGGACATCACCGTCTGGCTGGACGAGCGCTGGTATGACGCGCTGTCCAACCAGCTGAAGAAAAAGGACACCACCGTGGAGGATGCGCTGAACGCATACCTGGACGCCCTGATCGACCAACTCCCGGAACAGGTGCGGGATCGGATCAGTCACGAAATCTGGGAGGAGGATCAACGGCAGTGCGCGGAGGAGCAGGCGTCCCGCCATCTCTCTGTATTCCGCGTCACCCAGGACGGGCGGACGGAACATCTGCTGGCGGAGGGCGGCGCGTCCATGGACGCATACCATACGGCCCTCCGTCTGCGCGGCTACCTGTTGGCCAAGGGTGATTCATCCCAACGTTTTGCCCAGGCCATCCCTGCCGCAGACTACATCGCCCCGGAGGTATTCCAAGACTACGCCGACGAGCTCCGGCAGGGCGGCGGGCGTATGATCGCCGCCCTGGACATCGATCTGGATCGGGGTGAGTTCTCCACACTGGATGTGGTGGATGGCTGGGAAACGTATGCCATCCGGGACGTGTCCACCGCCGCGTGGTGCGCCAGCCGGGAGGACGGCTTGAAATGGGACAGGCGGCGGGAGCTTTTCGCCGCCCACCTGGAAACCCGGATGATCCGCTGCGAGGGACAGGAAATGGGGCAGCCCAACGGGCCGTCGATGTGAGCCGCGCTGTTGGTTTCACCAACGCATCCCCGGGAATTTCGTTGGCTTTGCTGAATGGATATCCCGGCAAGACTGTGGCATTGTGTTGCCAGCCCCAAAAAATTTTGAAGGGAAGGATCAAAATGAGTACGCAAACCCACTTCACCCCCACCGAGGCGTGTACCCTGATCGCCTACGAGGCGGTGTCCCTGCTGAACACGGTAGAGACCCAGCTTCCCCAGTGCGTTCAGGAACTCCGGACCGCAGTGGAAGCCTTCAGCGGCATCCACGATCTGGGCAAGGACGGCGAGGCCCTGCTGGAATGGCTGGACATGGAGATCGCCGCAGCCCAGCGGTTCGTGGACGATGGCGTAAGCCTGCCCAACCTGATCGACATGGAGCGGCTGGATATGGAGCCTGACGCGGTGGCGCAGATGGATTTGGTCTGGCTGCTGTTCGGCACAGCGGCAAAGGAGGAGTGCCGTCCGGAACAGCGGCAGGCGCTTTTGGGCGCCGCGCGGGCGGTTACTGAAATGTGCAGGATGGATGATCTGCTGCTGGACACGGTGAAGCCCAATGTGGCCAAGCTAGCCAAGGGGCTCCGCGCGGAACTGGACGACATCCGGGACTCGATCCCGGACGGGAAAAAGATGCTGGAGGAGGCGTATCCCCACCCTACCGAACCGGCAATGTAGCCCTCCACCCAGGGCGATCCAGAGGGCCGTTCCGCACCTGCGGGACGGCCCTCGAACCGTGTCCCCCGCGTTGGCCCGTTTGAGGGCGTTTGTGGCCCTCCTGCGGCCTGGGCAGCATCCCAGCCCCACCGGGGAGATAAAACGCGGTGCTGCGCCTTTGTGGCCCGGTTGTGGCGGCCAGCAGTTTTGCACCCTGCGGAGGGCCGCTTTTTGGCCGCCCGGAAGGGCATGGCAGTGGGGGATTGGAGAGTAATCCAGACGTTCGATTTTTGTGCTGGATAAAGCGGTGATATCACCGCCTCTCACACCGGCCCGCAATGCGGGCCGGGTTTCGGCTTTACGGGGAGGTTTAACGATTTTGCGTCACCTTTTCCCCGATATCCGATGCCATCGCTTTTCAGGCAGTGCAATCAAACCTGCTATCAGCAAGGGCAAAAACTGCGGTGGCTGCCGCAGTTTTTAGGTATCAGAAGTGCTATCAAGCCCATTTTGACCGATATTTTGGAGGTGTTTTAGCAAGATGACAGAAGAAAAAGTAAAATTCCTGATGCGGATCGACCCGGATACCGACAGGAAGATCAAGGCCGCCATGCCGCGCGCCAATTGCCGGAGCCAAAACGAGTTTGTGGAAAGCGCGGTGCGCTTCTACTGCGACTACCTGGCCGCCGAGGATGTGTCGGAGTTCCTGCCGCCCATTTTTGTCCACGCCATGCGCGGCACCATCCAGTGCAGCGAGGATCGGATCGCCCGTCTGTTGTTCAAGCTGACAGTGGAGATCGGCATGATGATGCACGTGCTGGCGGCGGGGCTGGAGATCGACGCCAGCCAGCTGGACGACCTGCGCTGGCAGTGCGTCCAAGAAGTGAAAAAGGTGAACGGGGGTATCTCGTTCAAGGACACGCTGAAACAGCACGAAGATGAATGACCATGCAAAAAAAATCAGTGTCCGCCAAGGGGGTACCATACCCTCTCAGTGGACCGAGTGTCGGTTCACAGGGAGCCGGCCAGAAGGTATTCTCTCTAAGGATTTTTTAATTCAGAGGGATAACAAAAACGTGGGAGGTGCTGTTTACGCCGCGCGTGATTTTCAAGTGCCCGCATATCAAAGGCGGTGGTGAAAAGGCCGCCGCCCACCTGGGCAACTACGTCAAGTACGTGTCCACCCGTGAGGGCGTGGAGCGTATTGATCCCGGCAAAGCTGCGCTCCCCGTCACGGAGAAACAGGCCCGGCTGGTGGCGCAGCTCCTCCGGGAATTCTCGTCCAGCCGGGGGCTGTTCGAGTACGAGGACTACCAGGCCGCGCCTACCCGTGGGAATGCCTCGGAGTTCATCACCCGCGCCATCGAGGACAACTATGAGCAGGTGGCAAAAAAAGAAAACTACGTGGACTACATCGCCAGCCGCCCCCGCGTCCAGCGCATGGGCGCCCACGGGTTGTTCACTGCCGGTGACGGCCCGCTGGTGCTGTCCCAGGTGGCGGAGGAGGTGGCGCGCCATCCCGGCGTGGTGTGGCTGCCCATTATCTCCCTGCGGCGGGAGGACGCGGCGCGGCTGGGGTACGACAACGCCGAACGCTGGCGCAAGCTGCTGTCCGCCCGTGCCATGGATATGGCGAAAGCGATGAAGATCCCGGACGAGCAATTCCGCTGGTACGCCGCGTTCCATGACGAAAGCCACCATCCCCATATTCACATGGTGTGCTACAGCGCCGATAGCAAGTCCGGCTTCCTCACCAAACAGGGAATAGCCAAAATCAAATCCATGCTGGCGAATGAGATTTTTCAGCAAGACCTGGTTGCCATTTACCAGCGGCAGACCCAGCGGCGGGACGAGCTCACCAGAGGTGCCGGCGAAGTTATGGCGCGGCTCGTCAACGAGATGCAGGCCGGGACGTTGGAGAACCAGCGCATCGCACAGCTCATGCTGGAGCTGGCTCAGCGTCTCCAGCACTGCTCCGGCAAAAAGCAGTACGGGTATTTGCCGCCAGCGGTGAAATCCCTGGTGGACGAGGTCGTGAACGAGCTGGAGAAGGATCCCCGCATCGCCGCCGCCTATGATCTGTGGTATCGGGAGCGGGAGGAAGTGCTGAGGACATACAGGGACGATCTGCCGGAGCGTGACCCGCTCGTCCGGCAGAAGGAGTTCAAACGGATCAAAAACATCGTGGTCGAGGAGGCGGTGCGGCTGGGTGATTTCGTGCCGCCCGATATCGCACCCCAGACTGAGGTATCAGACGGGCCTGATGGCGAACCCGCGGACGAACCTGCCGATACAGGTGAGGCTGTTCCCCATGCCCGGTGGACACGCCGCTACCGTGCCGCCCGTCAGCTGATGCAGGGTGACGGGGACGGCCCGCCCGATTTCACTGCGGCATTCAATCTGCTCACCGGGGAAGCCGACACTGGCAATGCCCTGTCTATGGCCGATCTGGGGCGGATGTATGCGGACGGCCTGGGCCGGGAGCCTGACCCTGCGCTGGCGCAGGAGTGGTACTCCAAGGCGCTGGCGGCGTTTCTGGAAGCGGAGAAGGCCGCGCCGGATCGCGTCACGGAATACCGCATCGGCAAGCTGTATGCCGCAGGGCTGGGTACGGAACAGGACTACGGAGAGGCCGCACTGTGGCTGGAAAAATCCGCCGATGCCGGATACAAATACGCCCAGTACACCCTGGCAGGTCTATACCGGGATGGCAAGGGCGTGGAACAGGACTACGGGTTGGCGCGGGAGCTCTACGCCAAAGCGTCCACCTTCCCCTACGCCGCCTACGAGCTGGGAAAGCTGTACCGGGACGGGCTGGGCGGCGAGGCGGACGAAAAACGCGCCGCATGGTATTTTCGTCAGGCATTCCTCAGGTTCCAAATCATGGCGGACAGCTCCCCGGACGACAAGCTCCAGTACCGCATCGGCTGGATGCTCCTCCACGGGGTGGGCGCCGAACAGGACAAGGCGGCGGCACTGCCCTGGTTCGAAAAGGCGGCTGAGGGCGGCAACCCGTTTGCCAAGTACCAGCTGGGTAAGCTCCTACTCACAGGAACAAACACAGTGCCCAAAGATACGGCTCGGGCGCTGGAATTGCTCACCGAGTGTGCTGAGGACGGAAACGAGTACGCCCAGTACACGTTAGGTAAAGCGTATCTGCTGGGGCAGGATATCCCCCAGGATCAGAGGCAGGCCGCCCACTGGCTGAAGCTGTCCGCTGAACAGGGCAACCAGTACGCAAAGTTTTTTCTGGACAGGGTGTACGGATCCATCTTCTCCTCCGCCGCCTCGCTCCTCTACCACATGGGCCGCATCTTCCAGGAGCAGCGTCAGCCGCCCGCCGCTGGGATGCGGGTGGCTGTGGACAGCAAGCTCAGACGCAAAATCCGGGAGAAAAAGATCGCCATGGGCCACAAGCCGGACGACCATGAGGAGGAACAGCGGATGCAGTGATCTGTTTCCCGATGATTACGGTTTGTATATTTTCTCCAACTCCAGAACGATAGCTTGGACATCCGCCGCCACCCGTTCCGGCGCGTGGTACAGATCCTGGAACAGCCGCTCCAGATTTTCCTCGAAATGGGCGGGCAGTACCGGACACCGCTCCCGGCAGAGTTGGATCAGGCGCTTTTCCCCCGGGTGGGTGCTCTCGTTCAGCGCGAACAGGAAATCGAAATAGGTCTCCAGAAAAGCCGCCGCCCGGTGGTTGACGCTCACCAGGTCGCTCCGCTTCACCGCCTTCGCCAGCTGCGCGTCATAGGCGGGCATGGCGCCGTGGAGCAGCTTCCAGCCTCGGGACAGGATGTAATCCCTCAGCTGTGGGGGATAGGGGACGGAAAACCGCTCCTTCGCCTGGGCCAGACGGCCATCCCGGTCATAGACCACCTTGCAGGTGAGCAGGTTGTGCCACATACAGGTGGTGTAGGCGTTGCGGGGCTGGAACCGTTCCACCACCTCCGCTACGTCGGCGGTAAAGGCGTCCAGATCCCGGTAGAGCAAGTCGATATCAACGCCGTTATTCAGGTGGCAGTTGTCCTCGTATTCCCAAAAGTGGTTGCCGATCTCCAGGACGGAGCAGTACCGGGACAGGATGGCCCGCCGCGCTTCTTCCGGGATGGGTTCCCGGCAGTAAAGGTACACGTCATAATCGGAAGCCTCGTCAAAATGTTCCCCGGCGCGGGAGCCGCCCAGGGCGAGGGCTTCCACCCCATCCAGCGCGCACAGTTCTTCAAACAGCCTATCAACCACAGCAAAGCACCGCCTTTTTATTCAAATGCCCAGTCATTTTACCACGTTTTCTACTGGAAATCAATTCCGCAGGAGGTGTCCCAATGCCCTACATTCATTTCACAGAAGAACAGAAGCTCCAGGCCAACGCGGTAGACCTGGTGGAGTTCCTCCGCTTCAAGGGGGAGCCGTTGATCCGGGAAGGGTCGGAGTACCGCTTAGGCAGCAACCACAGCGTCACCGTCCGGGGTAATGAGTGGTACGACCACGCCGCCGAGAAGGGCGGCGGACCTGTAACGTTCCTAAAGGAATTTTACGGCATGAACTACCCACAGGCTGTGATCACCCTGCTCAACGAGGATCTGGCCATCCTCGATCCGCCGATAGATACACCCCGGGAAAAAGTGAAGAAGCCCTTCGAACTGCCGCCCGCCAACAAAGATAACCGGCGGGTGTTCGCTTACCTCCTCAAGCACCGCCACCTGGATCGGGACGTCCTCACCACCTTCGTCCGGGCGGGGCTGGTCTACGAGGATCAGAAATACCACAATGCCGTCTTCGTGGGTATGGACAGGGATGGTACGCCCCGCCACGCCCACAAGCGCAGCACCAACAGCCAGGGGAAGTCCTTCCGCATGACGGCGAAGGGCAGCGACTTCCGTTACGCCTTCAACTGGCCCGGCTCCAACAACCACCTGCTGGTGTTCGAGGCGCCCATTGATATGCTGTCGTTTATCTCAAAGTTTCATGACAGCGCCTGGGCGAAGTACAGCTATGTGGCGCTGTGCGGCACGTCCTCCCAGCCCATGCTGGGGATGCTGGAGCGGTGCCCGCAGATCGACACCGTCCACTTTGCGCTGGACAACGACCAGGCGGGACAGCTTGCCACTCGGCGGCTGGCGAAGCTGGTCCGGGAGAAGGGGCTGGCGGTGAACGCGCTGGTGCCCGTGCTGAAAGACTGGAATGACGATCTGTGCGCGAATTTTGAACAGGAGCAGGAGGTTCAGCATGAACAGAAATTATCGTGAAAGGAACGGTGCATTATGCCCCAGCAATTCATCATCCTGATCGTCGCCGCGGTGGCCCTGCTGGTCATTGGCGGCGTTTCTTTTTTGTCTGGGCGGGGTTCGCTGGACAGCATCAAGTCCAAGCCCGTGGGGGACGGCCAGCACGGCACCGCCCGATGGGCCACCCCCGCCGAGATCGGCAAGACCTTCGCCCGCGTCTCCTTCAACCCCGCCCAGTGGCGGCAGGGCAAAGACCTGCCCAAGGCTCAGGGGCTGGTGCTGGGATCCCAGGGAAAGAAGGGCAAAATTACCGCCCTGGTGGACGAAGATGACATCCACTGCCTGATGATCGGCGCGTCCGGCGTGGGCAAGACAGCGTTCTTCCTGTATCCCAATCTGGAATACGCCTGCGCCTGTGGGATGAGCTTTCTGGCCCTGGACACCAAGGGTGATCTGGCCCGGAACTATGGGGCCATCGCCCAGCGGTGCTATGGCTACGCAGTGTCGGTGATCGACCTGCGAAACCCCACCCGCTCGGACGGCTTCAACTTCCTGACGCTGGTGAACTACTACATGGACGAGGCGAACCATCACCCGGACAATCTGGCGGCCCGGGCCAAGGCAGAGAAATATGCCAAGATCCTCTCCAAGACCATCATCAGCCCAGACGGGGACAGCGGGAGCCGAGGCCAGAACGCGTTTTTTTACGATTCCGCCGAGGGACTCCTCACCGCTGTGATTCTTCTCCTGGCGGAGTTTTTGCCGCCCCGAGAGATCGACGGCCAGCCCCGGGAGCGCCGCCACATCGTGTCGGTGTTCAAGCTGGTGCAGGACCTGCTGGAACCGTCCGGCACCAAGGGCAAGAGTTGTTTCCAGGTGCTGATGGGTCGCCTGCCCTCGGAGCACAAGGCACGATGGTTCGCCGGAGCGGCGCTGAACACCTCGGAGCAGGCCATGGCCTCGGTGCTGTCCACCGTGCTGTCCCGGCTGAACGCCTTCCTCGATACAGAGCTGGAGCAGACCATCTGCTTCGACAGCCCGCTGGACGCCGAGACCTTCGCCAGCCGCAAATCCGCCATCTTTCTGATTCTTCCCGAGGAAGATCAGACGAAGAATTTCATGGCGGGGCTTATGATCCAGAATTTGGCCCGCGAGCTGTTCTCCGTGGCCGATGAGAACGGCGGCAAGCTGAAGAATCGGGTGGTGCTGTTCTGCGACGAGCTGGGCACCATGCCGCCCTTTGACATCCTCCCGCTGTTCAGCGCAGGCCGCTCCCGCCGCCTGACTCTGGTGCCCATCATCCAGAGCCTCGCCCAGCTGGAGAAGAATTATGGTCGCGAGGGCTCGGAGATTATCCAGGACAACGTGCAGGACACCATTTTTGGCGGCTTCGCTCCCAACAGCCAGACTGCGGACGTGTTGTCCAAGGCGCTTGGCAGCTACACGGTACAGTCCGGGTACATCAGCCGGAGTAAAGGTGAAAATACCCAGACCCTGCAAATGGGGGAGCGGCCTTTGATGACCCCGGACGAGCTGAAGTCCATCCCCAAGGGGGAATTCGTGGTAATGAAAACCGGGACGCATCCCATGAAAACCCGGCTGCGACTGTTCCTGGACTGGGGGATCACCTTTGGGGAGCCGTATCAGACGCCGGAGCATAGGCAGCGGAAGGTGTACTACGCCGGACGGCAGGAGTTGGAGCAGGCGATTCAAAACAGGTTTTTGTTAGCACCTCCAGAGGAAGAAAAAGACCGCGCCTCACGGGAGAGGCGGTCTGGGCAGAAGAACGATAGGTATGACCGGCAGGAGAAACCGGCGGGCCAGCCGCTGGCTACAATTCCTGACAATATGAAAAAGCAGAATGGGCCGCCGCCCGGGGAAGGAGAATGATATTTTGGCCTATTACGATTCCATCTACCAGGACACTGAGCTGGGCCCTCGGGCCAAGGCGGTGTACATCTACCTCAAAGACCACGCCAACAAGGAGGGCACCTGCTGGCCGGGGATCAAGACCATCGCTGCTGGGGTGAGCCTGTCCCGCTCGACGGTGAAGCGGGCGCTGGATGATTTGGTGAAGGCGGGGCTGGTGGAAAAGAGCAGTCGCTGGCGGGAAAACGGAAGTCTCTCCTCAAATTTATACCAAATCAGGTAGAGGCGGCAAGGTGCCACCTCTACCTGATTAAAAATACACTTTTTATAAAAAAGCATGCCGGTATGCCTGTGCCGCAAACGCAATGGCCTCTTCTGGTTCCATCGTTCCGGTAATGGCGTTGTTTACAGCCATGCCCAAAATGCTCAAAAAACCGCGCTCGTCAAAATGTGTGGTAAGACCCGGCGGGATCCGATTGGTATGGGAGAGGGAAATACAGTCTCTTGAGAGCACAAGCCAGGGGTAGGTGTCCAGCACCTCGTAGTTCTCGTAGGTCTTCCGGCAGGGCGAAACGCTGCCCATCAGCGTCATAGCGGTGGTGACCTCTTCACTGCAAACCCATTGGATAAAGTCCAGCGCTTCTTGTGGGTGCTTGCTGTTCCGGCAAATACCAATCGTGCCGCCGCCCATGAGAGGGTTACCCCCGGGAACCACTGCAAAGCCAATTTTATTCGTAATATGTGAACTGGCGTTGAGCATTTCCGATGCATAGTTACTATAAATGATGGTCATAGCAGTGTCGCCCTGGGCAAAGGTCCTGGCGGTCTCCCGCCACCAGTCGTTGTGTTTGGATGGCGTATACTGACGGGCCTCCACCAGTTCACGGATTGCCGCAAGACCTGCGGCTCCCTCAATCAGAATATCACCCTCCTGGGAAAAAAGATCACTGGTATGGCTGAAATATCGGGTAAGGTATTCTGTGGCTACAACGCCGCTGTTGCCCAAGGTCAAAGTGGTGCCATAGTTCACCGGAGAGAGGGGATTATACTTCTTAGTAAAAAAACGCGCGAGCCGGTTGAATTCCTCAAAGGTCTTTGGCGGCGTCAGTTCACTCTTATTCTGCTCTTTATAGAGACGCTGAAGCGCAGGATTCTCAAAGAGATCCCGTCTGTAAAACAACAATTGCGCGCTGGGGGTCTCAGGCAATGCGTACATAACGTCTCCAACGTTGGTGTATTGGGGGATAAGGCCCGGAATAAATGTTTTCAACGTAGGTTCTAAAACTGTGTCCAGGTTGTCGAGGGGTAAGAAAATTTTCTCACCGAACCAAGAGAGCCAGCTGTGATCGATACGAATTACGTCAAATACGGACATTCCGCTGAGACTTTTCAAGATTTCATAGATGCCGTCATAGGAACTGACAGCGATTTTGATCTCAATTCCTGTGGCGTCGGTGTAAAGCTTCGACAGGCTCTCCATGATTCGCGCGGTGGGGCTGTCCAGAGTCAGCACCGTGATGCGCTTGCACGAACTGCCTGACCGGATTGAAACACCCCAACGGCGCAGCCCATCGTTTTCTAACACCAGCATCTCTGGGGATGACGGCACCTGACGGCGAGTAATCAGCTGCTCGGCGGCGAGTTTGCCAAGCAGACGATAATTCAGTTCGTACTTATTGAAATCCCTGGCCGGCATGGTAAACAGAGGGGATAACGTATAAATTTCGCTCTCCCGCCCGCGAAAAAAAGTTTTTTGGATATTCAAATAAGCCTGGGCCAAGCTGTAGCTTGTCATAAAAATAGCGTTTATGACCGTGCCTTCGTTTAGCAGTTGAAGAAAAGTGTTGTTACAGTGAAGCCTGTCGGTGACTACAGCTCGAACCCGGCAAGTGGTATCCTCTAACACAGCACAGAAACTGCGGAAAAACTGGCGTTCACAGGAATAGGACAAGCTTTCCGTCACCAGAACGACTTCGCGATAACCCTTGGCCAACGCCTCCTGTGCTAAGGTTGTTCCTGCCTTGGCATAGTCAAAGCCGAGATAGTGGAAGTTTGATCCGGCATTGCGTTCCACAAAGACCAATTCGTCCGAAGAAAATCCTGCTGTGATATAAAGTTCAGCCGATTCATCCGGCTGGCAGGTGAAGGCGGCGAGACCGGCTACGCCTTCAGATCGTATGGCTGTGAGTTGAGTTTTTTCCATCTCGACATCATCGTCGGTAAGGAACAAGCTGGCGGAGTAATGGCGGCTTTCCGCATAGTGTTTGAAGCTGGAAAAGAAATCGGTATACCGCTTATCACACATATTGGGCAGCAAAACAGCCAGCGTATTGGAAACGCCCTTCCGAAGAATCTTCGCACGCCGATTGACTGCGTAGCCCAGCTTGGCTGCCGTCTCCTCGACAAGGCGGATTTTATCGCTGCTGACGTTTCCCTTCCCGTTGAGAACGTTGGACACGGTTCCCTGCGAGACCCCGGCCTCGCGGGCAATATCCTTAATTGTTGCCAAAGAGACTCCCTCCTCTCGTAAGAAACCGCAGTATAAATACAATTATAATGGAGCAGATCGCTTTTTTCAATAGTTCGACGAGAATTATATGTTGCGACAAAGCTTATGAAGCTTCCGCATTCTGAAACGTTACAATTTCTCACTGCGCAGCAGATATTGAATCGTAAAAATGGCGGGAGATTATCTACGTTTATTTATCAATAAGTGCCACTAAAATATAACGTATCACTATAATTTCAAATAAACAGAAAGATAATAACTGGGGTTATAACCAATAAATTAGGCATTTTATACAATGATAACTGTTCATTTTGTTCAAAAAGATAATTGACACGTTATACTATCTGTGTTATGCTTTTTATGACCTCGAGCCACGCAAATTCGACTCGGGCGTTAAGAAAGGGAGGGTAATTATGAAAAAAGTCACACACATTCTTGCGGCTCTGCTCTGCTGTACGATGCTCCTGGGTATGTTGGCAGCCTGTCAAAGTGCCGCGCCGGGTTCTTCCGAACCGGCCCAGCCGTCTGCCGGACAGGAGCAGAACACGCCCGATGTTCAGGAGCCAGAGCCGAAGGACACGGGCTGGAAGGGCGAATTCACCGAGCAGCAGTTGGCGGATTTTTACAACGCCACTATTAAGGTAGGCTACACGGAGGACTTCAAGTATACCGCCAAAGGGTATACCGTGGGCTCCGGGGACAACGCCGAGGAAGTGAACTATTTCCAGGACCTGGTGCGGGAGAAGTTCCCCAACGCGGAGTTTTTCAAAATTGAGGATCAGTATGATTCCGCTGCCATCACTGCCGCTGGCTGTGATGTGGTGGTAGGCCTTGACACCTACAGCCTCCAGGGCTTGAAAAAGGCGGCGGCACTGAAAGAGTTTGTGCCGGAGTGGGCCGGTGAGGTAGCCGCTAATTTGAACGATGGCGACAACCAATATTTCGCTATCGCCAAGGATATGGTTCTGTCCATGTACCGCGTGACCGGCGTGGTGGATGACTCCGCCGACCTGGAGAAGCAGAAGGACAAGGAGACCTTCGGCGGGATTGAGATCACAGACGTCTCCGCCATCACCGATCTGTGGAAGGATGGCTCCGCCTACATAGGCAAGTATGAGCTGGACCGCTACATGAACGACTGGAATGATCTGGCCAACAAGACCTTCCTTGTGGGCCTCTTGGCAAATTACCTGGATCCCTCCGCCACAGACACGGACTGCGTCACCCAGGAGGGCTGGGACCAGCTTCAGGCCATGATTGACGGGCGCAGCAAGGAGTGGCTCAACGCGGAAACGCAGAAGAACGTCTGCGCCACCGGCGACTACATCAACAATATCGCGGCCACACAGATTTCCCTTGACTATGCCTCTGACGGCATGGACAAGGCGGCCTGGTACTGGGCGGCTGGCAAATGTGCGCGGCTGGATGTTATTAAATATTCCGATGTCCCCACCTTTATCTATGGTGCGGCGATTATGAGCGCCACCAGCAATCTGGAGGCCAGTCAGCTCTTTATGGACTACATCGGCGCTGCTTCCACCGTTTTGGAGATGTCCAAACACTCTCGTACCTTGATTCCTGCCAACACCTCCGTTTGGAGCGAGACAAATGTGAAAGAGCTGGACGAAAACGGCTCCGGCTCCGAGTACAAGGACTATTCCGCCGCCATTGACGCGGAGGGGAACCAGGTTGTCCGCATTATTCCCTCTCGCCAGTATATGCTGACAGTCAGTTCGATCCCGGCTCAGGACATCGACTGGGATCTGGTCTGTGAGCATCTGGATGCGTGGATTACCCGCGCCAATGACATGAGCCCCGCCCCGGCTCCTGTTGATCCGGTCCCCGCTGCTTGACACATGAACATCCTGATCGTCAACGATGACGGGATTGCCAGCGAAAGCCTGTTGTCGCTTCAAAACACGCTGCAGTCCTTTGGCACCGTGTTTGCCTGTGTCCCAGATGGGGAGCGCAGCGGCAGTTCCCACTCAACACATAAATATGACATTGTGGCGGAAAACTTTTCAAAAAGCGGCAGGGGCGAGAATATATACACCCATACTGGAACAGCCTCCGACAGCGTAAAATTTTTTAGAAAATTTGTCACAAAAGAAATTGATTTCGTGGTTTCCGGTGTAAACGGAGGCTTCAACTTGGGGCGTGATATCGTCTATTCAGGGACGGTCGGAGCCGCGTTGGAGGCCAATATGTATGGGACCCGCAGCATTGCCCTCAGCGCAAGGCAGCATGGAAAAAACTACTGGGCCGTGCTGCCCGGTCTGCTGAAGCTGCTGATCTGCGACGCCGATTGGAAGGGCGCCATGTGCCTCAACGTCAATTTCCCGGACCAGCCTGATTTGTCAGATGCGAAAATTCGCTTTACCTCCGTTGCGCAGACGCCAAAACCTGCGCAAGGGGATAACGACTATAACCTTTGCCGCAATCAAGGTTTCATCACAATTACCCCTCTGCGGCTCGACTTGACAGATAGCGAAAGTCTAAGGCAATTCAAAAATTTATGATGAGGAGAGAAACCGAATGAAAACATGGAAGTTTATTTCCAGCTTGCTGTTGGTTGGCGCGATGCTCTTGAGCCTGACGGCCTGCGGTCAAAAAAATCCTGAACCCAGTCAGGCAACCAGTGAAGCAATCGACATCTCCGGGCTGACGGAGAAGCAGATCGCCGAATACAAGGCAATGCCCCTGGTGGTTTATACCAACTCCGGCTCCGGCGGCCGCTCGGACTGGTGGACAAAGAAAGCGAAGGAAGCGGGCTTCACCAACATCACCATTGTCAACGGCGGCGCATCCGCCATGTCCGAGAAGATTAAGGCCGAGCGAAAAAATCCCCAGGCCGATGTGATGTGCGGCTTAAACGCCATGGGCTGGCAGGACCTGAAAAACGAGGGGCTTCTGGAGCAGTATGTTCCCAGCTGGGCCGACCTTGTGGACGAGGGCCTGAACGATCCGGACGGCTACTTCCATGCCATCACCAAAGAGGCCATTTTGCTGGTGTACGACAAAAATACTTGGAGCAAGGACCAGGCCCCTAGCGACTGGCTGGACCTGTGGAAAGATGAGAACACACAGTATCACGGGGCGTTCCAGTGCTGGTCGGCCCTCACCGGCGGCACGACCCAGGTGAACCTGAGCGGCATCCTGCACCGTTTTAAGTCCGACGCTGATGACGCCAAATACGGTGTATCTCCCGAGGGCTGGGAGCAGATTGGGAAGATGTATGAGTACGGCGTGTCGGCGGAAGGCGACGTGATTAGCGCCATCGCCGCGACCTCGGGGAGCCAGGAAACCGTTCACTGCGGCCAGTGGTATTCCTCCGGCATCAAGTCCTACTCCGAGACCTATGAGGTAGAGCTGGATTATGTAGTTCCAGACGTGGGTGTGCCCTACGCCATCACCGGCTGCGGCATCATCAAGGGCGCCAAGAATCCCATCACAGCGGCCCTGTTCCTGGACTGGTACGGCGGGACGGAATTCCAGACCACGTGGGCGCAGGCTTGGGACACCGCTCCTGCCAACAAAGAGGCGTGGGAAGCCGGTGCCAGCGAGGATGCCAAGACCTATACCGCTCTGCCCCAGCAGCAGATCGTAGAGGTTCATAACGTGGGCGATAAAGTCACCCTCAGCATAAGGCCCCAGGATATCCAATCCTTTACCCCCGAGCCGGAGGAGACGGAGCCGTCCGCTCCAAAGAACAGAGGTAAGGCTGCTGTGGCACGGAAATAATCATTTACTAATTTTGGAAAGGGGGAACAGCAATGGCAGGACCCAACGTGGGCGGGGCGACCTTACAGCAGAAGGAACCGTTTAGCAT
>CAJUQN010000063.1 GCA_910588625.1 uncultured Oscillospiraceae bacterium
CGCCCGCGCGGAGGTCAAGGCCCTTTTCGGAAAGGAGGAGAAGTAATCCATGGCTGCCTGGTGGAGCTGCTGGACGGCGGCGAAAGCTATGACGCCGCCGAACTGTACATCAAGTACGGGATCGTGAAGCCCGAAACGGTGGCGAAGACCGACATCGTGGAGGGCCTGGGCGTCATTGACGACTGCATGAACACGGTGGGCCTGATCCCCGACCTGATTTGCGCTCCCGGCTGGTCCCACGACAGCGTGGTGGCCGCCGTCATGGCCACCAAATCGGAGGGCATCAATGGCCTGTTCCGGGCAAAGGCCCTGATTGATGTGGATACCGGCGAGAGCGGCGTCCGCAAGTACTCCGAGCTGCTGCCCTGGAAGAACAAGAACAATGTGGTGGAGGTGCGCAAGGCGCTGGGCAAGTAATAAAGAGCAGGCTCCGGGCGGCATGGCTGTCCGGGGCCTGCGTGATTTTGGAAAGGAGCATAGTCCATGAGTGCTGAAAACAAAGTGGAGGCCGCAGCGGAGGCCGCTGCCGCGCTGGATGCTGACGTAAAGGCAAGCCCTGACGTCATGACCTATACGCACACCTTCGAGGAACCCTTCGAGTTCCGGGGGCACACCGTCACGGAGTTGACCTTCAACTGGGGCGGTCTGACGGGCGGGGATCACCAGGCCATCGAGGATGACCTGCGGCGCCACGGTTTGACGCTGGTGGTGCCTTCTTTCACTGGGGAGTTTTTGGAAGGTATGGGGATCTGAACGCCTACTTGGTCAGCCGGGTTGAGGCTGAGGTCAGGGTGCAGAAACAGCAGGCCGGTACCATCGTGCTGGGTGAGCCGTTCTCCGCCGAGCTGAAGGAGGCCCCCGATGTGACTACGGTGGCCGCCACTACTGCTGCAGCTACTGCCGCCGCCGTGGTTCAGAACGCTATCCCCCAGGCAGCCCCCACCAGCGCCCCTGACAGCCCCCAGGAGGGCGGGGCGGCTCCAGTGGTATAAATTCACGTCATCGCCGCTCCCCCTCGCCTGTTGGCCGGGAAACGGCGAACGTGACCGCAGTAAAGCCCCCTTGCAGGTTTCGGCCTGCGAGGGGGCTTTTTCGTTTGCGGCAAAATCCCAAACGTTTGGGTTTTTGGATGGGAAGACTTGCACCTCTTTTACCTCGTGGTGGATTTGACATGGATTTTATAGCCCATAACATCGGAGATCTCTGTTGCCCAGAAATCTCTGGCGTCCCTATCAGTGCGTTCCTTTGCCCTCCGAATGGCATCCTCTGGGCCTTCCCCAACCGCCAGCATCCGATTGCTATTCAGGTCAGAAAAAGAGCCGTTCCAAGTTTTGAAGGTTACCTCGTACAGTTTCATCTTTGCCTCTCCCTTTATAGTCGGATTTTTTCGCCGGTGAGGACGTCCACCACTGTGGCGCCCTCACCGAAGGCGGCCCGTATCTCAGCCAATTGCTCCCCGCTGGGGGGCCTCCATGCCGCCCGATACGCCGCCAGGGCCTCCGCCACCTCTATCTCCCGTGCGGCCCGTGTGGCGGCACCATCGGCCTTGTCGGTGACCATTTCCACCATCTCCAAGAGGTCATCCATCAGGACCCGCCCGATGCAGTTCCGGGCAACCCCGGCTCCATCAATGGTAATGGCCCCGCTGTCCAGGTCGGCCTTGACCTTTTCCAGTTCGCCTTGGGCGTGCCGCTGCCAAAAGGCACCCAGGTCGCCGCGCAGTTCCCGCTGAAATCTTGTCACCATTTCTCCCTCCCTGCCGCAGTCCAGCGGCGGTCCATCTCGGTCATCAATTCGTGGTTCTCCTGGATGATGCGGCGGCGGGTTTCGCTGTCAGCGCAGTGCCGCAGGATGAGGCGGTTCTTGATTACCTTCTGTTCGAGTTCCTGGTAGGTCATGTTCGTATCCTCCGTTTCGTGTTTTCCCTTTCGGTATGGACATATTCGCTCTAAATGTGGATAATAGCAAGTTAATTTGGAGCCATATAGTACACAATCATCTGCGGCAAGAACTGTGTATTTTATCTCCCCAGAACAACCAAAAGGGCCGAAGCCCTTCTGGTTGCCGATTAAATCAGGTGCGGAAAAGGATACCAGGGTGTTCCTCGGTATCCATGCCGCCCCAGCGAACCTCGCTGCGCACCACCTTGCGGAGTTCCTGCATGGTGCAGCCCTCGGCGGCGAGCTCATGAAGAACCCGCATCAGTGCGGTGCTGTGGTCGGTGATTACGAACTCGGTCACCCCAGCGGCCCGGAGGGTTTCCACGAAGTCATGGGTGTTGTCCTCCCATGGAAGATCCTGCACCTCAAAGTCGCTGCTCTGGTTCCGGGTGCTGTTGAACCAGGCATGGTAGGCAACCATCTGGCCGGAGGTGAAGGGGTACTTGAACCCCTTTTCCCGCTCATACCAGGCATCCAGGGCAGCTTGGTCGGTGCATCTGGTTTTCTCCGCCCGGCGGGCCTCCCGTGCCTGCTCGAATTCGGTGCAGGTCTGTTGCATGGCCTGGAAGTAGGTGTTGTTCTGCTCTGTCATGGTGTTTTCCTCCGCCTTTCAAAATGTGGTTTTCCCTTTCGGTATGCACATATTCGCTCTAAACGGAGGAAATAGCAAGTGTATTCCGGGGCGTAATCTACACAAATATGGCCCCAAGAAATTGTGTAGTTTATTCTCAGAAATGACTTGCTATTATCTCGGTTCAGAGTGATTAATACACTACCGAAAGGAAAACACACCAAAACAAAACGGAGGAAAAAACGATGATCGGATACGCAGAGGCACTGAGAAGGGCAAAGGCCAGCAAGAGCGACTGGAACGCGGAGGAGCGGATTTCCAAGGCGGTCATTACCTGGGTGGACAACGAATGGGAATACGAAACCGAGGTCGAGAACGACGGCATGACAGATTCCGAGTTCAAAGCCTGGGTCGAGGAGCAGGCTGAGGAGCTTGCGAGGGAGGCCGCCGAGAAGGAGCACACGACCTTCGAGGAGGTAGACCGAATCAGCTACGAGTACGAGGCCATCGATGATGACGCGGCTTTCCGGGACAGCTACGAAGCCTACGCCGAGTTCGAGTGGGAGTGCCGCACCGGGCGGTAATCCAGCCCCAGCCGAAAGCCAAGCCCCAAAGGGGGCTTGCTCTCGTATCATATCAGGGCAAGTGGGCAGCACCCGCACGTCCTGTCCCAGAGACGGGGCCGCAAGGCCCTGTTTGCCATTTACGGCCCTCTGAGGCGAACTCTCCAGGTGGGCGGGCGTTTACCTATCCACCACCGCATGGGGCCACTGTGACCAGCGGTAGGGGGCGGTGTGGCCGTTTCCTGTTCCGTTTTCAAGGTGCGTATGTAAAAGGGGCGGCGATTGACTCCCCCTGTGCCGATGGGTAAACCCATGAGCGCCCGCCCGGATGCCGGGCGGCTGGACTTGCACCAGCGGCGGCCTGGGGCCGTCGGCCTTGCGGGTTTATTCGATGACCTCGTGGAGCCTCCAGCCGCGCCAGGTGTGCTCCGGGTCCATCTGCCTCCAACGCTCCTCATTGTAGCAGAACGCATAGTTCATGATGCCCTCATGCCCAGGCCGATCCGGGAACCGGGCGCGGAACTTGCGGTCGGCCTCCTCTCTGGAGGTGGCCCTGACCTCCACCCAGCCGTTCTGGTAGGGGAAACCGGGGTCGGAGCCGAAGGTGTAGAAATAGCTACCCATTGTTCCACTTCCCCTCGTACAGTTCTTCGCGGGTGCCGTCTCTCCAATAGACATTTCGCCGCGTCCAGCCGTTGTGCTGATAGGTTACTGCGTCAATTCGCTCTGTGGAGATGGATATGGAAACCTGTTCCATGTTCTCGTTCATACCATCAAAGGGGAATTCACTGTCTCCGTGCTCGTCCATGAGCTTGCGCATTCCGTCCAGATCGGAGGGATCAAAGCTGATAGCCTTACTTTCCATGATCGTTGTCCTTTCTGCCTTGATTTTTTCGCCTTACTCTGTTATCATGGAGGCGGCCGGGGTAAGGCTCCCGGCTCGCCTCGTGCGTTGGGTAGCGGTGTTCCTTGGTCGGGGGCCGCTGCCCTTTTTACTTGTTGGCTGTCATCGCTTCGAGCTTTTTGATCAGCTCATCCAGGTCCTTGCAGCTCCGGGCCAGTTCGAGCAGCTGGAGCCTCTCGGCTTCCCGTGCCAGCTTTTCAATGACCTCGGCGGCGTTTGCCATTTCGTCCACGTCCTCACTTCCTTTCGTAAGGGGCTGGCCGCCCCTGCCTTACGAATATCAGTATAAACTAAACGGTTGAAAATGTCAACCCTTTATTTTAACTTTTTCGGGGAAATTTGAAAAATTTTATTTGACTTTTGAAAATGTTTGGTTTATACTCTGGCATATGGAGGTGAGGCTATGACAGCACGCCAGATTGTCGAGATGGCCACGGGGTACTGTGGGGTATCGAACTCCGAGCTTGCCCGGCGCCTTGGCTGGTCTCCGCAGCTGTTGAACAAACGGCTGAACACGGGGAAGTTTACAGTGGAGGAATGGGAGAAAATTGGGGAGGCCCTCGGAGCAACAGCGGGGGTCAGGTTCAAGTTCCTGGATGGCACAGAAATTTGATCTCTGCAAAAAGAAAGCCCGGACGCTGAGTGAGCGTCCGGGAGGGGAGAGCAGGGGCATATACCATTTTGTTGATGTCGGCAAAATGGTTTACTTCAAGCAGGGAGGCCGTGCCGGGCCTCTCTGCTTTTTTCTGTCCATGTACAGCCCCCGCGCCCATCCAGGCCCGCCAAGCCCGATGGACAGTGAAATCCTAATCAAGCCGCTCTCCTTATGGCCGGAGTATAGCACGGGTGGCCTGTGGATTTTGTTAAAAACAGGGGGCTGGGATGCACCCATCTATGCACCCCAAAACACCGTTTTAAGGGCCATGCACCCCGGATGCACCCCAATTATTCTTGTTTTTCTTTCCTCTGTTTTGCCAGACTTTGCTACATGGAAAAACCCCGGAACCGTTGTGGCTCCGGGGTTTTGCAGGAATATCAACGCTTGGAGAACTGGGGCGCGCGGCGGGCGGCCTTGAGGCCGTACTTCTTGCGCTCCTTCATACGAGGATCGCGGGTCAGGAACCCAGCGGCCTTCAGGGCAGGACGGAACTCGGGGTCCATCTCCAGCAGGGCGCGGGAGATGCCATGGCGCAGGGCGCCAGCCTGACCGGTGACGCCACCGCCGGCGACAGTGGCAGTGATGTCCACCTTGCCGACAACGCCGGTGGTGTTCAAGGGCTGGCGGACCACCATCTTCAGGGTTTCCAGGCCAAAGTACTCCTCGATGTCGCGGCCGTTGATGGTGATGGTGCCGGTGCCGTTGGGGAACAGGTGAACACGGGCCACGGAGGACTTCCGGCGGCCGGTGCCGTAATGATAAGGCTTCTTGCTCTTGTACATGATCCGTTACCTCCTTATTCCACGGTCCAGGTCTCGGGCTTCTGGGCGGCGTGGGGGTGGCTGTCGCCGCGGTAGATCTTCAGCCGGGTCAGGGAATCCTTGGTGACGATGTTGCGGGGCATCATACCGCGCACCGCCAGCCGGACGGCCAGCTCGGGGTTCTTTTGCATCAGCAGGCGGTACTTAGTCTCTTTCAGGCCGCCCACGTAGCCGGAGTGGGTACGGTAGTACTTCTGCTCCAGCTTTTTGCCGGTCAGCACGGCCTTGTCAGCGTTGATGACGATGACAAAGTCGCCGCAGTCGGCGTGGGGGGTATACTCGGGCTTGTGCTTGCCCCGCAGGATGGTAGCGGCGGCGACAGCGGTCTTGCCCAGAGGCTTGCCGGCAGCGTCCAGCACATACCACTTGCGCTGAATGTTGCCCTTGTTTGCCATAAAGGTAGACATTCTGGTTTCCTCCATTTATCTCAAAATTGTACGAAGCATGGGAATGCTCCCCTTTACAACGGGGAGCGTAATGTATTATAATGCGGAAAAGCGCCCATGTCAACCAAAATTGCGGGATTTTTTAAGATATTTTTCATATGCTAAATTTTTGGGCCGATTTCTTTAAAATGCTTCGATTTTCTCATTTTTGATATTTTTCTTTTTCAGGAAGGGAGACGCTGGGAATGCGCCTGATTTTGTCCCATATGCGCCGGTGTGTAGAGGACTACAATATGATCCAGTCCGGCGACAAGATCGCTGTGGGGGTGTCCGGTGGCAAGGATTCGCTGGTGCTGCTATACGCCATGGCGAAGCTGAAGGAGTTTTACCCCGTACCTTTTGAGCTTCACGCCATCACGGTGCATCCAGGGCCGGAGGAGATGGATTTCGGGCCAGTGGAGCTGCTGTGCGAGGAGCTAGGGGTGGAATACCATCTTGTCCAAACGGAAATTTTCCATATCATTTTCGAATGCCGTAAGGAGAAAAACCCCTGTTCCATGTGCGCCAAAATGCGGCGGGGGGCCATGCACAACGCCCTCAAGGAGTTGGGCCTCAACAAGGTGGCGCTGGGCCATCATTTTGATGACGCGGTGGAGACCTTTTTCCTGTCCCTATTCTACGAGGGGCGGCTATCCTGCTTCCAGCCCGTTACCTTCCTGGACCGGACGGGTATCACGCAGATCCGCCCCCTGCTATACTGTGGGGAGGGCGCCCTGCGCAACGCCGCCCAACGGTTCGATTTGCCTGTAGTCCACAATCCCTGCCCCGCCGACGGCAACACCCGGCGGCAGGAGGTGAAGGAGCTGGTGGCCCGGCTGTCTAGGGACTACCCCAAGCTGAAGGACTACGTATTCGGCGCCATGCAGCGCCTGCCCCTACCCGAGTGGGGTCCGGTAGAGCACGGCATCAAGCGCTATGCGCAGGACCGGGAGGGCGGCCATGTGGGGTAACATCTTCAACCCAGAGAACCGCTTTTTCCGGGGCCTGGGCAAGGCGGTAGATGTGGCGGCGTTCAGCCTGCTCTGGCTGGCGGGGGCGGCGACGGTGATCTTGTTTGGGCCGTCCAGCGCCGCGCTGTATGACGCAATGGCCCGCTGTCTCCGCAAGAGGGAAGGTCGAGCCTACTGGCGGTACTTCGATACGCTGAAGGGGAGCTTCCAAACGGCCTGCCCTGCTGGGGTGTTTCTGGCGGCACTGGGAGCGGGGCTGTACTTTCTTCACAGCTGGCTGTTTGCCGGAGCGTCGGAGGGAAACACGGCCCGATACATTTTGTATGTTTCCTTTTGGATATTACTTATCGTTCTTGTCGGAGCGGCGGCCTATGTGTTCCCAGTGCTGTCCCGGTTCGAGTTCAATGTGGGCGGACTGCTGGCCACCAGTTTCAGGCTGGCCATGGCGCATTTGCCCACCACGCTCCTGCTGGGCCTGATGACTCTCCTGTTTGTCGGAGCAGTGGTCCTTATGTGGTGGCCGGGGCTGTTCCTGCCCTATCTGTGGGTCCGGCTGGCCTGTCCGCTTTTGGAACGCATTTTCAAGCCATTCATGGAGGAGCAGGGGAAAACGGTATAGCAAGCTGAAAAGCCCGCCGGAAGGCGGGCTTTTCCCATTACAGCGACAGGATGAATTGCAGGGCGGTTCGGGGCGTTTGCGCCCCGTGGAACCGCTCCCAGGCTACTGCCTGGCCGTGGAGCTCTTCTCGGTCCAGCGTAATTCCATTCTGGCAGGCCAGCAGATCCACCAGGGCCAGGAATTCGGTCTTGTTCAGACTCTGGAACAGAATGCGCACGCCGAAGCGGTCGGCCAGCGACGTTTTTTCCCGGATGGTCTCGGACCGGTCCAACTCGTCGCCAGCCCGCTCCGAGATGGTCTGGCGGACCAGATGGCGGCGGTTGGAGGTGGCGTAGACCGCCACATTCTGCGGCCTGCGCTCAACACCGCCCTCCAGGATGGTTTTAAGTACAGAATAGGTGGGGTCATCCCGGTCGAAGGTCAGATCGTCGATGAACACGATGAACTTCTGCCTCCGCCCCTCCAGTTTGCGGATGAGGGCGGGCAGGCCGCCCAGGTTTTCTTTGTCCGCCTCAATAAGCCGCAGCTCATCCATGCCGGGCAGGGCGAGCAGGTGCTTCACCGTAGCGGATTTGCCCGTACCGCTCTCGCCGTAGAGGAGGACGTTGTTCACATACCGCCCCTCTACCAGGGCGCGGGTGTTGCGCTCCACCTCAGAACGCTGGTCGTTATAACCCAGGAGTTGGTCAGAGGAGGGGCAGTCGGGGTGGGCCACGGGGATCAGCGCCCCATTGTCCCACACGAAAGCCCGATAGCGGGCAAACTGGCCCGCGCCCTCCTCACGATACGCCTCGGTGAGGGAATCAAAGGTGAAAGGGACGCCCCTCTGCCACCGGGGCAGGCCAGTGAGGACCCCTTGATAGTCGCTGTCCAGCAGCTTGCCCAGGTGGCCCAGCCACTTGTCGCAGTCCACGCTGGCCAGAAGCTCAAAGGCCGAGATGTCCAGCTTGGCGGCCTGCTCCAGAGCCGGGTCCCGGTCACCCCGCTGGACCAGCATGGGATAGGGCCCCTCTGACCACCGCAGGGCCTCCCCCAGCCATTGGCCCAGGCCGGGCTGGCCCTCCACCCGAAGCTGGTAAAATAGGTCGGTGTACGCCTCCAGCCCGCCCAGGCCGTCCCTCTGGGCGGCGCAGGTGGTCAGCCGCAGGGCACACTCCATGACAGGGCGGCTCAGCACATCTTTATAAGCCGTCACGCCCCGCAGCGCGGCAAGCATCGGTTTGATATTCATAAAAATCACCTCAATGGGGCTATTATACGGTATTCCGGTCCAAATGACAAGCCTCATTGGGTTGCAATCAGCGCCAGGTTTTGTTATAATATTTTCCAAATGTACACGAAGGGAGGGAGAGGTTATGGGAACAGTTGTCGTCACGGATGGAAGATACCGCGCATCCATTGCCGCCATCCGAATGCTGGGGCGGGCCGGGTATCGTGTCGTTGTCACCCAGACCCAGGCCGACCTGACCCTGGAGCCGCCAGGCTTTGTCTCCCGCTATGCGAGTCAAAGCCGCTGGCTGGAGGGTTCGGCAGATGACCCGGATTATCCCGACAGGCTGTATGCGCTGCTGGAGGAGTATGACGATCCCATCCTATTTTGCGTGGGCGCGGCCACCCTCAACGCCGTGTCCCGTCAGCGGGAACGTTTTGCCAAAGTGTGCGATTTCCTCATTGCCCCGCCCAGCGTGCTGGACGCCCTCAACGACAAGGAGACGGTCCATTGGCGGTGCGAGGAGCTGGGCATCCCCGTGCCCCGGCAGTACGGCGGAGAGCCGGAGCGCTATCCTGTCATCATCAAGCCCCACTGCGGAGAAAAGTTTGGCTTGAAGGCCAAGGACCGCTACGCCGTGGCGAGCAACGCCCAGGAGTATGCCGCCAAGCTGGCCGCGATGGCGAAATACGACCCCCACCCCATCGTCCAGCAAAAGGTAACTGGGGCGGGCGCCGGAGCCAGTCTCCTGCTGGACCGGGACAGCCGCCTGGTGGCCGCCATCTGCCATCGGCGTATCCGGGAGTACCCCATGTCCGGCGGGCCGTCCACCTGTTGTGAGAGCTTTTATGACGCCAAGCTCATTGACCAGGCCTACCGCCTGCTGTCCTCCTTCCAATTTGTTGGAATTGCCATGGTGGAGTTCAAGGGGCCCTGTGTGCTGGAGGTGAACCCCCGCGTGTGGGGGAGCTTCCCCATGACCGAGCAGGCAAACAGTCCCTTTGTCTGCCGTTACGCCCGGGCTGCGGCGGGAGAGCGGCTGCACTACACCCTCCAGGACTACGACGTGGGGGTGCGAATGCGCTTCACCCTCAACGACGGCGCGGCTATGCTGGACTACCTGCGGCACGGGAAGCCGAGGCCTTTCTTCCAGGGAATGGCGGACTGGCTCCGGGCAAAAGAGGCACTGTCCGCCGGGGATGATCCCAAGCCATGGAGGCGCTATGTGCGCAATACATTGCTGAGAAGGTAATTATGGAGATCAAATTAGACCTGCACATCCATTCGGAGCGCTCCCCAGATGGGCGCATGACGTTGGAGGAGATTGTCTCCTTGGCGAAAGCAAAGGGCCTGAACGGCGCGGCCATCTGTGACCACGACCTGGCTCTGTTGGAGGCACCGGAATTTGAGGATTTTCTCCTCATTCCCGGAATCGAGGTGTCCACTCAATTCGGGCACCTGCTGGGGTTGTTCATCACCGGACCGGTGGAGACAAGGGACTTTTTCCAGGCGGCGGAGACTATCCATGCCCAAGGAGGACTCGCCGTATTGGCCCACCCCTTCGAGCACAGCCGGGACGGGTCCCGGCTGGCCCCGGCTGTTCCCGCGCTGGACGGGGTGGAGGTGTGGAACAGCCGCGCCGAGCGCAAAATCCACGACGCCAACCGTTTAGCGGCCAGCTTCGCCCAGGTGTGCCGCCTGCGGCCCTTCGGGGGGAGCGACGCCCATTGCCCCCAGGAGGTGGGCAACGGCTTCACCATGGTGGAGGCGGAGGCGTTGACCCTGGAGGCGGTGAAGGCGGCGCTGTTGGAGGGCAGCGCCCAGGCGTCCGGACATCGGAGCCGGGCCTGGTACGCCGCCCGGAGCCAGCTGACCAAACGAAACAAGACCGGAGCAAAGCCGCTGGGCTATGCAAAATGGGCGGCGTTCGCGGTCAAATGCTGTCTACAGGACATTTTTGGGAGAGGAGATTGAGCCATATGTCGCTCATTGTAAAGATCGGAAAAAAGGGAAAGCGGTTGGTCAAACAGCTCCTTCCGGAGGAGAAGCGCCACCTGAGCTACACCCGCCGCATCGAGCGGGTCAAAACGGTCAGGCGTATCTGCGCCATGACCTTCGACGATGGCCCCATGGATCTGCCTGTCTCCCCGGACCGCTTTCAGGGCCGGGCCCTCACCGACGTGCTGCTGGACATCTTGGCGGAGTTTGGGGCAAAGGGTACCTTCGATGTGGTGGGCGACACCGGCGAGAACTACCCAGACGAGGCCGGAAAGCTGGGCAGCGCCGCTTGGGGCGGGGTCAAGTTTGATCATTACCCCGATATCGGCCACGACGGCAAGGGCGGCGCGGTCCACAACGACCGGCTCATCCGCCGCATTCTGGAGGAGGGCCACCAGATCACCAACCACGGCTACCGTCACATCATCTTTGGCAAAAAGCCCTTCGTCTACGGGGCCCGGGAATACTTGGGCAGTGTGGACAAGGCGGTGGACGACCTGAACAAGCTGGACCTGCTGCTGCGGGGGCGGTACGGCTATCAAATCACCATGTCCCGCCCGCCCCACTATGTAGACAAGATGCAGGACGGGTTTACCAGCTACGACGTCTATGACCGCCTGGGGTACCAGTATATGGCCGCGTCCTTCGACGGAGCGGGATGGCTGCCCTCCACGCTGTCCGACGGGGACGCGGCGCTGGAGGCGGAGGTTAACGCCATGGTAGAGCCCATGCGCAAGGCCCTGGAGAAGGACCCGGAGTTTTTCTGCGGACAGATCATCTTCCAGAAGGACGGTTATAATATGGCCAAGCGCACGCCGGTGGCCTTTGGACTGCGCAAGCAGCTGGAGTTATTGAAGGAGTACGGCTATCAGGTGGTGACGGTGGCGGAGCTGATGGAGGAGTGTCCCTTTGCCGACTTGGACCGGAGCGACCCGCTGTTTGAAAAGCTGTGCCGTCTGCAAACCGACCGGGCGGTGGCCTATTCAGATAACTGTATCCGGTTGGACCAGCCCATGACTTGGGGAGAGCTGGCCATGCTGCTGACCCCCAAGAAGGAGGCCATGAGCCGCCGCTGGGCAAAGATCCGCCGCACCGGGAAGCACGAGCACGCCTACTGCGGCGCGCTGGAGTGGTGCGTGGAGCAGGGGCTCTTACCTCAGGGGACTAAGCCGGACGGCCCGGTGAACGCCCTGCCCGGCGGGCACTTCAGCCGCGTGGAGGGCTTTACCCGCCGGGACGTGTACGCCGCTTATCAGGAATAAACAAACAGGGCCCCGGTGTCCACTGGATGCCGGGACTCTATTTTCGCTCTTGAAAACAGCGGGGGACTTTGGTATAATTATCTAAAACGTTTGTTTGGATTGGAGGACTGGCCATGCCGGACGACATCGGGACGCTGACCGGACAGAACCAGATTCAAGGCACGGTGTCCGCCGTGCTATTCTGCAATGAGGAAAATGGCTATACCGTGCTCAAGCTGGACTGTGCCGAGAAGGGGGCGGTCACGGCGGTGGGCTGTATGCCCGGCGTGGCCCCCGGCGAGGCGTTGGAGTTGGAGGGCGTCTGGGGCCGTCACCCCACCTACGGCGAGCAGTTCAAGGCGGAGGTAATCACCCGCCGGATGCCCGTCGGGGAGAAGGCGGTGTTCGAATATCTGGCCTCCGGTGTGGTGAAGGGCATCCGGATGGGCCTAGCCCGGCAGATCGTGGACCGCTTTGGCGAGGACGCCCTTTCCGTCATCGAGAATGACCCGGAAAAACTGTGCGAAATTCGGGGCGTGTCCCCCAAGCGGGCCAGGGCCATCAGCGAGGACTTCCGCCAGAAGATGGGAATGCGCCGCTTGGCTGAGTTTTTGTCCGAGCATAAGCTGCCATTGTCCGCCGCAATGCCGCTGTATAAGCGGTTTGGCGACTTGGCGGTGGACGTGGTCCACGATAATCCTTACCTGCTGGCCGACCGCACCCTAGAAATTCCCTTTGCCCAGGTGGATGCGCTGGCGATTGAGTTAGGCGTGGCCGGGGATGATCCCCAGCGGGTGGAATCCGCACTCATTTTCGAGCTGGACCACAACGCTGACAACGGCCACGTCTTTTTGCCGGAGGGAAAACTTTTGAGCGCCACCGCCGCCCTCATCGGGGTGGAGGGGGACTGTCTCACCGAAGGGCTGGACGCTCTCATCGAGCGGGGCGAGGTGGTCCGGGAGGACATCGCCGGGGTGACGGCCTGCTATCCCGCGGGACTGTACGGCGCGGAGTGCTATGTGGCCATGCGCCTGGGGGAGATGTGCCAGACGGAGATCGCACCGCCCCAAGGGCTGGGGAAGCTCATCGACACTATCCAGCGCGAGCAGGGGATCCAATACGCCCAGCAGCAGAGGACCGCTGTGGAGCTGGCCGCCTGCCGTCAAGTGATGCTGCTGACCGGGGGGCCGGGCACAGGCAAGACCACCTCCCTGCGGGGTGTGTTGGCGCTGTTCGATACACTGGGGCTGGAGACGGCCTTAGCCGCCCCCACAGGACGGGCGGCCAAGCGGATGGGCGAGACCTGCGGCGCGGAGGCGCTGACCATACACCGCCTGCTGGAGACGAAAATGGACCCATATACCGGACAGCTTGCCTTCACCAAAAACCAGGACGATCCGTTGGAGGTGGACGCGGTCATCGTGGACGAGACCTCCATGGTGGACGTGTCCCTTATGGCAGCGCTGCTGGCGGCGCTGCGGGGGGACTGCCGGCTGGTGCTGGTGGGGGACCCGGACCAGCTCCCCTCGGTGGGGCCGGGGAACGTGCTGGATCATCTCATCCGTTCCAAAGTGGTGCCCGCGGTGTCGCTGACAGAGATCTTCCGTCAGGCGCGGGAGAGCGCCATCGTCATGAACGCCCACGGCGTAAACCGGGGGACGGCGCCAGAGCTGAAAAACAAGGCGAAGGATTTCTTCTATCTGGGCCGGAGGGATGCGGCCCAGACCACAGACACCATTGTAGAGCTATGCAAAACCCGGCTGCCCAACAATATGGGCATCCCGCCAGAGCAAATTCAAGTGTTGACCCCCACCCGCAAGCGGGGCGCCGGCACCGCCGCCTTGAACCGAGCTTTACAGGAGGCATTGAACCCTGCCGCCGAGGGAAAAGGCGAGAGGGCCTTTGGCGCGTACATCTTCCGGGAGGGAGACCGGGTGATGCAGGTAAAGAACAATTACGACCTGTTTTGGGAGGACCCGGACACCGGGGCCAAGGACATGGGGGTGTTCAACGGCGACATTGGCGCCATATTAGAGGTGACCGCTGGGGGAATCACGGTGTCTTTTGACGGGCGGCTGGTGGAATACCCTCCGGAGATGCTGGGGGAGCTGGAGCCCGCCTATGCCGTCACCGTCCACAAGGCCCAGGGCAGCGAATACCGGGCGGTGATCTTGGCGCTCAGCGACGTGCCGCCGTCGTTACTGGCAAGAGGAGTGCTCTACACCGCCATCACCCGCGCCCGGGAGCTGTTCATCCTGGTGGGCAGCGGGGATCTGATGGTCCAGATGGTGGCCAACGACCGGCAGGCGCGGCGGTACTCCGCGCTGCGCACCCGCTTGCTGCGGGAGACGGGGCAGGAGGCGTGAACATGGATGAGCGGGAACAGAAAATACGGACCTGGTTTGAGATGTGGCTGGGTCGGTCGGACGAGGGCGCGGAGGAGCTGTTTGACCGGGACGCAGTGTACATCGAAAGCTGGGGGCCGGAGTACCACGGGCTGGAGAAGATACGGAACTGGTTCCAGGAGTGGAACACCCGTGGCGTGGTGGTGCGCTGGGACATCAAGCAGTTTTTCCACAAAGGGGACCAGACCGTGGTGGAATGGGTCTTTGAGAACCGGATGGAGGATGGAACGGTGGAGGCCTTTGAGGGCATGACTCTGTTGCGCTGGACGGAAGAGGGAAAGATATGCTTCCTCCAGGAATTCGGCTGTAATCAGGACCGCTACGACCCTTATGAGAAGGGTCCTGAGCCCCGTTTCCGGGACGAACAGGCCATGTGGTTCTAAATTCTCCGTCTGGGGGAAGGGTTCTCACGGCCGCTATGGTACATTTGCTCCGAAGGAGGGACCGTTATGGACCAAGTGAAAGTGGGAAAATTCCTTGCTCAGCTGCGCAAGGAACAAGGGCTTACCCAAGAGGCGCTGGGGGTCAGCGTCAACGAGCTGCTGGCCGGGGGGGCATTTGAGCGGTCAAAGGTTCCGAAAGCTGGTGGGCGAGAATATTGTAGCTATGGCCCGTGAGAGTGCCTTTACGGTAAAGGAGCGCGGCGAATTTTTAAGAAAAATGGCGGAAGGAGCATATGGGATCTATTATCCTATCCTTGGTGCTGTGCACGTCGGCAATGGTTTGGCAAAAGGGCGGTTGGGGGATTGTGGATTCCGGCCTACTGCTGGCTGAACAGCCGGATGATGGCCTACATTGAGGGTAGACTGTATGGCGGCTCGAAGCTATCATCCAACAGTTGACAACCAGGGAAAAATCCGTTATGATAGAAGTCGCAAATCCGTTGCACCCAAGGAGACAGAGAGATGAAAAAGCCCTTTCTCACTCTTGCGCAGGCGCAGGAGATCAAAAAGACCTATCCCACCCCCTTTCACATATACGACGAGCGGGGCATTCGGGAAAACGCCCGGGCACTGAAAGCTGCGTTTGCCTGGAACCCGGGGTTTAAGGAATATTTCGCCGTCAAGGCCACCCCCACCCCCGGCATCCTCAAGCTGCTGCGGGAGGAGGGCTGCGGCGTGGACTGCTCCTCTCTCACCGAACTGATGCTGGCGGAGAAGTGCGGCTTTTCCGGGAGTGAGATCATGTTCTCCTCCAATGAAACCCCGGCGGAGGAGTTTGAATTGGCCGCCAAGCTGGGGGCAAATATCAATCTGGACGACTTGACCCATGTGGAGTTTCTCCATAAAATCTTGGGGCGGGTACCAGAGACGGTGTGCTGCCGCTTCAACCCCGGCGGGGTGTTCTCCCTGGGGGAGAGCAAGGAGGGGTTCCAGGTCATGGACAACCCGGGGGAGGCCAAGTACGGTATGACTCGTCCCCAGCTGGCCCAGGCGTTCACCCGTTTGAAGGAGCTGGGGTCAAAGCACTTTGGTATCCATGCCTTCCTGGCCTCCAACACGATTTCCAACGAGTATTATCCTGCTTTGGCCCGGCTGTTGTTCCAGCTGGCCGTGGACGCGGCAGAGGAAACCGGGTGTCATGTGGCGTTCATCAATCTGTCCGGCGGCGTTGGGGTGCCCTACCGCCCGGACCAGCCCGCCAACGACATCGCGGTGATTGGAGAGGGTGTACGCAAGGCGTTTGAGGAGATCCTGGTACCCGCCGGGATGGGAGATGTGGCAATCTTCACCGAGCTGGGGCGGTTCATGCTGGCTCCCTTCGGGCATTTGATCACCACCGCCGTCCACGAGAAGCATATTTACAAGGAGTATATCGGCGTGGACGCCTGCGCGGCCAATTTGATGCGGCCCTCCATGTACGGGGCGTACCACCACATCACGGTGCTGGGTAAGGAGGATGTGCCCTGTGATCATATGTATGATGTGGTGGGATCTCTGTGCGAGAACAGTGACAAGTTTGCCATCAACCGGGATCTGCCAGAGATCAATATGGGCGATATTCTGGCTATCCATGATGCTGGGGCCCACGGGTTTTCTATGGGGTACAACTATAATGGAAAGCTGCGCTCAGCGGAGCTGTTGCTGAAGGTGGATGGCTCAGTGGAACTGATGCGTCGGGCAGAGACGCCGAATGATTATTTTGCCACTTTGGTTTGGTAGATGAGACAAAACGGCGGTGGGCTAGGCCCGCCGTCCATATGCGCCTGTGATGGAATTGGTAGACATGCGAGATTTAGGTTCTCGTGCGGCAACGCGTGTGGGTTCGAGTCCCTTCAGGCGCACCATGTTAAGACGTCACGTTTGATACAAAATTTATCTGCCGTGACGTGAAG
>CAJUQN010000064.1 GCA_910588625.1 uncultured Oscillospiraceae bacterium
AAGGAGCGCAAGTATCAGGACGGCTCCGACGACCCCGGCGTGTCCTTCAAGACCCCCACCAGCGTCTCCCCCGAGCTGGCTGCCTCCGCTGTCCGCGGACACGAGAACGAGCACGTGGTCCGGGAACAGGCCAAGGCTCAGCGCGAGGACCGGAAGGTGGTCAGCCAGTCCGTGACTTACCACACGGACATCTGCCCCGAGTGCGGCAAGGTCTATATGTCCGGCGGCGAAACCCGCACCGTTACCAAGGCCGACACCGACCAGCAGATGGCGCAGCAACAAGACCCCGCAAAGCCTGTCCCCGTGCTGGCCTAATCAACAGCAAATGCAAAGAGCTTCGGGAAATTCCCGAAGCTCTTTTGTTATGCCTTGGCGGGCTTGATCCTACCGATGGTCTTGGAGAGCGTCTCCAGGGACGCGGTAGGGTTCCGCCGCTTCAAATGGGCGATACAGCCCAGGCAGGCAGGGATGAGAAACAGATCCGCGCAAATCCACGCCGCGGGGGAGGCAAAGCAGGCGGCGGTGTAACCCGCAGCAGGGACGAAGAAGTGTCCCACCACAGTGCGGGCGATCATTTCCAGCACGCCGGCCAGGATGGCCAGGGCGCCAAAGCCCATGCCCTGGATAGAGAAGCGCAGGATGTTCACCAGAGCCAAGGGGAAGTAAAACGCGGTCAGGGTGACAATATATTGAGAGGTGAGCCCCACCAGCAGGTCAAGCTGAGGCTCGGCGGAGCTGAGGAACAGCATGGCGCTCTGAGGCGCGAACAACAGCATGGCTCCAAAGGCGGCCACGGAGTAAATCAGCCCCAGCAAGGAACAGGACTTGACGCCCTGATTCAGGCGGTCCAGCTGATTGGCGCCCACGTTCTGACCGCAGTAGGTGGCCATAGCGGCCCCCATGGCGTCAAAAGGACAGGCCAACAGCTGATAGACCTTGGAGCCGGTGGCCACAGCGGACACATAGATGCTGCCCAGGGCGTTGACAGAGGTCTGGAGCACAATGGAGCCGATGGCGGTGATGGAGTATTGCAGGCCCATGGGGATACCCATGGCGCACAGGCCCCTGCAGGCCGTCCAGTCCAGCTGGCTCTCCTCTTTGGTGACCCGGAGGATGGGAAACCTTTTCACCATATACACCAGGCACGCAATTCCGGACACCCCCTGAGAGAGCACCGTGGCGATGGCCGCACCGGCCACACCGGCGTCGAACCACAGGATAAACATCAGATCCAAAACGATATTCAGCCCAGCGGACAGAGCCAGGAAGTATACAGGCGTCCGGCTGTCGCCCAGGGCGCGGATAATACTGGCCAGCAGGTTGTAGAGGAACACCGCGGGGATCCCCATAAAGATGATAAAGATATAGGCGTTGGCATCCTCAAAGAGGTCCCCAGGGGTGCGCATGGCGGTGAGAATATCCCGGCAAAACACACCGGTGACGATGGTCAGCACCAGGGCAATAAGGGCGGACAGATAGGCCGCATTGGCCACATACCGGCGCATTTGCGGGTAGTCCTTGGCGCCCATCCGCTGAGCCACGGGAATGGCAAAGCCGGAGCACACGCCCAGGCAGAAGCCGATGACGAAGAAGTTGATGGAGCCGGTGGCGCCCACCGCACCCAGAGCCTGCGCGCCCAGGAGCTTGCCCACGATCATGGCATCCACCAGGTTGTAAAACTGCTGGAACAGCAGTCCAAACAGGGTGGGCAGGGTGAAGCCCAGGATCAGCCGCATGGGGCTGCCCGAGGTAAGGTCTTTGGTCATAGTATTGCCTCCTTCCGAAGCGGGGTGAAAGTGTATTTGCCTCCCTGGAGCCAAAGGACCCGCCCCAGCTTTCGAACATTATAGCTGTTTCAGCCCAGAAAACAAGTGGGGTTTTTCACAAGTTTTTCTTCTCATTTTCCATAGATATGGCGAGTTTACCAGTTAAGAAAAAAGAAATCGTATAGAAGAAAACTTTTTGTCGTTTCCTCCTTGTGCAAAATGTCAAGGACCCCATCCCTGTGTTGGACAGGGATGGGGTCCTGTTGCTTCAAACGGTCTCAGCGGGCCCGGCGCCTGCGGATCTCTTCCCGCTGGATGGTGAAGATGGCCTGAAGCAGCCGGTCCTGATCTTTGGCGGACAAGGACTCGAACTGACAGCCGTAGCGGGTCACGCCCTTTTTCCACACGCTTCCCCGGCGGACCTGGCAGCTAAAGGTAAAGGTAGGCGCATTGGCCACCAGGGGGATCTCCGCGACCACCAGACGGTCGCCGTCGGCAAATACCTCGCCGCAGCTGAACAGCAGCCCTCCGGCGCTGATGTCCAGCACCTGGCAGGGGAAATAGGTGTTGGGCAGTCCGCCCTTGCTGGTGCGCTTGCCGCACTTGGCCTCAATCTCCACGCTAATGCTCTGGCGGAAGAAGCCCCGCTTCTCCTTGGCAAAGGTGGTCTCCAGCCGGTCAATCTTCCACATCTTGGCGGTACTGCCGCACACCTTGCCTTGGAGCACGATGTTGCCGTCCTCCTGGTAAAAGCGCACCTTGACAGGCTTGTTCACCAGCACCATGGGCAGGGTGTCGTCGGTGGACTCCCGGATGCACACCCCACCATTCTGGATCTTTTCGACTTTGCCCACATAAATCAGGCGGTTTTCCGGGGTCATCACCTCCGCCATCATGCCGGGCCAGAGCTCAATGGTCTTGGTCTCGCCGGACTTTGGAGCCGGTGTGTCACTCATGTTCCGGGCCTCCTTTTCCTCTTATGTCTGTCCCTCACATCGTCATGACGAAGTGTAGGATCACCGCCGCCTCAGCGCGGGTGATGGAGTTGTGGGGCAGCAACCGGCCGTTATCGCCAGTCACCGCACCCATCTGCACCAGACAGCTCACCGCAGTCCGAGCGTAGCTGGAGACGGAGCCCCCATCGGGGAACTGGTTCAGTACGGAGGTGGAGACGCTGTCCACACTCCAGCCCGCGGCGCGCAAGGCGTTGTAGGTCATCACCATAGCGTCCTGCCGGGTCACCTGACCGTAGGGCTGGAAACGCCCTCTGTCGTCGCCATTGACAATACCCAGTTGTTTGGCTGTGGCCACCGCCGAGGCAAAGTAGGAACCGGTGGGCACATCAGGGAAACTGTAGCCGCTGCCGCCGCTGAGCTTAAAGGCCCGGCACAGCATGAGCACAAAGTCACACCGATTGATTCTTTGGTTCGGAGCAAACTGCGTGCTGGTGACGCCGTTGGTCACGTTGTTCTGGTACAGGTAGTCCACCGACGGACCGGCCCAGGTGTGGCCGTACATATCGTTGAAGTAACTGGAATTGCCGGTGCTGGAGATATTGAACACGACCTGTCCGGTGGTGCTTTGGCCGCTGGTGTTGGTGGCGGTGTAGCCGATGGTGACCTGGCCGTTATACCGTCCCCGGGGCACAAAGCTGATCTGGTCGATACTGGGGGTGCCGGAGGCATAGTACCGGGTGCCAGTATTCACCTGGGCGCCGGTGCCCACACCGTTATAGCCCTGGTACAGGCGCCCGGCGGCGGTACTGGGCAGGCTTGTAAAGGTGATGTAGGACAGCGTTCCGCTCAGTGCGCCGCTGACCGCCGAACTGATCTGGGACGCAGACAGCCGAAGGGGGCTGGCCGTGGTACCGGAATAGCTGGTGGTGGGCGGAGTCACCTGGATGGTGATCTCATCGGTGAAGGAGACGCCGTTGGTGTTATACCCGGTGAAGGGGATCGTTACCGTACCGACCGCGGCGCCAGCCTGGAAAAAGACGTTCCCAATCAGCTCCGTGGTGGTGCTAGTGCCGGTATAGAAGAACCTGGCGCCGGTGGACACATTGTAGCGTGTGGAGCTGCTCCCCCGGGTATAGCGCAGGGCGCCCTGGCTCACCGTGGGAAGCTGTGTGAACTGGATATAGTTCAAGCTGGCGCCGGTGGCGGCCACGCAGGCGGAGTTGATGGCGCTGGCGGACAGGTTAATCGTCTGTCCCACCACCACGCTGTAGCGCAGATCGTTGGCCGGCTGTGTGGTGCTGCTCTGGCCGATGTGGATGGTGCCGGTGAAGGTGTTGCCCTTCACCGTGTACCCGGTGTAGGCGATGTCCACCTGGCTGGGCGTGGTGGTGGTGGGCACAAAGGACACGCCGCTGAGGGCCGGGGCGCCGCTGTAATAGTAGCTGGTGGTGTCGTTCACCATGCTGTCAAAGCTGCTGAAGCCCCGGTAATTGTAGAACAGGGTGCCGTCGCTGGAAGAAGGCGGGGTGAAGCGGACATAGGACAGCGTTTCGCCCAAGGTGCGCTTGCTGGCGGCGTTGAAGTCGGCGGGCGTAAAGGTAACCCAGCTATCTTCCCGCAAGGGATAGGAGATGTCTGCGGTGCTGCCCGCATTGCTCGCTGCGCTGACATTAATGGTCACGGCGCCGGTGAAGGAACGGCCGCCGTTGTCTGTACCCCGGTAACTGATGCTGACGGCGCCGCTAAAGCCGGCGGCGGGTACGAAGGTGACGCGGTCCACGCTGGGGGTTCCGGTGCGGTTGTAGCTGTCACTGGCGGTGACCTTCGTTCCGGGCTGGCTGGCGCTGGTGTAGTTGTAATACAGCACGCCCCGGCTGTCCAGCGGCGGGGTAAAGGACACAGATTTGAAGTTGGCGTGATAACGGTTGAAGTCGTCCGCCTGGAAGGTGACGGGGGAGCCTTCGCCGGAGGCGTACATCACGTCGCCGGTGCCGTTGACGGTAATGCGGATGACGCCGTTGACGCTCTTGTTGTTGGTGGACCAGGCGGTATAGCTGATCTCTGCCACACCGCTGAAGTCGTTGCGGGGCACAAAGGACAGGTCGCTCAGCGAGCGCTGGCCCTGGGGAGCAGTACCGGCGTAGTACCGGTCCTGGATGCCCACGCCCGCGCCGGTGTCGGAGGAAGAGTGGTGCTGGTCGTGGAGGATTCCCTGATCGGTGGAGGACACCGACAGGTTGGTGATGTAGGACAGGCCAGCGCCGGTTTTGGCCTGGCAGGCGGAGCTGATGCTGCTGGCCAGTTTGCTGAACTGATAGGCGGCGCCCGGCGTGGTGGAGGCGGTGATGACGCCTGCGGTATCCTCCAGCACGGTGACCGTAAGGGTGGCCAGATAGGAGCCCTTTCGGGCGGTGACGGTGGTGGTGCCCGGTGCGCGGCCGATGAGGGTGGTGCTGGCGCCTGTCTTGGGGTTCACCGTCACGATGGACGGGTCGTAGGAGGTCCAGTCCACGGAGCTGTCGCCGGAGGGATAGACCTGGGCCTGGATCTCCTGCCGCTGGTTCTCCGACAGGGAGAGGGAAGTCAAGGCGTGATTATCCGTATCCTCAATGGCCAGGCCGGAGACGGTGACTGTGACCTCCACAGGGCCGGAGGAGAGCGTCCGGTCCTTTCCGGCGGGGTCCATAGGGATGGCAGTGATGGTGGTCTTGCCGGGACTTACCGCCGTGATCTTCGCCTGGGTAGTCTTGGAGGCACTGCTCTCCACGCTGGCGATGCCGGGGTTCTTGCTGACCCAATGGACGGGGTCTGCGGCGCCGGTGGGAGTCAGGACGGCGGTGAAGTTCACGCTGTTGTTGACGCCGTTTCGGAAGGTGTAGCTGTATCTGCCGCTTCCCAAGGAGGTGTTTACCAGGTCGGGCATGGACGAGAGGCGGATCGATTCGGTTATCGGGGTGACAGTCACCTCACAGATTTGATTCGCGCCGCCGAACTGCGCTGTGGCGGTGACCCGGACCGTGCCCTCTTTTTTGGCCGTAATCTTAACCGTTGTATCGTTCACTTTCTCCCATGTGGCAATACTATCATCGCTAATACTCCAGTCTATTGCCTTATTGAGGGAATTAGAAGGGTTAAAGGATGTCACGGACAGATTAAAAGAGCCGTCCGCAGGCATACTGTGCTTGGTCTCGCTCAGCGTTATCTGATTGACGGGTTTCGAATTGGAGTCAATGACGGTAACGGTACATTGAGCGGTCTTTGTCGTCTTGTCGGCAAAGGTTGCCGTGACAGTGATGACAGCAGTGCCTTCTTTTTTGCCGGTGACGCGGACCTTGCTGGTGTTGGCGGTACTTGCGCCATTAAAATCGGCAACAGCTGCATTGCTGGTACGCCAGGCATATGTCGTCCCCCGTGCCGGGTCGGCTGTAGCTGTAAGCAATTTTGACTTCTCGGTGTTTTTCGTCGTGTCCAGAAGCAGCGTGGTGTTATCCAATGTGACGCTGTTGGGCGCGGCCTTTACTTCTATAATACAGGTATTGGACTTTACTCCGCCTGCCATAGCATAGATTTCAGTCCGGCCAGCTCCCACAGCGGTGATCTTACCGTTTGCATCCACTGTGACAACATTGGTGTTATCGCTGTACCAGGTAACCGTCTTATTGGTGGCGTTGCTGGGGTTGACTGTGACCGCCAGGGCGTCGCGCTCCTCCTTAGCGGTCATCTCAAGGTAAGTGGTCGCCAGTGTCACAGAAGTGACGGGGATGGCGCCGGGGGCCGCTTTCACAGTCAAGGGCCATTTTATCGTATACCCGCCCTCTATTTCCATCGTGATTTCAACCGTCCCAAGCGGCAAGGCTTTCACACCAGTGATCGTCGCCGTGTAACGGACGCCGCTGCCGCTAACGGCCACTGTTGCGTGATCCTCAGCGCTACTGGAGAACTTGATGTTGCTCAAACTAAAAATTTGCGCAACATCTGAATCGATCGTGAGCAGCAATTCGATTTTGTCATTTTCAACTACCTCAAGTGGGTCTCGCAGCACTTCTATCGGGGAATTTCCACCCCCTCCATACACATAGCACTGCTGCTTTACACCTTGAAGGGTAGTACCTTTTTCATCGTACTTTCCCACCTCAAGCAATTGCTTGTTGACAATGCCCGTAGTTTTCACTTCTGCGGTAATTGAAGTTTGATCCTTACCTACTGTTATCCCAGCAGATGTCACCGCTCTGCCGTCTACCGACACCTGCACATTAGCGGGTATGTCAAACTTTACAACGTTACCTTCAGCTACTCCTGTAATCTTCAATGGGTATGGCTTCTGTTCGCCGACGGCTGGCAACACGATCAGCCGGGTGCTGAGCGTCAGCGGTCCCGGGTCCACCGGCGTGGGGGTCGGGGTCGGGTCCGGGTCCGGGGCCGGATCGTCCGCCCACGCGGGGGAAACACACAAGGACACCGCCATAACCAGCGCCAAGGCGAGGGCGGACAGGCGGCGCAAAAGTTCATGTTTCATCTTTCACTACTCCTTTTTTGCTGGGAAGCCGTTTCAAAAAGGGGAGCGGGCGGGGGTCCGCCCGCTCCCGGGGATTCGCGTTTAGGGGATTAGACTTTCTTGATTACTTCTGTTCCGTGCATGATCGTGTAATGGAATGTGTAACCTGTCACCGTCCCGTTCGTGTCTGTAGTTGTTTCACAACTGATATCTACGCTATAGCTTGGCCGTACAGGATTACCCCACGAACTGCAAACATTTTGGACTGAGATTGAGAACGGAGCAATCATCAAATCTTCCACTTTAAGCACGATGGTAGAGGTAGGAGCTATCGCACTATTATCCCCAATTTTTATAAGGGTAGGATATGGTGAACTAATCGTACCGTCCATACCAATGTACTTGACATTATCAGCATCTTCATACAACTTACCATCTGATTTCTGTGTAAACGGGTATCGCTGTCTATTATAAATATCTTTGTTGAAAACGAGGGTAATTCCTCCTGATATCTTATTGTTTGTAACCGAAAGGCCTAAAAGGACATTGTCGAGCGTCGGCGGGTCATCATCCTTGATTGCTACTGGGTAGGTGGCGCGGTATGCGGTGCTGTCTGCCGAATCACCCATGGCATAGGCCAAGCAGACATACTGTATACCGGCTTGCAATTCATTGCTGGTAAAGGACATGGTCTTTCGTCCTTCTGTAGCGTTCCCTTCGACTGGAATTGGTTCTGTCCCCCAGTATGCCTTGACCAGCCCTTCCGCACCTGTAGTCTCAATCAACTGCTGGACCTTGTTCTTCGTGTCCGCATCGGCATATTTATCGAATACAGAAGGAAGCAGCGCATTCGTGCCTGCGCTACCGGCTCCATAGTTGTTGTACAGGGCCTCAAGGACTGTATAGCCCTTGATTGTCGCCGATTCGTTCTTAAAGTCTCCTATCAGTTCATCTTGTACATAGTTATTCGTCTCATCTGTAAAAAATTTTTCATTCAGGAATTTGTACTTTTCATCTGTCGCTATACCGACTCTGTTCAGCAACACCGAACGCACCTTAGCGGTCCGATCCACAATTGCGTCCACCGAGGTGGCCGTATTACCCTCCAGCTTCAGAGACGGCCGCTCAGGCATATTGGTGGTAAAGCGATAGCACTGGACTGTGTCGGAATAGATGGCGGACACACCGCGGGTCATCAGACACACCAGATACACCGTGTTGGCCTTAAGCTTCCCGTTCAGATTGATGCTTGCGCTACTGTAACCAGGCACCTCCTTCGTGGCGCCCTTGATCACGTTGGGCAGGTCTCTCTCAGTAAGGAAATATTCCCGGCTGGGACTCACCACCGTGTAGGGATAATTAATTGCAGGCTTCACATTTTCATCTGGATCGCCAGACATCAGGGGAACTTCCCCCAAGTCCGGTTTCGTCGTGCCTTCGTGATACACCAGGAAAGGAGAACTGTAGTCTGTGCCGACCTGTCTGACATCTTGCTCAAACAGCTCACCGGTCAGTTCATTACCATTCATCTTCAAAGCACTCAGGGGGATGACCATATAGTAGACGCTTCCCGGCGCGTTCAGCGGCACCTCAATCTCTGCGCTCGTGTCGTGAAGATTTTTGAGGGTAGGCTTGTTGTCGATGCTCGGAGCCCTGCTATCCGTAAAGAGCTTCGACAGGATGAATGGGTCAGGAGTGCCGACGGATATCACGCCCAATCCTAGGGCCGTCTCATAGTCGGCCTGGGTACTGCCGTTAGAGGCGGAGATCAGCTGGCGCTGTGTCCCCGCCACGACGGACACGCGGACAGACGCCGTCTTGTTCCAGGATCTAAAGTCCTTTCCGTCGGTTCCCAGCTCATCCACATGAATGGCGTATTCCTTGGCTGCAAAATTTTTCAGGAGTTCATACTTAGGATCGTCGGCGGTTGCCGCACCGTTCTTAAACTTGGCGACGCTCAAATAGTTGAAGCCCTGGCTCTCGTACACAGGGATATCAAGCTCACACTCATACATCCAGCTGGTGTCACTGCCGCCAATCTCCCGGCTGTATAGGGTGATCTTCATGGAAGTATTCGCCCAAATCAGCATATCATAGAAGACGCTTTCGTTGCCGGCCATATTCGCCATATCCTGGGGTCGGGCAGTGAAGTCGAAATCGATACGCCTGGCGCTGTTGATAACGGTTCCAGTTCCATCCGTTACATCGTCCTTCAAGCCCGTACCGCCCCCAATGGTCATCGTGTCGCCCTCTTCCAGCAACACCTTGGCAAACCGAGTGCTGAAGGGCAGTTCACAGGGCGCGGGGTCCAGCTCGTTGGGCGTCACGGCCATGTCGTAAATGCCGGTCAGACGGAAGTAGTAGGAGGTGCCGCTCTCCAGCTTCACGGCAGACTTGTCGTTCTCGATTGCTTCTCCCGGGTACTCAGCCACGTCCCGGTAGCTTTTCAGCACGATCTCCACCCGGCCGGAGCCGTCATCCATCATCTGCACCACGGCGTTGCGCCAGTCGATCCAGCTGCTGGGCAACCCGTCGCCACCTGGATTCTGGGTGCTTTCCAGAGGCTTCACTTCGTTGTTCCTAGACGGAGAAACTCCCTTATACAGCTTGATGTACTTCTCCAATGTTTCAGCCAGGGTGTTTCTGGCAATGAGGGCGTCGCTGACCTCCTCCGAGTCCGGGTCCTTGCCGAACGCGTCGTTCTCTTTCTTGACCATGTCGTTGTAAAGGTCCAGGAAAACATCGACGTTCTTCTTCGTACTGCCCTTGACATTCTCAGAGAAAATGATGTGGATATCGGCGTCGGACTGGGGCTTTTCGGTGGCCTCCGCGCTGTCCGGAGTGGTCACGGTCCCGTCGGGGTTCTCAAAGCTCAGGGAGGCGGTTGGTCTGACATTGTCCTCCGTGTGCACCCGGATGGCCTTGATCTGCGTAGACAGGTTGCCGCTGGCGGTGGCGTTGTCGTTGGCCATGTAGTACAGCACATAGGAGGAAGTCTTGTTCTTCGCCGGATCCAGATTGTTGATGTTGAAGGGGGAGCGGTTGGTGGTGGCGCTGCTCTGGAGGGCCCCCACGCCGCTGAGCAGCCTCACCTTGGCCTCCAGCAGGTCGGAGTCCTCGTTGAACTTCAAAATGGTGATATCCTCATTGCCGGGGAGTGGCTCCTCCTCGTCCCAGGCCAGGAACTGCCCCGCCATGTGGCTGCCCTCGGTGACGACGGCCCAAACCAGGTTGGCCGGTTCGTTGATGGCATAGGTCATGGTAATGGAGTTGGTGGTGCAGCTGGTCTGCATCATGTCAGTGACGATGGGCGGCGTCTCATCCGGCGTGGTGAAGGGCAGAGAGACCACCGAGGAGCTCTTGGCCCCGTCATGGTCGGTGAGCCACAGGTAGAGCACGTAATCCGTCTTTTCATCCAGCAGGGTATCGTTGACGGGGAAGGGCATGGTGACGTTCTTGGTGACGCTCAAGCTGCCGTAGCCCAAGTTGCCGGGGATGGCGGCGGACTTGAACTCCTCGGGCTTGGGCGCGGCCGCGCCCTTGGGCAGCAGGGCGTAGTACAGCAGGCAGCTCTTGGTGGTCATGACCGTGACCTGGGCCTCGTCGCAGGTCACCTTGGACATGACGGGATAGCCCTGTGCAAAGGCGGGGACGGTGTCATCCGGCGTGGTGAAGGAGGTGACCTTGATGGGGCTGCGCTGGTTCCGTCCGTCCACCAGCATGGCAGTGACGTAGTAGGAGCCGCCGGTGGTGAGCCCGGTAACCGCTGCGGTAAACTCCTTATTGGCGGCGTTGGCGGCCACATTACCGGAGGCTACGATCTTATTGCCGTACGCTGGGGGCTCCAGCAGGTCGTCCTCGCTGACAGAGCCGTCGGCCACGGCGGACACGGCCCAGTAGATGGTACCGGTCTTATTGGTTTTGAACACCAGCTCGGCTTTAGTGGGCGCGATCTTGCGCACGGCGGGGTAGCCCGCCAGAAGCTTGGGCTCGGAGGAGGACTCCGCGGCCTGGGTGCTGTTCATCTCGGAGCCGTTGATCTCGGTGGTAATGCCCGGGCGGATCTCAATCTTGTCAGGGAGCTGCTCCACGGTGGAACCCGCGGCGCCCACGTTCAGCTGGCCGATGTCGCCGGTGCCGGTGACGGTGGTGGCGGTGTCCAGGTCCAGCTCATCCACCACGGCGTCGCCATCTATCAGGACAGAGGAGTCCTTTGCCTCCTCGTCCACGGTGACCTTATTGGCAGTGCCCTGAACGAACTGCATATCGGAGCCCGGAGTCTTGTTGATGACCTCTTTGATGTTGCCCGCCAGCTGGTATAGCGCGCCATCCTCACCGTCCAGCACGATGTGGCTCAGGCCGTAGCCGGGCAGGGCGGAGTCATCCACATAAGCGTTGGTGCGCACGGTGGTGGTGGGAATGTCGGTGTCACCCTCGGCACGGATGGTGACGAACTGACTGCCAATACTGTCCACCACCATACTGTCGGCGGTGACGTTGCGCATGATGATGCTGCTCTGGCTGGAGTTGCTCTCGCCACCGCCGCTGACCACAATCTCGCCCAGCACGGTGATGTTTTCCAGCAGCACGTCGCCCAGGTCGATGCCTCCGGTGAGGTACAGGTTGCCCACGATGACGCCGTCACGCAGCTTCACGCCGGAGGTGTTCACCGTGACGTTGCCGTACACGTTGCCCAGGGCGTGGTCCCCCGCAGTCTGGATGGGCGTGCCGATGGCGCGCACCAGCATGGCGGCCACCTCGCCCCGGGTGATATTATTAAAGGGCTTAAAGGTGCCGTCATCATAGCCGCTGATGATGCCGTGGGAGGCGGCGGCGCCCACCAGGCCCCTGCTCCAGTCGCTGAGGGTGCGGGAGTCGGAGAAGCCCAGGGTCTCGCCCACGGTCTCCTGAAGCATCATATTCCGGGCCAGCAAAACAGCCGCCTGCTCCCGGGTCAATGTGTCGTTGGGGGAGGCGGTGGTCGGGCCGGTACCCTTAAAATAGCCGATGTTATAGCCGATATCGATATCTTCATTATACCAATCGCGGACCCGCACGTCGGTGAAGGGGTGCCCGCCCAGCTTGGAATAGCCGTAAGCGCGGTTCATCATGGCGACGAATTCGGCGCGGGTGATGCTGCGGTCCGGGGCCATGTTGCCCCCGATATCGCCGCGCATGACGCCCCAATCCACCAGGGTGTTCACATAGGGTGTAGCCCAGCTGGCCGCACCGGCTGAGGTAAACAGCGTACTGGGCAGCAGGCCCAAAATCAACGCCAGGGACAGGATGCCCGCAAGTCCCCGGCGCAGCAGGCGTTGCTTAGTGGTGTTGGATGGTTGCTTGCTCATGAGTGTGACCGTTCCTTTCCGGCGCGGCACTTGATTGATGTAGGGGATGCCGCGTCTGTCCAATTGTGCTTGTGTCTTCTATATTGAACTAAGCGTCGCGCTCAGTGTTTGCCTACATACCCCGGCCCGTCAGCTGGAGGTTAAACACGGCCTCCCGCAGTATGGTCTCCTCGTCGTTGCACAGGTCCACGAACTTGGCGGCGTACATAATGGCGTGGCCGCCGGGCCGGATGCGCAGGATCTCGCAGCGAACCACCAGCGGCTCGCTGGTGACGGGGACCACGACCTCCAATTGCTCGCCCACCTGGAGGCTGTGGTCGGTGAAGAAGGCAATGCCTCCAGCGCTCAGGTCGTTGGACTCGACCTCCCGCCGGCCTCTCCAGTGTCCGGTGAGGGGATAGATAAGGCTCTTAAACCGGACCGCCACCCGGAGGTTCTTGCGCATATCGCCCTCTACGCGCTGGATCTTGGCGACCTCCAGCTGGATCATATCGTTGCGGCTGCGCACGATGGTCCCCTCATAGGAGGGCCCCGCATCCAGAATGGACAGCAGCTTTAGCTTTTTGTGCTCCAGCACCTTGTCGATCTTGCCGTCCTCCACCTGGATCTGCCAGAACTGCCCATCGGTCCGACCCTGGATGCGTCCTCGGGCAATGGCGGTGCCCCGGCTGTCCAGCAGCAGGTAAATAGTGGTCTGTTGTTCCGCTCCCATCCTACTCAACTCCTTCCGTCTGTTTTGCCTGTGGCGTCTGACCCGCCGCCGGGACCTTCGGCGCCGGCTTGGGGGCGGAGCCCTCTTTGACCTTGTTGGGATCGAAGTGCAGGAAGTACACATAGATTTCTACAATGGCCTTATACAGCTCCTCGGGCACCTCCTGCCCCAGCTTCAGCTGGGTGAGGATGGTGGCCAGGGAATTGTCCTCATAAATGGGCACGCCGCTGTCGGCTGCCACCTCCACGATTTTCTCCGCCATATAGCCCATGCCGGAGGCCACGATCACAGGCGCGCTGTCTCCCGCCTCGTATTGAAGGGCTACGGCCTTTTTGGATGGATTCCGCCTGCCGTCATACTTTGACATTGACACTGTTCTTCCCTTCAAAGATTTTGGGGAACACCTCGGTGAGGGTCACCGGGCGCTCCATTTTCCGCACGCTGATGGCCGCGGGCCGCAGGTCGTTGCGGGTGAGGATCTTGGTCACGTTCTGCTCAATCTCCTTGGAGAAGGGGGCCACCCCCTCGGGGCAGTTGATGATGATGCCCACGTCCCGCTCTTTGGCGGAGAGAATCACGTCAAAGAAGCCCAGGCCCTGCACGTCCAGCTTGAAGAGGAACTTCATGCACTTCTCGCTCTGGCCCCGCTCGTTCTTCTCCTCGGCGTCGGGGTCCACCCACAGCTCGGAAAAGAGCATCTTGTCGTCCATCTCCATGGGAATCAGGAAGTGGTTCAGCGGCATATACACGCTCTCGTTCACCAGCATGGCCTTGACTAGGTTCCGGAAAATGTCCTGGACCTCGGCGCTTCCCTCCCCCCGGAGGGCCCGGGCGGCGGCGGCGGCCAGATGGTCGGCAAACTGGGCCGCCGATGTGTTCTTGGCGAACTGGCTGCTCTGGAGGAGCTTCATCATGGAGTCGTTGTCAATACCGCCCAGCATCCCTTTTAGTGTACCATATCCGGACAGCTGATGGAAGGCCTCTTCCAATTTTTTCTCCGCCCCGTTCTCAAACCGGGCTAAGTCCAGGGCCAGCATGGTCAGCAGCTCCCGGGGCTTGCCCAGGTCGTGGGTTTGGCTGACGTAATTGGCCATCAGGGGAAACACCTTCTGCTGGAGCAGGTTGATGGCCCCCTGCCGGTCCCCGGCAGCCAGGCTGTTCTCCAGCTGGGCCATCAGTTCCCGCAGCTGATCCCCCCAGCTGGCGGGCATGGCGTTGGCCATACCCGTGAGGTTGCGCATGATGTTGCCCTCCAAATGGGCGGTGGAGGAAAAATCATTATAGCTTTTCAGAAAATTGAGGATATCCGCCTGAACGCCCGCCGACTCCGCCCGGCCATAGGCCGTACGCAAAAGGGCAAACAGCGCCCCGCCAAACCGGGTGCCCGCCTTCATCTGGGCTGTGAGAAACTTCAAAAGCTCCGACTGGTCCATCTTCAGCATGGCCATGGCCTGGGACATCTCCTCCGCAATGCCCTCGCTCATGCCGGAGGAAACAGAGGTCCCCTCCTTCATCATTAGCTTGGACAGGGTGGAACTCAGGTCCTGGGTCTGCCGCAGGTTCTGGATGAAGGTCTGGTAATTGGAGTCATACCGGATCTGGCCGCCGGACTGGCTGGCATCCTGCTGCTCTGTTCGGTGGTCCGCCCCTGTGACCCGGTCCAGGTCCGGAACGTTCTGAACCTGGCTGTTGCTGGGGGATATGGGGATGTTCCGGTTGGTGATATTGGTATTGTCATGACCCGGTACCGGGTTGGTCACTCCCAAAAGATCAGGCATTTTTCACACCCCTGAGATAAAACTTATAAAACCTACTTAATTTTCATTCGCTTCCTGCCGATAATACTAAGGATAAAAGATATTTACTGAGGTGGTGCTTTTTTATGGGCAGCGGAAACGAAATTCTGGATATGTACATCTACGAGACCGGCACGCTCCTGGAGCAGCTGGAAACCATCGTCCTGGAAGCGGAAAAGGTGGACACCTTCTCTCAGGAGAACGTGAACGAGATTTTCCGCATCATGCACACCATCAAGGGCTCCTCCGCCATGATGGAGTTCGACACACTGGCCACCGTGGCCCACCGGATTGAGGATATGTTCTTCATCATCCGGGAGCAGACCATGTCTGTGGTCCAGGAGGAGGACCGCCCAGCTCTGTTCGACGTGGTGTTCCAGTCCATCGACTTCTTCCGGGGAGAGGTGGAAAAGGTAGAGTCGGGCGAGCCCCTTGATAGTGATATCGACAGCTTCATGACAAATATTAATACCTTGATTGCAAAAATCAAGGGCGAAGCACCACCGGAGCCCGCATCTGCGGCGCCTGCCGCCCAGAGCGCTCCCGCCCCTGCGCCCCAGGCCGCCGCGCCTGCCGGAGCCGACGGCTTCCCGTTTGCGCTGCGGGTGAATTTTGAAGAGGGTTCCGGTATGGAGGGCCTGCGGGCTTTTATGCTGGTCACCGCCGTAAAGGACGTGGTGGAAGAGTCCGACTTTACCTTCTCCCCCGCCAACGTGGAAAATGACCCCTCCACCTCCGAGAGCATCCTCTCTGACGGCTTCCATCTAATGTTTAAGGACCTGGGCGGTCGGGAAAGCGCCATCAGCGTCATCAAGACCGTGGGTTCGGTCCACGACTATTCCACCTACGTGGTCGCGCCTCCTCCGGAGGCCCCCGCCGCGCCCGCAGCCAGCGCAGCGGCTCCTGCCGCCAGCGCAGCGTCCTCCGCGGCTGCCCCGGTCGCCGCCGCGCCTGCCGCAGCTCCTGCCGCCGCCCCCGCGGCCCCTCCTGCCGCCGCAGTCCCCGCTCAGCAGCAGCATCCCAAGGAGACGCTCATCAGCGTCAATCTGTCCAAGCTGGACCAGCTGTCCGCCGTGGTGGGCGAGATCGTTATCACAGAGTCCATGGTCACCTCCTCCCCCGACCTGAAGGGGCTGAACCTGGACGCCTTCTCCAAGTCCGCACGCCAGCTGCGCAAACTCACCGACGAGCTCCAGGATGTATCCATGTCCCTGCGCATGGTGCCCGTATCCAGCGTGTTTCAGAAGATGACCCGTATCGTCCGCGACATGACTAAGAAGCTGAACCGCCCGTGCAAGCTCACCCTCATCGGTGAGAACACCGAGGTGGATAAGACCATCGTGGACAATATCGGCGACCCCATCATGCACATGGTCCGCAACTCCATGGACCACGGCATTGAGGAGACCCAGGAGGAGCGCACCGCCAAGGGCAAGGACCCCGTGGGCGAGATCATTCTGTCCGCCCGGGACACCGGCAGCGAGGTCATCATCGAGATCATCGACGACGGCC
>CAJUQN010000065.1 GCA_910588625.1 uncultured Oscillospiraceae bacterium
GCTCCACCGGCGGCCGGGGCGAGTTCGTCTGGACCCAGGAGATCATCGACGAGACCATCGCCATGTACGAGGGCATCCTCCAGGAAATCAAGGAGGGCAAGATGTACTCGAAAACCGTTGACGGGGACGACACCTTGATGATGAGCTATGACCCGGCTGATATCGAAAAAAACATGGAGACCAACATAGGCGACATCTTTGTGAGGGACGGGGACGGCACGATGGCGCCGATCGACCCCAGCCAGGTCAAAACATCCTTCGTTGTCTCTGACGGCTCCACCCCGCTGCCGGCGGGCTTCGTCATCACGGAAAAGACCGGCGTGCCGCAGGACGACTGGGACGTGGTGCGCGCCCCCGAGCGCACCGAGGAGGAGTGGCGGCAGATCATCGCCGACATCGAGAGCGGCAAGATCCCGCCCTTTGAGATCCCGGACGACCCCAATGTAACGGTCAGCTTTGTGGACTACTCTGGCGGGAACTGCTCGGCAAAGAGCTGATCTACAATAGAGCAGGGGGCTTGGAACATCTTGTTCCAAGCCCCGCTTTACGTTTGCCATAGAATCCTAACAGTATATGTACTCGTTGATAAGATTTCTTCCGCACGGTTGCGGACGCTGTTCATCCTTCTGATCCACTCCATTTGATTTTCTTCTTTGAGCAACTCAGTGATACCCTCTTGCTCTGCCATCTGCACAATCAATCGGGACAGCATATCTTGGGCCTGCTGGTCAATCTCACCAATATGGGCATTTAATTTCCCGCCAAGTAACACGGCAGTATAGAGCGGCCTTCTATGCTCCCGCAGATACCGTCTCCACCGCTGGCCCCAGATATCCGCAGGAACACTTTCCGGCACAGTGCGGTTTGGGAGAAACTAGTCGCCTTCTTGGCGATAAGTTCCGCCCATTTGCTAAAATATAGACTTTTCCATGAGATAACCCTCCGATATGCTAAAATTCCCTGCAATTCAATCACATCCGGCTGGCTATAAAAATTATGGGAGAGGTAACTTCCTTACGTTGCCTCTCCCACCGGGGCCTTCTCTTTTTCGCTTCGCTTACAGATTGTCCTTGAAAAACTGCTCCATGGCGACCAGGTTGGCGTCCTCGTCGCCGCCCTCGACGGCGACGGTAACGGTCTCGCCCTGCTTGATACCCAGGCCCATCAGAGCCATCAGCTTGGTGCCCACGGCGGACTTGCCGTCAGCCTTGGCAATGGTGACGGTACTGTCCAGCGCCTTGATGGCCTTGACCAGCAGACCGGCGGGACGGGCGTGGATACCCACAGGGTCGGTGATGGTGTAGGTGAACTGTTTCATAACGATCAGTCCTTTCTTATGATAAAATGGTGGGGTATCTCACAGTTCAGGCGTCGGCAGGCTCCGCCTCGGCGCTTTTCCAGCTTTGCTTCTGTTCCATATAATAACACCCATAGGGGGGGATTTGCAAGCCCTCCAGTATATATTTTTTACCCGTGAACAAATCTGTAAACTCTCCCGGATCCCAGGGAAAGGAGGCGGACTTTTCCTCCCCGGTGAAGTTGAACACACCGATGATCTTCTGGCCCTCGCAATACCGCCCTATGGCAAGCAGGCCGTTATCTCCGGTGTCCAGCGTCCATACGTCCGCCGACGCGCCAAAGGCGGGGTTGCTCCTGCGCAGGGACCCCAGGGCATTGAGGCCGCAGAACACCTGCCCCTCCGAGGTAGACAGGTCGTTGGCGTGTTCCGCCAGGTCCCACCGCATTTTGCCCCGGTGGAGGTAGCGGCTGTCCTCCGCCTTGTTGGGGTCGTCCTTGTAGCTGTAGTCGTTCACCTGTGCGATCTCATCCCCACTGTACAGCAGAGGGATACCCGTCTGCATGAACATCATGGCGTGGAGGGTCAAGTCAAAGCGGACAGCCCGCTCCATGGCTCCAGCATCCTGCTCGGACCTGGCCTTCTCAATGCCGCACAGGCTGGCGGTAGTACCGCACTGGCGGGCGTCGCCGCTGACGGGGTCGGCGTTGTACAACTCTCCCCGGGCCACGCTGTCCGGGGCCAGGCCCTGGAACCAGTCGCTGAGGAACTTTTTGTGCGGTACCTCAGAGACGCCCCACAGCTTCAATGTGTCGTAATCCAGCCCCCAGCCAATATCGTCGTGACAGCGCAGGTAGTTGAGAAACACGTACTGCTTAGGCAGTGCGTTGACGGCGTCCAGCTGTTTTCGCAGCAGGCGGGTGTCCTTGGCCGCCACCGTGTGCCAGGTCGTGCACATGGTGGTAACATTGTACAGAAGGTGGCACTCCGGCTTTTCTACGGTGCCGAAGTAGGGCACTACCTTCACCGGCTCCATGACCACCTCGCCCAGCAGAATAACGGAGGGGCACACGATCTCGCCGATCATCCGCATCATGCGCACGATAGTGTGGACCTGGCGCAGGTTGCGGCAGTCGGTGCCCAACTCCTTCCAGATGTAGGGCACCGCGTCAATGCGGATCATGTCCATGCCCTTGTTGGCCAGGAACAGGAAGTTGTACATCATCTCATTGAATACACGGGGGTTGCGGTAGTTCAAATCCCACTGGTAGGGATAAAAGGAGGTCATGACGTAGTGGCTGCAGTCCTCCAGCCAGGTGAAATTCCCCGGCGCGGTGGTGGGAAACACCTGGGGGACAGTCTTTTCATACTCCTGAGGGATGGACGGATCGGCAAAGAAGAAATAGCGGCTCATATACTCCCCGTCCCCGGCCCGGGCCCGCTTCGCCCACGGGTGGTCCTGACTGGTGTGGTTCATCACGAAGTCCATGCACACGTTGACGCCCTTTTTGTGGCAGGCGGCGGTGAGCTTCTCCAGATCGTCCATGACGCCCAGGTCAGGCCGCACCGACCGGAAGTCCGCCACAGCATAGCCGCCGTCGCTGCGCCCCGGCACAGTGTCCAAGAAGGGCATCAGGTGGATGAGATTGACCCCTGTTTTCTCGATGTAGGGCAGCTTTTTTCGCACGCCGTTCAAATCCCCGGCGAAGTTGTCGATGTAGAGCATCATCCCGGTCAGGTCGTTGGACTTGTACCACTCGGGGTCGGCCTCCCGCTCCAGGTCCCGTTTTTTCAAAGCGGCGGGGCGCTCGTCGGCGTACACATACAACTCGTTGCATAGCTCAGCAAACATGGAATCGTTGTCATACAGCTCCATATACAGCCAGCGCAGCTCGTCCAGATGGCGCGCCAGCCGTGCTTGAAATAGGGCTTCCTCTTTTTTCGTCATGGGACAGTCCCTCCACATCTCACTCGGCTTTTCAAAATGTGAAATCATTTTCATTTCAAGATTCCATTATACCGTTGGATTCATCCCTTGTAAATTGTGCGCTGGACCAAAATTTCTGCACCGGATTTGTACAAGATTATGAAACCGGTTCCCCAATCAAAGTCAGCTCTCTCCTGCCTCCTGCTCCAGGCGGGCGGACTTCCGTCTCAGCCGCCCTTTGCCCTTGCAGACGTGGACACCGCCGTCCAGCGCCGCGGCATACTCCAGGGTCAGCTCCGGCGTGATCTCCGGCACCGACCGCCGCCCCTGCCACAGTCCGTCCTCCCGCCGGGTCAGCGTTAAGCGGCACAGGAACCGCCCGTGCTCCGGGCAGGTGAACACGCCATAATACTGCTGAGCCGTCCGCCCCTCCTTGGGCGCGATGAAGTGCCAGCGGGCAATTCCCTGCCTGTGGCCGCACAAGGGGCACGCTGGAGTCCGGGTAGACCGGGCGTCCAGCACCTCTTCCGGAGTTCCCACCGGCCCCAGCTTTTGCCGGGCCTGCCGGGGGAAGGACAGCCGGGACAGCTTCAGCGCCGCCCGCCGGTGCTTGGGCGGGGCGGGCTCAGGCCTCCAGGCCAGGTCCGACCGGGTGAGCCAGCGGCCCAGAACGGCGGTATACATGGCGTCGTTCAGGGCGTTGTGATAGTCGAACACATCCGGGACGCCACAGTACTCCGCCGCCCGCCACAGGGCAATCTGCTGGTCAGCGCCCAAGGCGTGGGCAAAGGCCCGCTGGAAGTCAAAAAACTCCTCCGCCTCGAAGGGGGGTAGTCCCCAGTATTTACAATTTTCGTTCAGCGCCTCCACATCGCCGCCGCCCCAGCCCGCGAAGACCTTATCGTCCCCGCACCAAGCGCGGAACGCCTCCGCCGCGCCAGGGAAACGCTGGCGGGAAGTCTTGAACACCTCCAGCTCTGGCAGTTTTTTCGCGCCTAAATCGAATTTTTTGTGGACGGTAGGCCGCAGGCAGGCGTTGAATGTGTCCACGATGGGCCCGCCCAGCTTCTCGGTGCGCACCGCTCCGATTTGTAAGATCTCATTCAGCGGCTTTTTGTCGTAACCCCGGTTCCACTCCAGGTCCAGGATGATCATTGGTCCATCACTTCATTTCTCTTTATCAGTGTGCGTTCTATTGTATTGTGCTATTCTCCCTCCGTCAAGGGCAAAACGCTGGAGGGTCCCGGAGACGTCCTCCGGGGCCCTTTGAGCTTTATATCTGAACCCAGCGTGCCTTACTACCGCTACCGGCGCAGGGCGGCCGCCGATAGTCTTTGACGGCGTGCCTTTCCAGCTCCACTTGGAACAGAAAAATCGTCAATAATACTTTTTCACGTTCCTCTCTCCTTATGTTCACTTTATATCGAGAGCCTCCTCAAGGGACAATCCGACAGAGACACCCGGTCCACTAGGCCACGCAAGCCGTTGTCCCGCAGGTAGTCTTGGAAGATGGCCAGGGACTGTGTGGAATCTGGCCCGATAATGATCTCCGCCACCAGATCCTCCAGGCCAATGCCGATATCCCGGCACATGGCTTTCAGGTCCAGAGGATAATATTTTTTGATGCGCTCCCGGGTGACGTGGTAGCAGGGCCGCACATCGAATTCCGCCTTCTCAAAGGGGGACACCACCAGGCGCATCTCATATTCCGACGAAAAGGACGGGTGCTTGTAGGACACCGAGCAGGCCCAGGCCTCCCGAAACGCCTCCGCCACTTCAGGGCTTTGCAGGCTCAGCGTCTCCCCGCTGCGGGCCAGGACACAGAACTCCTCCACCATGGGGTGGGTCGCCATATTGTCCCGGTAAAATACCAGCTGGAGGGACAGCGCTCCCCGAGCCAGCTTTTCCAGATACTCCCGGCGGAAGGCAATGCACACGCCCCGGCCCCGGTTGCCGTAGCGCTCCCACTGGGCGGCGTCGTCCCGGTGGAAGGAAAAGCAGGCGGCAAAGGCAGAGTATTCCTTTTTCAGCTCCTCCCGAAACAGGGCCTCAATTTGGCGGGCCTGTTCCCTATCCCCGTCCTGCACCAAACGGTCCACGGTTGCAGCGCACAGGCGTCTCATGAAGTGCTTCATCTCCGCAGAATCGTTCATGCGCAGCACATTGTTCACCCGCAGCTGGGCACAGCGCAGGATACCGTCCAACGCCTGGAAGTCGGTATAGTGATAGAGAATTTTTCTCCGCCGGTGATCCATGCCGCCCTTACGCCCCTTTCCGCCAGTTTCTTACATTATACCAGAAGTAAAATTTTTTGCAACGGTCTGCCCATAAAATGAGGCCCCGAGAAAAGCTCTCGGGGCCTCCAAAAAATCTGCTCTTCGCGCGCCGCTGTCAATTACAGCACGCCGATCTCCTTGTAGTACTTCTCAGCGCCGGGATGGAGAGGCAGGTTGGCGATGTCCTTCACGGCCTCCTCGGGGGTCAGGCCCTTCAGGTTGGCCTGGGCCTCGCCCAACTGGTCGATGTTCTCCCAGAAGGTGCGGGTCAGATCATACACGGCCTGCTCACTCAGGTCGCCGCGGCAGAACATGACCATCTTGATGGCGGAGGTCTGAATGTCCTCGTCCTGGTTGGGGTAGGTACCCGCGGGGATGGTCAGTGGGGCGTACCAGGGGTATTGGGCCTGGAGGGCGGAGATCACATCGTCGCTGATGCTCAGCACCTTGCAGCCGGAGGTGCAGGCCTGGGTGACGGCAGCGGCGGGAGCACCGGACATGATCCAGGCGCCGTCAATGGTGCTGTTCTGGAGCATATCGGCAGCGTCGGTGAAGGCAATGTACTCACAGTTGATATCGTCGGGGTAGTTCAGACCGGCGGCGGTGAAGTGGTTCATGCACTCGCCCTCCACACTGGAGCCGGCGGCGGCCACGGCGAAATGCTTGCCCTTCACGCCCGCCAAATCAGCGATGCCGGACTTCTCAGTAACCACCACCTGGTTGGGGTTGAAATACAGGCCCGCGATGACCTTCAGGTCGCCGTAGGCATAGCCCTCAAAGCTGTCGGTACCATTGAGGCACTGGTAGCAGTTGGAGCTGATTGCGATAGACACCTGGGCCTCCCCCTCGGACACCTGGTTCAGGTTGTCAATGCCGCCGTTTGACGCCTGGCTGGAGGCGCTGACGTAGGAGATCTCAGTGTCCCACAGATTGGTGATGGCCGCGCCCACGGCATACAGCGCACCACCGGAGGTAGCGGTGGGGAAGTTGATGGTGACGGGGTCCGGCTCAGCGCCGGGGTCTGTGGCGGGGGCGGCGGAGGCCTGGACATCCTCGCTGGGGGCGGTGCTGTTGTCGCCGCTGGCGTCATTGCCGCAGCTGGCCAGCAGGCTCAGCATGAGGGCGGCGGCCAATGCAAGAGAAAGTGCCTTTTTCATGTTCGTTGAACTTCCTTTCAAAAATGTTTGGTGCTGTATTGTCAAGCGTTCTCCGGAACAGGGGACGCAGGACGGCGGGTGAACCATTGGAAGAAGATGACCACGGCCAGAACGGCAAAGCCGATGGCGTCGGTGAGGGAGCCGGGATAGAGCATCAGCGGGGCCACGGCGATCAAGACGGCCCGCTCCAGCCAGTTGGACTTCCGGACAAACCAGCCCTCCAGACCTCCTACCATGGCTACAGTGCCCACCGAGGCGGTGAAGAAGGCCCACAGGCTGCCCGCGATGGTGGCGGTGGGGTCGGCTCCGATCAGCAGGATGGGGTTGTCCAGAAAAAAGAAGGGGATCAGGAAGCCGATCAGGCCCAGGCGCACTGACAACAGGCCGGTCTTGGTCTGGTTGGACCCGGCAATCCCGGAAGCGACGTAGCTGCTCATAGCCACAGGCGGGGTGATGTTGGACAGACAGGCGTAGATCAGGCAGAACATATGGGCAGAAATGGGGAGCACGTTCACCTCGAGCAACACGGGGACGGCCACCGCCTGGACGATGACGTAGGCGGCCACACCGGGCACGCCCATGCCCAGGATAGTGGACATAATCATCACCAGGGCGCCGGTAACGTAGATGTTGGTATTTTCCACCACGGAGAGAATCAAATATCCCATGTTCAATCCCAGGCTGGTGAGGGTCACGGTGCCGATGATGACGCCGATGATGACACAGCACACGCCCACAGAAACGGCGCCCTTGGCGCCCTCCACACAGGCGGCCACGATCTTGTCCCAGGTCATGCGGGTCTCTTTCCTCAGCCAGCTGGCCAGAATGGTGGCGGCGATGGCAACCACGGCGGCAAACAGAGGGGTGTAGCCCATAAACATCATGGCAATCAGCACCACCAGGGGGATGACCAGATGGCCCTGCTCCTTGAGCACCTTCATGGCATCCGGGATGTTCTCCTTGGACAAGCCGGACAGGCCCAGGCGCTTGGCCTCAAAGTGGACGGCAAACAGCAGACCTAAATAATACAGGAATGCGGGGACGATGGCGGCAAGCATGACATAGGTATAACTCAGGTTCAAAAACTCCGCCATGACGAAACCCACTGCGCCCATGATGGGGGGGCAGAACTGCCCGCCGGTGGAGGCCACCGCCTCCACCGCCCCGGCAAACTCCTTTTTGTAGCCGGTCTGCTTCATCAGCGGGATGGTGATGGTACCGGTGGTGGCCACGTTGGCGATGGCCGAGCCATTGATCATGCCCATGAGGGCGGAGGCCAGCACCGCCACCTTGGCGGGACCGCCGGGGGTCTGGCCCACCAGGGTCAGGGAGAAGTCGTTGATGAATTTGGAGAAGCCGCTGTACTTCAAAAAGGCGCCAAACACCACGAACAGGAAAATGTAGGTGGCGGACACGCCGATGCCGGTTCCCAACAGACCCTGGGTACCCCAGAACTGGGTGGACAGTACCCGTTTCAGGGTAAAACCGTTGTGGCCCAGCTTGCCGGGGATGTACTTTCCGAACCAGTTGTAGGCCAGGAAAATGGCCGCCAGGATAGCCAAATTACCTGAGGCCCGGCGGGCGGCCTCAAAGGCCAGCACCAGAGCCACGCCAGCGATCAGCAGCTCAAAATCGGTGACTCGGCCACCGTTCTGGGCGATGCGGGTATAGTTCAGGATCAGATAGCCGAAGGCGCCGATGGACAACACAATGAGGGCCACGTCCCAAATCGGGGGAAACTTCCGCACACGTTTTTCCTTTTTATAGGTAGGGTACAATAGGAAGGTGAACGCCAGCAGGAAAATACAGTGGATGGCCCGCAGGTTGACGGCACTGATAAGGCCAATAGTGCTGAAATAGAGCTGGAACGCCGTCCACAGACCCAGCAGAATGGTGATGGCCACGCCCATGGGACCGGTGTAGGTCCGGGTGCGGGACTCCGCTTCCTTCTCCTCCAACAGCCTTTGGGCCTTTTCCTCCAACTCCTGGGAGGGGGTGATGTTTTCCTCCATAGGGGCCTCCTTTGCTTTTTTGAATAAAAGCATTAAAGTATGAACATTTTATGAATTATATACAATCGTGCATTGTTTGTCAAGAAAATTTTCAAGGCCCCGGCGCGTTAAATTTTATACCAAAATGGTTGATTATCTCAAAAAAGCCTTGATTTACGGGCATACAAGCAGGATTTCAAGCTGAATTTACTACCAATTTACTACTTTTGAGGGAAAGAGCCTTGATATGCCGCCCGGAACCCTGCCAGCCCAGCCACCAGCACACAGCATTGAGAAAGAATAAATGAAAACTGAATACGACGCAGACGCGGCGTTTCTCTATCCCAACAGGGTCCTCAGACTACTATGACAGCTCCGTTGCCTTGGCGGATTTTCAGGGCCGCTTTTCTCATAGCTCCCATAGCCGCATCTGGGCGGCGCTCCGCTTTAGAGCAATCTCCGTTTAGAACTGCTGAAACGAGCGTGATGTGCTGTCGGTATGTGACGTTCGCCATTTTCCACTTTCCCGTGGCTGGATTCACTCCGGGTATCTGCAAAGATAGAGCCGAACACTAACTTTGTCAGGAGCGCCGGCGGGTTTAGCTTCCATACGCCGGGGGCACTGTCTGGGCCCAATCTCTGGCTGTCAAGCAGGCAGTATAGCTTTCATCCTCATGCACATCTTTTCATCCCTCCACGCCGCCGTCCGTGAAGCTCGTACCGGCCCGTGTACTCCGTCATGCTATGGTCGCCCTCCGGTTTCCCTTTCAGGGTTAGACGGGGGATGATGGGTTGCGTTGTGTGGTCTGTGTGGGCCTCCTTCTCCCCGTGGATTGACCACCGCGTGATACCTTGTCCACCACTTGCTCAAGGTGGGATTTCAACAGCTCCGCGGGCAGGCGTCACTCTGCCCTTACGGACGCACCCGGCTCAACAGGGAAGCGGATGCGGATCTCAGGATCTCGCTCTCCTCTGGAAAGGAAGATATCCATCAAGCCAGCCCCCCATCTCCTGCCGGTACTGCTCCGCGGGATCATCAGCCATCAGTTCCTCCAGAGTGAGGCTGCCGTGGTAGGCCACGTAACCCAGCTCGGTGAGGGCGCAGTCCGCCTCCGGGCTGTCTGATTTGGGTACGAAGGCAAATTGGTCCAGGTTTTCTGCTAGCTGGCGCACCTCGCTGGCATATTTGGGCTGGGCCAGCAGCATTACCGCACCCAGCTTTTTCCGCTGTTCCGTGTCCAGCGGCTCAATGACCCGGCACAGTTCGTTGAGGTCATCAAGGCCATCACAGGTGAGGTTGACCACAGCGGACACCTGCGGGGGCAGCTCGTCCATGACGATTTTCATCTGGAAGCCCTCCGTGCCGCCCCCGGCCCGCTCCAGTGTCCTTGAGATCTGTTTGTGGGGACAGGGCAAATAGAGGAATCCGGAGGTTTCACCGTGAGGTCCGGAGTTGATCTGGACCATTAATTGTGGCGGCCTGTGAAGATACGCCGGAAAGTACCACCCTTTATAGATCTGTTCCAGCTTCATGCCGTTGTCGTATACCACGCCGTAAGGCGTGACCACCCCGGCGCCGCTCTGGATCAGGTCCAGGGCCACCGCCCGGCCATCCACCTTGTCGTACTCATCGGAGGGCATCGAGCCGCCGTTGACCGTCAGGCTGTGTTCTTTTCCCAATCGCTCCAGGTTGGAAAAGTCGGTGATCACCGTGGCCTGCTGGCAGCAGAAGGTGAGGTTGATGAAGTCCTTGATGTCGGACAGGCACAGCCTGCTGGCCATAGCCTCAAATTGGACATCCTCTCCCTGGCAGAAGCTGTCCAGACGCTTGGCCAGGTAATTCAGCTCGTCAACATTGACGTTCTGCGCCGTCAGCCGGTTGAGGACGGGGTACTTGCTGTTCAAACTATCCACCCGACAGTCGCTGGTATTGGGGGAGCCGACGATCATCTTTGCCAGTAGTTCGATGGTGTGGTCGTATTCATTATCTGGGATAGGGAAGGAGACGGTGGCCTGCCCATATTCCGGGTGGGCCTTGTTGCTGAGAACTGCTTTCATAATCATATCGGTCTTTCTCCTTTGTCATTGTTTGGATCAGGCATGAAATGCGCCCCGTTCCACGGATGGACCGGGGCGCACTCTGTTCTGAGTCGGATATGCACGAATATCTTTTCTGGCTGCGATTCATCCGCCGTCAATGATTTTCTGCGTGTTATCTGTCTTGCCGAGGGTACGATGTTTCCAAAATACAGGTCCTTTAACAATTCACGCATTTTCGTCACCTCCCTTGCAGCGCCACACCATACCACACCTTGGCGGGAATAGCCATGAGCACAGCGCCGAGTTATCAGTTTATTATCATTTGGGACTTTGCTCATAAGCAGTTCCACTGAAAGGCTCCTTCGGCATGGACTAGGACAACAAAAAAAGGCCGCTGTCTTTCGTGTGAAAGACGGCGGCCTTTGGTACTTGCTATGTGATTGTATCGCCAGAAAACTGTGGTCAATTGCCACCCTTTTCCTCTGGATGAAAAACAAGAACTTATGTACTTCACTTTTGAGGGGACCATCGAGTCAACACTATACATCTGCGTTAGTGTCTAGGTTGCAAAGGGTAGCGCCCTTTTTGAAATTGAGAAAGGGCGCCAGCTTGCTCAAGAACTAAAAACGTCAAATCAGAACCTATCGACAGCTCCGATTTTCAAAAGGCACTTTAAGTGAAAAGCGGCATTCACAGAGGAATTCAAAAAGGGCACTTCATGAGAACGCTGGGGGTGTGAGTTCAAGTCCCCCCAGTCAGGGATTGATAGTAATTTTTCACGGCCTTCGGATTTTGCCATCCGAAGGCCGTGTAGGCGTTGAAAACACTGGCTTGACGGGCAAGATAACATTTTCACCCTATTAAGTTGGTCGGAGTGCGGGGACTCGAACCCCGGGCCTCCTGCTCCCAAAGCAGGCGCGCTACCAACTGCGCAACACCCCGATATGAAATTTATGGTGGGAGTGCGTGTGCTCCCAACGCAAGCGCGCTACACCCGGCTATGGATTTTCTAACTGTGGTCAAACATGTGGTCAGCGCCGGTTTTTGACCAGTTCCCGGCGAGGGGGAAAGCGTTGTCAGCCCAAGCGCCCCAAGGCGTTCTGGGCTTTCCGGGGTCTGCGGCCCGAACGCGGGTCTCCTGCTCCCAAAGTAGGCGCGCTCCCCCTGCGCAACACCCGGATATGAAATTTTTGCCCGGACCTGCCTGTGTTCCCAAAGCAGACACACGACTCTACACTACACACAGCCATTGAATTTGCTCTAATCCGATGCTTTCCAAAACCACAACGACTTCGGGTTAAGTTATTATACCTGATTTTCTTGCGCTTTGCAAGAGGTTATGGTATGATACGCAGGAAAAAAAACGAGGTGAACTCCTATGCGGATGAGAAAGAAGAAAAACCTGCTCCCCCGGATGGACGCCTGTGGCGCTCTGTTGATCCAGACCCCCACAGCGGAAAAAGGCCACTGGCGCAAGCGCAAGCCGGATGCGGCCAAGCTCCGCTTAGAGTTAGGCTGCGGCAAAGGCCGCTTCACCGCCGAAACCGCTGCCGCCCACCCCGAGGACCTTTACGTAGCCATAGAGCGCGTCCCCGATGCCATGGTCATCGCCATGGAGCGTTGCCAAGCCCTGGGCCTGACCAACGTTTTTTTCATCGACGGCGATGTTGCCGCCCTGGACCAATACTTTGCCCCTGGGGAGGTAGACCTTATCTACATCAATTTCTGCGATCCCTGGCCGTCTGTGAAGCATTCCCGCCGCCGCCTCACCCATGTGAATTTTCTCCGCGGCTATCGACGGGTCCTCAAGGAAGGTGGTCAAATCCACTTCAAGACCGATAACCACGACCTGTTCGAATGGTCTCTGTTCCAGTTCCCCAAGGTGGGCTTTACTTTATCAGAAGTAACCCGCAACCTTCATGAGCACGGCGTCCAGGGTGTTATGACCGACTATGAGGAGAAATTCTACGCCATGAGCACCCCCATCAACCGCTGTGTGGGCACCATGGAGGCCCTGCCCGATCTGGAGATCATCCCGGCCTACGCCCATCGGAGGGATGTGTCCGCGCTGTTCGCGGAATATACAGATATGCTGGTGGCTGGGGACAGTATGTTTCGTCAATATCTTGATATCCAACACTACGAAGATGAAATCGACCACTTGGAGGCAAAATACGGGACTCCAGCCGGCCGGCTGTACCTGGCCTATTGGCAGGGGGCGCTGGCAGGTTGCATCGGACTACGGAAGATAGACGGAGAAAACTGTGAGATGAAGCGTCTTTATGTCAGGTCGGAATTCCAAGGAAAGCAGATCGGGGAGCAGCTGGTCCAAAAAATCATAGAGGACGCGAAGGAGATCGGATATTCCCATATACTGCTGGATACGCTCCCGTTCCTGGAAAATGCCCTCCATATGTATAAAAAGCACGGATTCTATGAGATCGAGAGTTATAACGACAGCCCCATGGAATCCTCGATTTATATGCGGCTCGATCTGTGATTGTTCTATAAAGATAAAAAATATCCCGCTCAGACGAAATGCCTGAGCGGATATTTTGTGAGTTCACAGCGGCAGCAAAATCCGACACATCATGACGAAGTGGGCGATGGACCCCAGCAGGATAAACATATGAAACACCTCGTGGCACCCAAACCGGGGATTGTCTCGCCCCGGCCATTTGAGGGCATACAGTACCCCGCCCACGGTGTATAAAATACCCCCCGCCAACAGCCAGGCCACGCCCTGGAAGCCCAGCACCTGCCACAGCGGGTAGATGGCAAACACCGCCAGCCAGCCCATGGCGATATAGATGGTGGAGGTGACCACCCTGGGGCAGTTGATCCAAGTCAGACTCATGATAAGCCCCGCGATGGCCAGCGCCCAGATGATGCCGAATAGGGACCACCCCCAGGCCCCCCGCAGCGCGATAAGGCAGACTGGCGTATAGGACCCAGCGATGAGAAAATAGATAGAGGTGTGGTCCAATTTCCGCAGGGCAATCCGCCTGGGTATGGTCGTATTGATACAATGATACAGGGTAGACGCGGTATACAGCGCTGTCATAGACAGCCCATAGATGGCGAAAGACACGGTCTTCCACGCGTCGCCCAGCCGGACCGCGCCCACAACCAGCACCACCGTGGCGATCACCCCCAATACCGCGCCCACTCCATGGGTGATGGCCGACCAGGGGCGTAATCCGTCGTAAGGGTCCCGCCCCTGCTCCACTGGCCGTGGTTTGCGGCGGGGGAGACTGTCAAAGGGATCTCGATATAATGCCTGTTCCATAGGAACACCACCTTTCATAGGTATAGTATAATACTAACAATTCAAAACGTCAATATAAAAATCACGAAATATAATTATTAATATTATATTTCGCGGCGGTGATTTTTTGAAACCGAGATTTTGTCAAAACAAGGGGGATTGAATCTCAGACAAAAATAGGGTATAATGCCCATTATACTGAGGGCAAGCGCTGTTCGCGAAGCCGTTGAGGGGGACGACCATGGAAAACTCACTGGGCCTTTATCTGCACATCCCGTTCTGCCGGAGCAAGTGTGATTACTGTGATTTCTACTCCCTGGCGGGTCAAGACGACCGGATGGACGACTATCAAAAGGCATTGCTCCAGCAAATTTTGGAGACCGCTCCCCGGGCCAAAAGACAGGTGGTGAACAGCGTCTATATCGGCGGCGGAACCCCAACCTGGTACGGAGAAAAGCGCCTTCTGGAGCTGATCGCCGTGGTGAAGAAACGCTTCAGCCTGTCCAAGGACGTGGAATTTACCCTGGAGGCCAACCCGGACAGCGTGAACGAGAAGATGCTCAAGCGCCTGCGTCGGGCAGGTGTGAACCGCCTCTCCATGGGGATGCAGTCCTCTTGTGACCGGGAATTGTGCGCCGTCCACCGCCCCCACACCTATCAGCAGGTAGAGGACGCCGTCAAGGCAGCCCGAAATGCCAAGATCAAAAACATCAATCTCGATCTGATCTACGGCCTTCCCGGCCAGACAGACAAGACCTGGCACGCTTCGGTGGAGGCGGCGCTCTCCCTGGAGCCGGAGCATCTGTCCTGTTACGGCCTGACGGTGGAGGAGGGCACATCCCTTGCCAAGCGCGTGGCGGAAGGAGAGAAGCTCCCCAGCGACGACGAGCAGGCGGAGCGCTACCTTTGGACGGTGAAGCGGCTGGCCCAGGCGGGCTTTGAGCAGTATGAGATCTCCAACTTCTCCAAAACCGGCTGTCAGTCCCGTCACAACCTGAAATACTGGATGGGGCGGCCCTATGTGGGCCTGGGGGCTGCGGCCCACTCCGATTTTGGCGGGTGCCGTTACTCCTTCGTCCGGGATCTGGAGGGCTATATCCGGGGCGTGCTGGGGGATGGCAGGCTGGTGGATGAGATGGACGAGATCCCCCGCCGGGAGCGTGGCAATGAATACCTGATGCTCCGCCTGCGCACCACCCACGGCATTGAGGAATGGGAGTACCGCCGGGAATATTATATGAACTTTGACCCCATCGCCGTCAAGCTGTCCGAATTTGAGCAGAAGGGATGGGCGGTGCAGACGGGCCGCCGTTGGCATTTTACCCCGGAAGGGTTCCTGCTATCCAACCGACTCATCGGCGAGCTGATGGAGGTGCAGGAGGTGGAGACCCTGGCGGACACCTTACAGCTGATCCGGGGCGGACGCCTGCCCAAGAAGGAGCAACCGAATCAAAACGGGGGCGGCTGAGGCCGCCCCTTTTCATACCTGGGAACAGGGCAACAGCAATTGAAATTAGGCGAACAGGATATCAAGGAGACGCTGAGGATTCAAGGCAGCGGCAAAGCGCTTTTTCTGGATACTGAGCCTGCGGCCAAAATCAGCGTTCTTGCAAAGGGCCAGAGCGGTTTTGCGCAAAACGTTCAAGTTGAGGGGGGACATATCTTTGCGGGCTCGGGATGCGTCCTCGGCAAAAATGACATCCAGGCGCCAGTGGAGCTGGTTTTCGATAGCCCAGTGCTTGCGTACCGCATAGGCAAAACGCTCCACATCGGTAACAGAAGAGAGAAAATACCGGGTATCTGTTGTGGTTTCATCATTTTTGCTGATCGCTGCAGTTACCATGCCGACAGCTTGCAGACCGTCCCATTCTGTTCGCTGCGGCAGGGAGAACTCTCTGTCGCTATTCATATTAAGAACTCAGAACGGATTTTTGACCAGTTGTGTTTTGAAATCAACCAACTATCGCAAATTCATTGAAACTATTATCTGCTTTACTGATAATGACATTGTAAGGAAAAAGAAAGAGGTGATTATTACTTCTGAAAAACAATCTAGAAAAAAGATGCAGAAAGTGGTAAAATAGACAGCATGGAA
>CAJUQN010000066.1 GCA_910588625.1 uncultured Oscillospiraceae bacterium
CTATTTTACCACTTTCTGCATCTTTTTTCTAGATTGTTTTTCAGAAGTAATATACCAGGCGCGCAGCCGGATCTGCGAAAGGACTGGCTTGGACCCGGACACTGACCCGGATTTTTGCCTGTTTCTCAGGGGGATGGAGGACCTTACCCGTGTGTGTGGGAAATTGATGTGCTGCTATGGCTATCAGGACGGGATAAACGGAGAATAGACACAAAAAAGCCCGCGCGGTTGAAACCGTGCGGGCTTTTCTTATTTGATCTGATAATCCTTCCCGAACTGCAAATCAGTATACCGCCGGGTGGCGTCCGGGTCCAGCGCGAACTCCTCCTCCGGCGTAAGCGCCCCGCCCTCCTGGGGTATGACTCCCTCCGGCATAGGCGGCACATCGTCGTCCGGCCCTACGGCCACAATGCGATTAACGGGCTGCTGCTCCTCTTCCTCCTGACGGGCCTGAGCGTCCAGCGCGGCCTTGATCTCAGCGGAAGGATCGCTCGCCACCGCGGCAGCGGCCTCCGGCGGCACCAGCTGCCCCAGATTGGACAGGAACAGCATCTCCTCATCATGGGCCTGGGCCAGCTTGCGCACATAGGCGGCGGTGGACTCCTGCGCCTTCTGGAGACGGTATTCCTCAGCGGCTACCTGCTTTTTCAGCTCGTCCACTCTGGCCTGCACGTCATGCTCCGCCTCGGTGACCATGTCGGCCTGCTTCTTTTTGGCGTCCTCCACCAGATCGTCGGCCATCTTCTGAGCGGCCAGCAGAGTCTTGCGCATGGTGGCCTCGGTGGCGCGGTACTCCTCCACCGTGTCAGAGAGCACCTTCAGCTTGTTCTTCAAAATGGCGTTTTCGTTGTACAGCGCGGTATAGTCTTCGGTGAGCGCGTCCAGAAACTCGTCCACCATGGCCAGGTTATAGCCGCCCAGCGTGGCCTTGGCAAAGGAGTGGCTGGCCACCTCCTGCGGAGTCATCATAGCGTTAAATCCCCTTTACGTCAGAAATACAAGCCGTTGTTTTCCAGCTCGTCGATGAGATCGCCCAAAATCTCCACGTTATAGGGGGTGATGATATACGTGGACAAGGCCACCTTTTTGATGGTGCCCTCGTTGGCGTAGGCCACGCCGGACAGAAAATCAATGAGGCGGCGGGCGATGTTCTTATCGGTCTGCTCCAGGTTGAGCACCACGGTGCGCTTGTCCCGCAGGTGGTCGGCAATCTCGGAGGCGTTTTCAAACCGGGTGGGACTGACCAGCACCACCTGGAGCTGAGTGGTAGTGTGGATGCTCACCACGTTGTCGCTGCGGCGGCTGACGCTGCTGCGCTCCCGGTCGCCGCGGTCACGGTCACGGGGGACCTCGCGGAGGTTGCTCACCGGGGTGAAATCCTCCTCGTATTCATCATCCTCCTCGTCCTCATAGGGGCGGGCCAGACGCTTGAGTTCATCGAATAAGCTCATATAGACGTTCTCCCTTCAAACGTGAATAAAGGAAGGGGCAAGCGGTCAGTCCTTCCGTAATGACATAGGCGGGCGGGGTCCAAACAGGGCCGAACCCACGCGGATGCAGGTGGAGCCTGCGGCGACAGCGTCAGGCCAATCGCCGCTCATCCCCATAGAAAGCACGTCCATATCTATACTATTATCCATCATTTCCCGCGTTATGTCAACAGCCAACTGACTTAATTTTTGAAAATATGGGAGGTTATCCCCCACTTTTTCGGCGGCAGGTGGGATGCACATCAGGCCCCGGAGGCATACGCCGTCCAATTCCGCCGACAATCTGGCGGCGGGCAGGGCTTCGTCCGGAGGAAAGCCGGACTTGGATTCCTCCCCCGCCAGATTGATCTCCAGCAGGATGTCCTGGGTCACGCCCACCTTCACCGCCTGGGCGGCAATGGCACGAAGGAGCTTTTCGGAGGATACTGAGTGGATCAGGTCCACCTTACCCACCACATACTTGACCTTGTTGGTCTGAAGGTGGCCGATGAAGTGGATGGCCGCGCCCTCATAGGCGTTGTCCTCCAGGTGGGCGGTGAGCTCCTGCACCCGGTTTTCCCCGCACACGGTGATTCCAGCGGCGATGGCGGCGCGGATGGTGTCCGAGGTCTGGGTCTTGGTGGCGGCCAGCAGGGTGACGGACGCCGGGTCCCGGCCCGCGTCCAGCGCGGCCTTGTCCAGTCCCGCGCGAATCTTTTTGATGTTTTCCCGCAGATCCATATTACACAGTCTCCAATCCTAAATAAAGGCGCCGTTACCGGGCGCAGGCAAATCGTTTCGCAACCGGGAGGAAGCGGGCGAAAGCTCTTTTTCGGTTCCTTTTTCTCTCAAGAAAAAGGAACTCACCGGACCACCTTTCCGTCGAAAATGCCGGAGGAGTTCAGGATGATCTCGTCCCCCGGGCGCAGCCGGCTGGCGGCGGCCCCGTCAATCGGGCGCACCAGGTAATAGGTGTCGTCGGTATACAGCACCTCCACCTCCTGCTCCTCCGCCTGGGAGCGCACCACAGTAAACACCTTGTAATGGTTCACCTGGCTGATGGTGCCGTCGTCGTTGGCGACGTCCTCCGTCTCCACCCGCAGAGCCTTGCGTGGAATGCGGATGCCCTCCAGCTCGCGGGTGACCACATCAACGGTCTGGATACGGAGCATAGCGGTATCCGACAGGTGGGAGCGGCAGGAAAAAATGGCCAGGGTTTGGTCGTCCGCCAAGGCGATGCGCTCCAGGGTCATATCAACGCTGCCATAATAGTCGCCGGAAAAGTTGAGCGTATAGGTCCAGTCGGACTGCAAGCCGGTGTCGGTACCGTCCAGCAGGGCGGCGAAATACCAGGTGGAATCGGTGACCAGCTTGCCCACAGCCATGTCGTCAGGGGTGTGCTTTTCTTCCAGCAGGGCGGCCAGAGAGCTGGCAGTGAGCTCGTCCAGCATAGCGGGGGTGACCACACCCTCCCAGCCATCCACCCCGGCAGACCAGACGCCGGAGGCGGTGGCGTACACCATGGTGGATACTTGATTTAAGGAGCGGTTCAGCTCCGCCAATTGAGCCTGCTTGTCCGTAATGAGCTGGGACAGCTGGCTGGCAGCGTCGGTGTTGCCATAAGTATAGTCGCGCTTGAACACCATAGAGCGCAGGTTGAGGGCGGAGTCGTCCAGATTGGTCAGGTCGCCCTTGGCGGCCAGGGAGCGCAGGGAAACAATGGAGTTGATGACCTGCTCGTCCAGCCGGGCGGCGTCAGTATTCTGGGTGCCGGAGCTGTAGGCGTATTGGAGCTGTTCGATCTCCGCCTCCAGGGAGCGGATGGACTGGCGGGTGGTAAGGGCGGAGGGGTCGCTGTAGAGGAGGGCGACGGCTTCGCCTTTGGCGGCTTTGGCGCCCTCGTCTACAATTTGGTCCATATAGCCGCCGGAGCCGATCAGGGGGGTCTCGGTACGGACCAGGATGCCCCGGGCCTCGTGGCCCACGTCCAGCGAGTAGGAATAGGCGTATGTCGTTACGATGTCCTCTTTCCAGCCTTGCGCGAAGTAGATGGCTAGGTAGATAGCTACTCCTAAGCATAGGATAGCTATCATTACTTTGGTTGCGACGGTGCTTTCCTTCATGGGGTCCCTTTCTTTCTCTGTGGCCGAACCCTCCGGGGGGGGTTACTTTCTCTCACGCGAGAGAAAGTAACCAAAGAGCGCGCATAGGGGGAGGACCCCCTATGTACCCCCCTTTTACGGGAGAGCCCGATACGGTGCTTTGGGTCGAATCCTTACCGGCGCGTGCGGCTTTCGACGCGGTGCCTCTATTTGCGCTGCCGCCGGTGTCTAGGCACTGTGCGTTGGTGCGCCTGATGGACTGCGCCTGTGTGTGTGGACCGTTCGGCTCGGGGTGGGCGTTGTGGCCGCGTGCTTGTTACGGTTCCAATTCTACCGGATGTTCGGGAGCTATGGTGGAAATGGCGTGTTTGTAAATGACCTGCTGTTTGCCGTCGGACATGACCACCACCACATACGGGTCAAATGCGGTGATGACGCCCCGCATTTGATAGCCGTTCATCAAAAACACAGTGACTCTGGCGGCGAGGCGGCGGGCGGCGCACAAAAAGGCATCTTGAACGTTGGGCTGCTTGGCGACGGATACGGTGGATGTAAGACTCATGTAAATGCACTCCTCTATTTTTTAATTCGAGCGCATTTATTGTAATCCATGTTCCGTGATAAGTTTTGTCGAAAAGGCGAGGGCGGCGGAAAAATCAGGAATTTTTTCCCATTCAAACCAATAGGCTTGTTTGTTGCGCCGGAACCAGGTCAGCTGGCGCTTGGCGTACTGCCGCGAATGCAGCTTAACCTCCTCCGCCCCCTCGGCCACCGGACGGCCCTCCAAAATGGCGGCGGCCAGCTCCTTGTAGCCGATGGCCTGCATGGCGGTGCAGCTCTGGGGCACGCCGTCCGCCAACAGCTGGCGCACCTCCCGCTCCAAACCGTGTTCCATCATCTCGTCCACCCGGCGGTCAATGCGCGCCCATAAATCGGGCCGCTTCCGGAAGTTGAGGGCAATTGTGAGGGGCGTATAGCGGTCTGGCGCCTCCTGGCTCTCCCGGTCGTGCTGGGTGATGGTCTTGCCGGTGGAGAGGAATACCTCCAGCGCCCGCACGATGCGTTTTTCGTCGTTGGGGTGAATTTTTGCGGCGGCGTCCGGGTCCACCTGCTCCAGCTGGGCGCGCAGGGCGGGCAATCCCTCCTCCCGGGCCCGCTGCTGAAGCGTCTCCCGTAATCCACTGTCCGGCTGAAAGGGGGCAAACTCCCGTCCGGCGATGAGGTTGTCAATATAGAGCCCCGTCCCCCCCGCTATAATGGGGAGCTTTCCACGGGCCAAAATGTCATCCACAACAGGCGCCGCGTCCTGCACGTACCGGGCCACGGAGTAGTTCTCCTCCGGGTCCGCCACGTCCAGCATATGGTGTGGGATTCCCTCCATCTCCTCCGCCGCCGGCTTGGCAGTGCCCACATTCATCCGCCGGTAGACCTGCATGGAGTCCGCAGACACCACCTCCCCGCTGAAGCGCTGGGCCAGCGCCACCGCCAGGGCGGTTTTCCCCGAAGCAGTGGGACCGCAGACGACCAAAATATTCGGTTTCAACGGCCCACCTCCTCAGATGCTTGCGCTTATTATACCGTAAAATTCCGCAAATTACAACCTTCCATGAGAAGTCTGTGAGGTATTGACATTTGCCGCTGTGAGCGTTTATAATTTGTAGTAGATTGAGAGGTGGGATACCATGGGCTTTTTTTCATCCTTGTTCGGCCGCTCCGGTGATGATTACGGGCTGGGGGAGACCGAGGAGGAGTCCGCAGGGGCACTCCCTGAGCTGTATAACGGCATGACCCTTGACCTGGAGACCAACGAGGGCCGGCACATCCTGACCGGCCGCCTGTCCGGCTACACCGCTGGAGACACCACAGTGACTCTGGAGCGCCTGCCCGGCGGGCTGTCCTTACAGGTCCGTGAGGTGGGGTCGTCGGCGACCATTCGCGGGGTCAGCGAGTCCATGGCCCAGTTCTTCCTCAAGGGCGTCGTCCAGGAGTCCACTCGTCTGGTATGCCGGTTGAAGGACGTGAAGGTCAAGGCCATGCCGGAGCACCGCCGCGACTTTCGGCTCCAGATGGGCATACCCGTGGCCATGTATTACCGGACGGATGAGACCTTTAGCCATCCCGAGGAGTGTACCTTGGTGGACATCAGCACCGGCGGGGCCTGCATTGAGTCGGAGTACCTCCACGCCGAGGACGAGGTCCTGCGTCTGAAGGTGAAGCTGCTGGACTATGCCCCTATGGAGTTCGTGGGCGAGATCATCCGGGTTACGGAGTACCAGCCGGGAAAGTTCCGCTACGGCTTTTTGTTTGCCCAGTTGAATGAGCGGGAACTCACTGAGCTGACCCGCACGCTGTACAACATCCAGATCGGAAACCGCTCCACCCATATGCGCAGTGAGGAGGGGCATTGGTGAGCCCGGCGTAATACATAGGGTAAAAAGGTACCCATCCCCTTGGGGATAGGTACCTTTTTTACAGTGTTACTGAGATTATAGTTTATAAAGGGACCGGCCAACAATAGCCTTGCTACAGCCGCTTTTTTTTGGTATAATACTATAATTGTACTGTCTGCGGTCATTTGGAAACCCAGGCGGAGAGCGGTTGAGGGGGCGCGGGAATGGACAACATAATCCTGATTGGGATGCCGGGCTCGGGTAAGAGCACCGTGGGCGTGGTGCTGGCCAAGGCTCTGGGCCTGCGCTTCCTGGACGTGGACCTGCTCATCCAGGAGCGGGAGGGCGCGCTGCTCCAAAAGCTCATCGACACCCAGGGCGTGGAGCGCTTTCTGGACTTGGAACGGAACGCCATTCAGACCCTGGACTGCCGCTATACCGTCGTGGCCCCTGGCGGGAGCTGTGTGTGCCGGGAGGAGTCCATTACTCATATGCGGCGGCTGGGCACGGTGGTTTACCTCCAGCTGTCACTGGAGGAGGTGGCGGGGCGCATCCACAATCTGGAATCCCGAGGCATCGCCCTCTCCCCCGGCCAGACCCTGGCAGACGTGTACCAATACCGGGCCCCGTTGTATGAACGGTGTGCCCACATCACCGTCCCGGCTGGGGGCCAGAGCCTGGCGGGCACGGTGGAAGCAGTGAAGAAAGCTCTGGCAGTAAGTGCGGAGCCGTTGTGAACAGGCGAAGCATGACAACAGATTGATTCAGATAGGACGTAGAAAGGAATATGAATTTTCGCGACTTGGGGCTTGCCGCCCCCATCCTCAAGGCCCTGACCCAGGAGGGCTACACCGACCCCACCCCCATCCAGCGCAAGGCCATCCCCCCTGCCCTGGCAGGCCGGGATGTGCTGGGCTGCGCCCAGACGGGTACGGGTAAGACCTGCGCCTTTGCCACCCCCATTTTACAGCGCCTCAGCGGGCGGACGCCCAAGCCCCGCGCCATCCGGGCGCTCATTCTCACCCCTACCAGAGAACTGGCGATTCAGATTCAGGACTCCTTCGTGGCCTACGGGCGGAATCTGCCCTTGCGCTCCGCAGTCATTTTCGGCGGTGTGGGGCAGCAGCCCCAGGTGAACGCCATCAACAAGGGCTTGGATATCCTGGTGGCCACCCCGGGCCGCTTGCTGGACTTGCATGGTCAGGGGTTGGTTGACCTGTCCCGTATCGAAATTTTTGTCCTGGACGAGGCCGACCGGATGCTGGATATGGGGTTTATCCACGATGTGAAGCGGGTGTTGAAGCTCTTGCCGGAGAAAAAGCAGACGTTGTTTTTCTCCGCCACCATGCCCCCAGAGGTCATGGGGCTGGTCAATGGCTTGCTCCACGATTACGCGCGGGTGGCCGTGGATCCGGTTTCCTCTCCAGTGGAGGTCATCCGGCAATCCCTATACTATGTGGATAAGTCCAACAAGACCAAGCTGCTGGCCTATTTGATGGAGGAGCGGAAAATTTCCTCTGCGCTGGTGTTCTCCCGGACCAAGCACGGGGCGAACCGCATCGCTCAGGATTTGGTGAAGCGGGGCATTTCCGCCGCCGCCATCCACGGCAACAAGAGCCAGACCGCGCGGGTCCAGGCGCTGAACGACTTCAAGGCAGGGCGTGTGCGGGTGCTGGCGGCCACCGATATCGCCGCCCGGGGCATTGACATCGAGCAGCTGCCCTTTGTGTTCAACTACAACCTGCCCGACGTGCCGGAGACCTATGTGCACCGCATCGGCCGCACGGGCCGCGCCGGGCATGAGGGCGAGGCCATTTCCTTCTGCCAGTTCGACGAAAAGGACGAGCTGAAGGCCATCGAAAAGCTGTTAGGCAAGCCCATCCCGGTGGTGGCGGGTCATCCCTACCCCATGGAGAATTTCGACCCGCCCCAGAAGGACAAGCGGGGCCGGGTGGTGAACGCTGAGGACGCAGAGGCCCGCGCCGCGGCGAAGGAAAAGCGCCGTCAGAAAGACGAGTCGAACAAGGCCCGCGCCGAGGAGGGCAAAAAAGCCGCCGCGCAAGCGAAGGCCCCGGTGCAGACTGCCCCCGCAGAGGAGACCGACGCGCCCAAAAAGAAAAAGCGCCGCAGCAAAAAGGCGGGCGCCCAGGAAGCCCCGGTGGAGGCTGCGGCCCCCGTCCTGAAAGACGAGCCGCCGCCGCGGGATAAACCCATTGGGCGGGGGGTGCGACAGGGACGGATACAAGATACCCTCCCGGATGCCCCCGCTGTACCCGCCACCGACTTTTATAAGCCCAATCCGCTGGATTCGGATGTCATCATGGACGCCACCGCCCGGCTGCTGGCCCCCCGGCGCCCCGCGTCCCGGCCCCCGGCGCAGGTCCAGCCTCAGAGCCAGCGCAAGAGTGAGCCGCAGAAAAAGCAGGAGAAAGCCCCGAAGCAGTCCCAGCAGAAGCTGCGAAGACAGGGGAAGAAACAGGGCGCTCCCGCCCGGCCGGCGAAAGAGCCTGTGCTGCCGCCTTCTCTGTCTGGCAAAAAGAAGCGCCGCCGGGACGACCGGCCCCGTCCCATCGAGGCGCCGCTGCGCTCCGACCGACAGAAGGACTCCACCCAGCACAAGAGCCTAATGCGGCCCTACTACCTCCATGACGACGACTGAGCGGAACGGAAGGGCCCGCCAGCCGGGAAAAAGGCGCCGCCATCCACTGCGCTGGGTGGTTGGTCTGCTGGTGGCGGCGCTGGGCGGCTGGGCCTGGTTTCAGTGGCAGTGCTGGGGACTCCAGGTAACCCAGACCGAGGCGGTTTTGGACCGTCTGCCGGAGGGATTTGACGGTTATAAAATCGTCCAACTGTCCGACCTCCACGGGCACGAGTACGGGGAGGGCAACGAGGAGCTTTTGGCATTGGTACGGGAGCAGAAGCCGGACCTCATCGTGGTCACCGGGGACGTCATCGACCAGGAGGGGCAGATGGAGATGATCCCGGCCTTGGCAAAGGGCCTTGCGGCTATTGCGCCGTCTTACTACGTCACGGGCAACCACGAGTGGTCTCTTGGGACGGGGGCGGTGAAGGAGCTGAAAAACGTACTGTTCCAGTGCGGGGTGAGGCCGCTGTCCAACCAGTTTGAGGTTTTGGAGCGGAACGGCTCCCAAATGGTGCTGGCCGGGGTGGATGACCCCAACGGTTACGCCGACCAGATGACCCCGGAGGCGCTTTTTGCCCAGATTGGACAACAAACGCCGGGACTGTTTACGCTTCTGCTGGCACACCGCAACGACCGCTTTGGGGAATATGCCGACGCGGGGTATGATTTTGTCATGTCCGGCCACGGGCACGGGGGGATTGTGCGTCTGCCTTTTTTGGGCGGTTTGGTGGGGACCAACAGACACTTTTTCCCCAAGTGGACGTCTGGGATATATACGGTGGGAGACAGTACGCTTTTTGTTTCCCGAGGGTTGGGAAATAATACTGTGCCTTTCAAAGGATTCCGGATATTTAACCGTCCGGAATTAGCGGTGGTGACGCTGAAAAGCTGAGAGCATCCACTGAGGCTTTACGGCGTCGTCTGCGGAGGGTCTGAGGGCGGGGCTGTTGCAATTAACAACGTACGAATAGGGGAGCGCCGCCACACGCACCGGAAGCAGTAGCGCCACCCGCTCAGGCGCAACAATAAGTTCAACCCGATTCTCAATGACCCAACACCGGCGGCAGCACAACTTGAGGCGCCAGCGTCGAAGGCCGCACGCGCCGGAAAGCGGTCATCAACCAACCGAATCGAGCTCTCCCGTAAAATGGGGGTTCTTAGGGGGAATCCCGACTATGGACACGGCCCGCCCTTTGGGCCGTGTCCATTCGGAGGGATATCCCCTAAGCGCGCTCTTTGGTCACTTTCTCTCGCGCGAGAGAAAGTGACCCCCCGGAGGGCGGGCCCTTCTCCCACCACAGGGGATGAAAGGAGGCCGCGTCATGCACTATGACGCCGGACAATTTGACATCGCCGTCATCGGCGCTGGCCACGCCGGCATCGAAGCGGCCTTGGCCTCGGCCCGGATGGGCCTGAGGACAGTGTGCTTCACCATCAATTTAGACGCGGTTGGCAATATGCCCTGCAATCCGGCCATCGGCGGGACTGGAAAGGGCCATTTAGTGCGCGAGATCGACGCCCTGGGCGGCGAGATGGCCCGCGCCGCCGACAAAGCCTGCATCCAATACCGAATGCTCAACCGCGGCAAGGGTCCGGCGGTCTGGTCCTTGCGGGCCCAGGCGGACCGCCGCCGCTATCAGGAGGTCATGAAGCACACCCTGGAATTGCAGGACAATTTGTGGGTGAAACAAGCGGAAGTAACAGAGGTTTTGACGAAAAACGGCGCTGTGCGCGCCGTGCGCACGGTTACAGGGGCCACCTATGCCGTCAAAGCGGCGGTCGTCGCTACGGGAACCTATTTAGGCGGGCGGACGATTGTGGGCGAGGTCACCCGCTCCTCCGGTCCGGATGGCATGGCGGCGGCTCTGCCGCTGACGCAGTGCCTGGTGGGGCTGGGCCTGTCCATCCGCCGGTTCAAAACGGGTACACCTCCGCGGGTGAACCGCCGGAGCGTGGACTTCTCCCAAATGGAGATACAGCCGGGGGACGACGTGCCGGTTCCCTTCTCCTTCACCACGGAGACTCCGCCGGACAACCAGGCGGTGTGCTACCTGACCTATACCAACGAGGCCACCCACAAAGTCATCCGGGATAATCTCCACCGCTCCCCCCTGTTCTCCGGGGTCATCGAGGGTGTGGGACCGCGCTACTGCCCCTCCATTGAGGACAAGGTGGTGCGCTTTTCCGAAAAGCCCCGGCACCAGCTCTTTATCGAACCCATGGGGCTGAACACCGAGGAGCTATATATTCAGGGGTTTTCCTCCTCCCTGCCGGAAGAGGTGCAAGTGGAAATGCTTCACACCATCCCCGGTCTGGAGCAGGCGGAAATGACCCGGTGTGCCTACGCCATCGAGTACGACTGCGTGGATCCAACGGAGCTTTTACCCACGCTGGAGTGCAAAAAAGTATCCGGCCTGTACGGCGCGGGGCAGTTCAACGGCTCCTCTGGCTATGAAGAGGCCGCTGCCCAGGGGCTGATTGCGGGCATCAACGCCGCGCTGAAGGTCAAGGGCGAACCGCCGCTGATTTTGACCCGGGGGGACGGCTATGCCGGCGTGCTCATTGACGATTTGGTGACCAAGGGTACCAATGAGCCTTACCGTATGATGACCTCCCGGACGGAGTACCGGCTCATTCACCGCCAGGACAACGCCGACCGGCGGCTGGCGGCTTACGGCCACCGGGTGGGGCTGGTAAGCGGGGAGCGTCTGGAACAGATTGAGGCGAAATACGCCGCTGTGGACAGGGAGATCAAGCGCTTAGAGCACGCCGGTGTGGCTCCATCCCCAGCACTGGACGCGCTGCTGGAGGACAAGGGCGAGCCCCCCTGCCCCCACGGAGCGCGGCTGTTGGACCTGCTCCGCCGTCCCCGGATAGGCTATGGAGATCTGGCCCCATTTGATGGGGAAAGGCCCGCGCTCACTGAAAAAATCACGGAACAGGTGGAAATTTCTGTGAAGTATCAGGGCTACATCGACCGTCAGAACCGGCAGGTGGAGGAAATGCGCAAGCTGGAGGACAAGCCCCTCCCCCCTGACGTGGATTACTTGTCCATCCAGGGCCTGCGGCTGGAGGCCAGGCAGAAGCTGAACAAAATACGCCCGCTGAACCTGGGGCAGGCGTCCCGGGTGTCCGGGGTGTCCCCGGCAGATATTACTGCCCTGATGATTTATCTGGAAAGGGGTTAGCGCTATGGAGATTGTGACTTGTGAACTGCCCGCCGTTTCTGTCATCGGAATGGAGGGCGAGGCAAAGCCCGGTCACAACCCTGCTGCCGCGCTATGGGAGAAAGCCAATGCCCGCTTTGGCGAGGTGGAACCGCTGGCCCTGCGGGATGAAAACGGCGCCCCCGTGGGGGTCTGGGGTGCGATGAGCGATCTGTCCCGTCAATTTCTGCCCTGGACGGACGGGTTTAGCCGGGGATTGTATTTGGCGGGAGTGCAGGTCCCAGCCCATATGGAGCCGCCGGAGGGCTGGACAAAATGGACGCTGCCCGCATTTGCCTGCCTTCGGGTGAAAGTGAAGGGAGATTATGGGGCCGCGTTCCAGGCGGGGCTGGACGAACTGGAGCGCCGGGGCCTTGCCCTGGCCGGGGCGGTTCAGGACTGCCGCCGCCCGGCGGAGGGCGGACAGCTGTATTTGTTCTTCCCATTCAAACGACTGTGAGAGGAAGCATAAACATGAGATTATTTCTGGCCATTGTGGTGTGCAAGGTTCTGCGGTTCGCCGGCGGGCTCATCGGCAAGGGCAGCTCCCTGCCGGGGCAAATTGCCCTCAAGGTGTGCCCCAACGTGCTGGGGCGGGTGAAGCTGCCCTCCCGCATCATCGCCGTCACCGGGTCCAACGGCAAGACCTCTACGGTGGAGATGATCGCCGCCATTTTGTCTGCGTCGGGAAAAACGGTGGTGTACAACAAGGAGGGCTCCAACCAGATCGAGGGGGTCGCCACCCTGATCCTGTCCAACTGCTCTCTTGGCGGCAAAATGCGTGGGGATGTGCTGCTGCTGGAGAGTGATGAGCGCTATGCCCGACACACGTTCCAATTTTTCCATCCGACCCATTTCGTCATCACCAACCTGTATCGGGATCAGCTGACCCGCAACGGACATCCTGAATGGGTATTCGACGCCATCAAGCCCGCTATTTTCCCGGAGACCACACTGGTGCTCAACGCCGACGACCCGCTGGTGTCCTGCTTTGCCAGGGACCACGAGCCGGACAAGGTGAAGTGGTTCGGGCTGGACGAGCGCTCGGCCGACACCCGTGAGCACCAAGGCGTGTACCATGACGGGCTGCGCTGCCCGGTGTGCAAGGGGCGGATGGAGTACTCCTGTTATCACTACGCCCATATCGGGCACTATTCATGCCCTTCCTGCGGGCATCAGCGGCATGAGACCGACTTTACCGTCACCGCGCTGGATTTGAAGGGCGGCAAGCTGACCATCAACGGGGAAACAGAAATTTCTCTGGCCTTCAAGAGCATTTACAACGTCTATAACATTCTGGCGGCGTGGTCGGTTTGCTCCCTGGCGGGGGTGGACAAGGCCGCGATGGCTGGGATCATCAATAACTATATGTTGAAAAATGGGCGCATGGTTACCTTCCGTTTAGGGAGCCACAAGGGGACCCTGCTGACCTCCAAGCACGAGAACTCGGTGGCTTACGACACCAACCTGGGCTACATCGCGGATACGGACAAGCCCTGCACGGTGCTGGTCATTGTGGACGCCATCAGCCGGAAGTACTTTACTGGGGAGACCAGCTGGCTGTGGGACATCGACTTCGACCGGCTGAACTGCGGACACGTCCAGAAGGTGATGCTGTACGGGAAATACTGCAACGATTTGGCAGTGCGGTTCAAATATTCCCACATCCCGGCGGATAAGATCGAGGTGGGCGAGGACATCCGCACGGCGGCGGACTTTTTGAAGGAGAACGGGGACGAGGACGTGTATGTCGTCACCTGCTTCTCTGACCGGGACAAGATACTGGCCCACGTAGAGCGGGATTAACTTACTTTTTCTTGAAAGAAAAAGTAAGTTAAAAGAACTTTAATTCGCCACGGACGTGGTTGGAGTCAAACGCTTTTTGCACGACGACAAAACGTGCTTTGATGAGGAAGGGAATCATATGGAATTGACCATTTTGCACCTTTATCCTGACTGTATGTCCCTGTATGGGGAGTATGCAAACGTTATGGTGCTCCGCCGCCATTTGGAGGCCATGGGGGTGTCCGTCGCGGTCCAGACCGCCCTGTTTGAGGATATGCCGGATTTTGAGCATGCCGACTTTATTTACATGGGCGCGGGCACGGAGCGTACCCAGAAGGCGGCGCTCACCGCCCTGCTTCCCCACAAGGCGGCGCTGAAAGCCGCCATTGACCGGGGGGCCGTGGTGCTGTTCACCGGCAACGCGATGGAGATGTTGGGCATATCCATCACTGACGTTGAGAGCAAGATGTGGTCCGGCTTGGGTCTGGCGGACTTTGCCACGGTGGAGACGAACCAGCGGGCTCCGGAGGATGTAATCGCCCACACCACCCTGTGGGAGGGCGCGGTGGTGGGGTTTATGAATAAGTGCTCTATGACCGAGGACGCGCCCCCCCTGTTCGACAGGCTGAGCCTTGGCTTTGGCAACGAGGAGGAAAAGGGTCCGGAGGGGTATTTGTCCGGCAATGTGCTGGCCACCCATATCACAGGCCCGGTGCTGGTGAAGAACCCGGATTTTGTGGATTTCCTCATCAAACGCATTTTTGCCGTCAAGGAGTGGGAGCTGCCTGAAGCCCTGCCCGTCCTGCCCTATGAGCGGGAGGCCTATGAGGTGACGTTGAAGGAGCTGACGGCGCGAATTGGGGGGTAAAATCCCCCATATGATGTCACTCTTCGCTCCATCCGCGCTGCTCACGGCGGCTCAGCGCTTCGATGCAACTCAAACGTTACATTTTGAAACGGGAAAACGCTGGTCAAATGGAGCGTTTTTGGTATGCTGAGAGCATCTTTTGATCGTTGAGGTGATATGATGAGTTTAGCAAACAAACTGGCGGAGGCCCGCAGGGCCAAGAACCTGACCCAGGAGCAGCTGGCGGAAAGGCTGGACGTGACCCGGCAGGCGGTGAGCCGCTGGGAGTCCGGCGCGGCCTATCCGGAGACGGACAAGATCGTGCGCATGGCCCAGATCCTGGAGGTGAGCTGCGATTATCTGCTCCAGGACGGGGTGGACGAGAAGGGAAACCCGGTGAAGCCGCCGGTGACCCGGCTTCTGGAACAGGCCCAGGGCAGGCGGGTGAAGCTCACCTTCTATGAGGACGATGGGATGCCCGTCGTCCACGAGTGGTGCGTCATCCGGGACTTCGACGGGGCCTGGGCCAACGTGGAGGTGGTGGTCAACCAGAAGAAGCCCCAGAAAAACGAGGTGCGGCTCATCCCGCTGTCCTCCATCAGTACCATCACCTTCCTCAAGGATGGGGAGGCGGCGCGCCGCTCTCCCCTGGAGCTGAACTGAGGGGGGCCGGACGATGGAATATTTTGGACTCTTCGCGTTTATCATGGTGCTTACCCTCATGGGCAAGGTGAGCCGGTTGGAGCGCATTTTACGGGACAACGGCATCGGCGCCGTCCGGACCGCGGGGCTGGGGGAGCAGATGAGGAAACAGGTGGGAAACACCGTCACCCTCACAGTGGAAGCTGGCGACGGAGACTTGGTGGGCAAGGAGTGCAAGATCCTGGACGCCGACGAGAGCTGGGCGCTGGTGTTGGCCAACGCGGGAAAGAAGAACGAATGCGAGAAGCTGATCCGGCTGGACAGCGTGAAGCAGATCAAGGTCAAATGAGGGAATACGTATGAGCGAATTGTGGCTGGAAGTCACTCTTCCCGTCCCGGCGGAACGGCTGGACCGGGTATGTGATATCCTCACCGCCAACGGCATGGCCGGGCTGGTGGTGGAGGAAGAGGGGGATTTTCTCCGCTTTTTGGAGCAGAACCGCCAATATTGGGACTATGTGGACGAAGATCTGACCCGGCGCATGAAGGGGGCCAGCCGGGTGAAGTTCTACGTCCCGGACAACGAGGAGGGGCAAAAGCAGCTGCGCCAATACCTGGCGGGGCTGGAGGAGTATGAGCCCCAGACCGTCTCCCTGCGGGAAGAGGACTGGGCCACCTCCTGGCAGAAAT